>JBAVIP010000047.1:0-1578 GCA_049687015.1 Methylotenera sp. | reverse complement strand
CCTCCAGGAGGCGCAGCCCACCGCCATAGAGAAGCAGCGCCACCAGACGATCGACGCCCCCGAAGTGTGCGATGAGGAGCCGGGCTTCGTCGCGCGAGAGGACGACCGGGAGGCGCTTTGGGCGAGTGGCGCGGGCCGCCTCGGGCAGCGGGCCGAGGTCGACTCCGAGCACCTCGCGATAGAGAAAGAGGAGCGCTGCGAGTGCCTTGTTCTGCGTCGCCGCGGCGACGCCGAGATCGACCGCGAGGGCGGTGAGGAACGCGCTGACGGCTTCCGCACCGAGCTCGTCAGGATGGCGTTTGCCGTGGAAGAGCACGAACCGCCTCACCCAGCCGCGGTAAGCCTTTTCGGTGCGCAGCGACAGTCTGCGACGCCGGGCTTCGAGGCTCAGGCGTGCGAGCAGTCGCATGGGTCCGCGGGTGTCGGCGAGCGTGGCGGCGGCAGGGTCATTCTGGAGAAAGACGCAATCCGTGCCCGCGCTCTTGCGCTGCGGGCGCACAAAGCGACGAACTTTGCGCACCGGTTTGCAGAAAGGAATGCCTGCGCCCATCGCCGATGAAACGTCAGGAACCCTGTATTCATTGAAGTTCAGCGATTGGCACGGGCGGTGCACCTCGTCCCGCTGACCCGAAGACCCGTTCGACACGCAAAGCCGCGAGGTGCCCGAGGCGCCGCACGAAAGGATTCGCGATGATCGCCAACCCTCGCCCAAGACCCGAGTCGGAAATCCCGGAGAACGCCGATGTCGAGTCGTGGGAGTTCTCCGACGAAGCGCAGTTCAACGCCTTCTGTGAGGAGCTTCTGGCCGCGCTGACGAAGCTCGATCGGTCGCCGGCGGCCTGGAGCGCGAGGGCCCGTGCGCGGTTCAACTAGCCCCGAGGCATCATTGGAGCTCGAGACCCTGACTCTCCTAGCCGCCCGGGCGCAGAGTGCCACCCGCGGGGACGGCATGCTCGACGCCGCCGCCCGGGAAAACCTGGAACGGACACTGAAGGCCGCCATCAATGAGATGGCCCCGGCCCATCACGCCTCTCCGCAGTACTGTAGCGCCGGCGAAGCACTGGCCTCTCTCCACCTCTCGCTGCATTCCGAGCGCCTGATGGGCAAAGTCGGAGCGATCGGACCTCTGGGCGCGATCCGCGCCAGCGGGACGTCCGGAGCCGGAATGGGCAGCAGCACCTTCGAGGACGACGACGCCACCCTCTCCTGAGAGGAGGCAGCGGGAAGACGCAACAACGGCCCCGAGACTTTCGGGGCCGTCGCGCTAACTGCTGGATCTAAGGGAGAAGATTGGTGGAGCTGAACGGGATCGAACCGTCGACCTCTTGAATGCCATTCAAGCGCTCTCCCAACTGAGCTACAGCCCCACCGGGAATGCCCAATATTACATGAAGAGAGTTTTCCCGTCAAGAACTTGAGCTTCAGCCCGGCGGACCGGCCAGCCGTTTCTGCCGTCCGACGGGAATGCCGGTTTGACCCCCCTGCGGCCCTATGATAATTAGGAGGAACTGACTCCCCAGGAGGTTCCTCATGATCCTATCCCCGGCTTCCGGTCTGAAAACCTGTGTATGCCTCGGC
>JBAVIP010000046.1:0-1579 GCA_049687015.1 Methylotenera sp. | reverse complement strand
GTCCTTAAGTCGTTTAAGCAACGCATAGACCCTCGATTATATAATGGCGCCAGTTTTTTGGGGTTACGGGGGCTGGTCATTAAAAGTCATGGTGGTGCTGATATTCTTGCTTTTAAAACGGCTATTGAGCTTGCCGTTTGTGAAGTCGAAAAAGATGTCATTAGAAAAATAAGCGAGCAAGTAGAAAAAACCCTGGCTCTGAGAGCGGTCGCATGACGCGATATTCAAGAGTAATCGGCACCGGCGCTTATTTGCCGGAAGAAGTACGCACTAACGAGCAAATATCGCAGACTGTTGATACATCAGATAGCTGGATTTATGAGCGGACAGGTATTAAAAGCCGCCGAATTGCAGGGCCTAATGAATCAGCTGCTAGCATGGCCGAAATTGCTGCCAGGCAGGCAATTGATGAAGCGCGAATTGATCCAGAGGCAATTGATTTAATAATTGTTGCAACAGGCACGCCTGATCGCGTTTATCCGAGTACAGGATGCCTATTGCAGCAGCGTTCAGGCATCAAAAACACCGTAGCCTTTGATGTGCAGGCGGCTTGCTCGGGTTCGATTTTTGCCATGAGTATTGCCGATCAATACATCAAGTCAGGCGCTGCCAAGACGGTGCTTGTTGTCGGCTCGGAAATTTGTTCGCGTATTGTCAACTGGTCGGATCGGGGTACCTGTATTTTATTTGGCGATGGGGCGGGAGCCATTTTGTTGAGCGCTTCAGACGAGACGGGTATTTTGTCTACGCATATTTATTCCGATGGGGAATATGAAGATCTGCTTTATTGTCCAAATCCTCAAGTAGCCACAGAAGCTAACAAGCACGAAGCTGGCTATATTAGCATGCGTGGCAATGAGGTTTTTAAAGTTGCTGTCAATACCTTGGGCCGGATTGTCGATGAAACGCTTGAAGCGAATAATATGGATAAGTCCGATATTGACTGGCTGGTTCCACATCAGGCGAATATACGAATTATTGAAGCAACCGCTAAAAAATTAAAAATGTCCATGGATCAAGTGGTGGTGACGCTTGAGAATCAGGGTAATACCTCGTCTGCTTCGGTGCTTATTGCCTTTAATGAAGCGGTTCGTGATGGCCGCATAAAACGCGGGCAATTGGTCTTGCTTGAAGCCTTTGGCGCAGGATTCACTTGGGGTTCTGCATTAATTAAATACTAAATAAAGCGTATTCGAAGATGAGCAAGCAACTATATAATTTGGCTTTTGTTTTCCCCGGGCAAGGTTCCCAGTCTTTGGGTATGCTGTCAGCTTTGGCGGCCAGTTATGTAGAGGTTAAGCATACCTTTGAACGGGCATCTGATGCACTGGGCAAGGATTTATGGTCTATTGTTGCAGAGGGTCCGGAAGAAGACCTCAATCAAACGCAAAATACGCAACCTGCCATGCTGGCTGCCGGTGTCGCAGTTTGGGAGGTTTGGTGTAAACTCAGTACTATTCGGCCAGACTGGATGGCTGGTCATAGTCTTGGGGAATATACGGCGTTGGTTTGTTCAGGTGCCCTATCATTTGAGGAGGGTATCAAGCTGGTAGCAGTAAGAGGGCAATTAATGCAAGAG
>JBAVIP010000045.1:0-1501 GCA_049687015.1 Methylotenera sp. | reverse complement strand
GTCAAAGCCTCTATAAATGGTAGCGCGCGATGACTCAAAGTCAGCCTATCAAAATTCACCTCTGAAAGTTGTATGGGAACTCCATAGTAAGCCTGCCTAAGAAAGTGTCCTTTATCAGTTGACCATTACGCCTGACAACTGGCGAATTTTCTAAGATGAACAACATTTAAAATACACGATGCGTAACTGATTTATCTTCATGATATTCTTTTATCGGGCAACAGAAGGGGAAAGCCATTTTTCATATTCAATCATGACAATCCCGAAGTTACCAGTAAAAATGATTTTAGTATTTTGGGCGTACCTAAAAATTAGGTTACGATTAGAGTTATCCTGAGCGAAGCCGAAGGGCTCACCTCGAATGTAACCTATTTTATAAGGTTCCAAATACATGACTCACGAAACAATCGCCGCATTACGGGCAGCTATTAATCAGGCTTATTTAGCCGATGAAAATGAAATTGTTGGTGAATTATTAGCAGGCCTGCGCACTTATGATCCTGTGAAAGTCAGTGATTGCGCTAAAACGCTGGTCAATGCAGTCCGGGCAAAAAAAGATCAACAATCCTCAATCGATGCATTTCTGCGCGAATATCAGCTCAATTCACAGGAAGGCATCGTTTTAATGGGCATTGCCGAAGCCTTGCTGCGTATTCCTGACAGCGCAACACAAGACCTTTTTTTACAGGAAAAATTAACCCATGCTGACTGGCAAAACCATTTACAGCACAGCGATTCTTTTTTTGTCAATCTATCCAGTCAGGCCCTGTTATTTACCGGTCAATTCGAAGACCATGTCTTGTTGTCCGAAAGACATTGGCTTCCAGTCTTTGAGAAGCTCTTATCGCGCATCGGTGCGCCATTAATTCGGTCTGTCTTAAAGCAGGTCATGCACTTTCTGGCTGGGAAATTTGTTTTCGCAGACTCGATAATGCAAGCAGTTGAACGGTGCGAGCGGGAAACGGCGTACCGCTATTCTTTTGATATGCTGGGTGAAGCGGCTTTAACAGCGAATGATGCAGAACGTTATTACCATGCTTATCTTTCGGCGATTGTAAAGCTGAGTGAACATGCCTCATCCGCCGATATTTATGCCAATGCCGGTATTTCGATTAAATTATCGGCCTTGTGTCCGCGTTATGAATCTCTCCAGCATAACCGGGCAGTAAAGGAATTAACCGAAAAACTGCTGACTCTGGCACAGAAGGCCCGTGAGGCTAATATTTCGATCACCGTCGATGCCGAAGAATCCGAACGTTTGGAAATGTCCCTGGATATTTTTGCCGCTGTTTTTACGCATCCTGATTTAAGCGGTTGGTCAGGATTAGGTTTGGCGGTTCAGGCCTACCAAAAAAGAGCTTTACCGGTTATTCGCTGGCTTGCCGGTTTGGCTGAAAAGCAGCGCAGTAAAATTCCCTTACGCCTGGTTAAAGGCGCCTACTGGGACAGTGAAATAAAACGTGCGCAGGAAAATGGGTTGAGCAATTATCCTGTGTTTACC
>JBAVIP010000044.1:0-1723 GCA_049687015.1 Methylotenera sp. | reverse complement strand
GTTTACACCGCTGGCCAAGTTTGACGATTTTGCCGCCATTAACGCCTGGTTGGCGACGCGCTGTCTTGACTTGGCTGGACGGTCGCATCCTGAACAATCTTCACGCACCATCGCCGAGTGTTTTGCTGAAGAACAGCCGTTGTTAAGGCCGGTCACGGCGAGCTTCGATGGGTATGTCGAAGAGGTGAAACGTGCATCACAACGGGTGCTGATTTTAATTGATGTATAAATTGGCTATACTGATCCGATATATCAAGCACCGGTAAAGAAATGATAACAACAGTTATAGCACATGATGGCGACGAGCTAACGATACAAGTCAAAGTCAAAATAACGGGTTCACTCTTTGAAGCAGAACATACAATTTTGGATGCCTGTAATGAAGTGGGGCAACTGGCAACCTCGTACGCCATCAAAAAATTTGATACGGATGGTAGTCCCATTCAAATAGCGGGGACTAAACTGACCGCAAAAGCGGCTACGCCTAAGCAGTATGAAACACCTTATGGTTGCGTGGAAGTGTCGCGTTATGTTTATCAAAGCTCTCAGGGAGGTTGTACTTACTGCCCGTTAGAACAGGATGCCAGAATCATTGGCAGTGCAACCCCGCGATTTGCGCAACAAGTTTCGCATAAGTATGCAAACTTGAATGCACCGGCGGTTTGCCTTGATTTAGAAGCGAATCATCATCGAAAAATCGCCCATTCGTATGTGCAAGCGGTTGCCGATTTAGTAGGGACTATTGCCAGCGCCAAGGAAGAACTCTGGTCATATACGACGCCGTTGCTTGATGAAGCGATCACCAGCGTGGTGATTAGCCTGGATGGCGCCTATGTTTTGATGCGCGAAGACGGCTATCGCGAAGCCATGGTGGGTGCTATTTCGCTATATGATGCTAAGGGCGACCGTCAGCACAGCATTTATATCGGCGAAGCCCCTGAATATGGTAAGGCCACTTTCACCGAACGCCTGGAGCGGGAAATCGCCCATGTTAAAAAACATTATCCTGCTGCGCTCTATTTAGGTATCGCAGATGGCGCAAAAAATAACTGGCCTTTTTTAGAAAAACACACCGGACGACAGCTCCTGGACTTTTTCCATGCCACCGAATATCTAGCTGATGTGGCGCACGCCGCTTTCCCTGGAAAAACCGACAAAGCCAAACGCGAAGCCTGGTTGCATGAACGTTGCCGACAGCTAAAACACGAGGCAGGAGCGGTTGATGCCCTTATCACTGAGATGGAAAAACTCGCCAACCGCAAAAAACTGACCAAGAGTACGCAAGAAAACCTAGCCGCCGCCCAGACGTACTTTACCAACAACCGCCAGCGCATGAACTATGCAGTGCATGTAGCGCATGACTTGCCGATAGGTTCTGGTGTCACTGAAGCCGCCTGTAAAACGCTGGTTAAGCAACGGCTTTGTTGTTCTGGAATGCGCTGGAAGCCAAAAGGTGCAAAAGTGATTTTATCTTTGCGGGCATTGATTCAATCAAAGGGCCGATGGCAGCAGTTCTGGGACAAGATTGATCAATTTGGTGCTCAGGTTTGCTCTTAAGCACATCAATTAAAATCAGCACCCATTAAGTTTATACCTTAGGAGGTCGTTATGGAACTCACAGCTATTTACCGATGCGTTGCCGCTTTGGATGTCCACCAAAGTAAACTAACCGTGTGTATTCTCTATGAGAACGAGTCTGGTGAGACCATCACGGAATTAAAGG
>JBAVIP010000043.1:0-1668 GCA_049687015.1 Methylotenera sp. | reverse complement strand
GTAAACCTCCAGAGCTTGAAAACTCGACCTATCGGGGTCCTGTGGAAGAACCCCCAAAAGTGTTCGTTCTGAGCTAAGCCTCTTGTCATTTTCAGAAGGCGACTGCATTGGCTGTTGGGACTACTTCTTATTGGTGCGTTCAATGTGTAGAACAGCGTCAAGCAATGTTAATGAATTGCCTGCATCGGATGCGTAGACTGTGCGTGTCCTTGGGTCATAGGACACCATGACGAACGGGACTGAGGTGCGCCCAGTATTCCGGGGCGCTTGACGCTTGGAGCGGTAGGCTCTGCATACCTCCCTCTTTTCGGCAAGCTGCTGATTGATTTTCTTCCAGTCAAAGAAATAGTCGGGATACAACCGGCGCATGTCACGCTTGTCCTGCGGCTCAAGCGTGTAGTTGCGAATACGCATGATGTTGAAATTGCTTCTGCCGACTTTTACCGTGAGATAACAAAAGCCCTTTCTGGTCGTGATGAAGGCGCTGCCTTGCTTGCGTTTTACCGTTGCTTGCTCCATGTCAGGAATCGGCTGCACTGGAGGATTGCAGTGCGGCATATAAGGCCGTCTTGCCAACCTTGAGCCGCATTGCGGCTTCGCGGACGTTCAACCCGTTGGCGATGTGTTCCCGCGCTCGCTGCAACTTGTCGGCAGTGATGACAGGTTTTCGCCCACCCTTTCGACCGCGTGCGGCGGCAGCGGCCAACCCGGCCTTGGTGCGTTCGCGGATCAAGTCACGCTCGAACTGACCCAGCGCGCCGAATACGTGGAAGATGAGCCGCCCGCCCGATGTGGTGGTGTCGATGCTTTCGGTCAGTGAACGGAACCCGACGCCACGCGCTTCCAGCGCGCTTATCGTCTCAATCAGGTGCGGCAGTGAGCGCCCGAGCCGATCCAGTCGCCAGACGGCCAGCACATCGCCGTCCCGCAGGTAGGCCAGCGCGGCGGCCAAGCCGTGACGGTCGGCCTTGACCCCAGAAACCGTGTCCTCAAAAATACGCTCGCAACCCGCCTTGCGTAGCGCATCCGTCTGCAAGGCGGTGTCCTGCTCCGCCGTCGATACCCGCGCATATCCGATCAGTGCCATTGCTCGCTCTTTTGTCCGTTATTCCGTCCTCCTATCTTATCGTCCGACAACTCATTCTGCAAACCTGTTGTCGGACATTTTCCGGCATTGCCATCTAATGATCGTTTTCCGGACAAGGACACCGCCAATAGTTGGGCAGGCGAGTTCTGAGCAATTCCGACATCTCAGGGCGGTTCGTGCATAGGACTGCTGATACGCAACGGTCAGAAGTCCTTACACACCTGGTTAAAAAGACATTTAAAATCAGTCCTATGAGCTTGGAGAACATTTAAAACGTTACTACTTGAAAGTGGCTTAACTCAGAACGAACACTTTTGGGGGTTCTTCCACAGGACCCCTAATGCGGGCCCATTTGCATTTAATTCGGGTCGAAGGGGTCGGATATTCGCAAATAATTCGGGCCGAAAATACGGATGTTTGCAGGTCCTGCGATTTATGTTTGCAGGCCGCTACAGCTACTGGCCGCTTTTGATCTTTCCGCACCCGTCCTCTAGTTCGAGTGTGTCCCAAAATCGTTAGGATCGCCCTTTTCAGCCACAGCCGGTAGTATTTCCGAGTTCATAGCCGCAAACCCTTTCAAG
>JBAVIP010000042.1:0-12136 GCA_049687015.1 Methylotenera sp. | reverse complement strand
ATTATGATTTCTTTCCCTAGGCTTGAGTGCTGGAATGATATGACCAAAATGGCAACCGTTGTGGCGGAAGTTGACAAAAAACGGGTGCTTTGCCGTATCTCGCATGAGAGTTTGAGAGCTAAATTTGGCGCCTCAGATGATAAGCTTATGCAGTCAGTAGCCCAACATCGTACGGATATACAAGAGGCAGCGAGAAAGCTCATAGAGCAGGATTTTTACGAAGAGGATGGTTCCGTTCTTATCCAAACGCGCGACCTCTAGTAGAAACCAGAATTGCACCCGCATCGATAAGGCTGGGTGCAGGAAATACACTCCCATTTTACAAGAGTCCATCCGACAAACTAATGTAGTTCGCGCATTTATAAGGGACTTACAAAGAAGCTTCCGACAACTTAACGAGGTGGTGATTTTAGCTAAATTTAAAGAGGCTTTGTCCGCAGGTATCCAGTTGCAATTGTTACTGCGTTTATTAGCTTTTAGACTCTTTCTTGGATTTTTTTGCAGCCTTCTTTTCTTTGGGGCTTAGTGCAGGTTTTTTCTTGTCTTCTTTATTGCTTTTTTGTTCTTTGCTCATAGTTCGCGTTCCAAATGATTGATGGGGGTTTTCTGGAAATTCATGCAGATATCACTGGTAAGCCGCTGCCGGGAGAATTCATAAAATGAAATTTGATACCCAAATAAAGCATACTCTCATGCAGTAGAAAGAACAACTAATTACCAGGAGATCACTTCACTCATAGTCAGTTTCCGCAGCCAAATGCAAAAAAGGGTTTGCCAGATGCCCTGGTTGGGTAGGATGTCGAGTTCTTTATTGCTCACACAACAGTCCGGTTAATTCACCAAACGCCTATGCAAAGAATTTATGCTCTCATCCCGACAAATCATTGAGCAAACAAAAAGATGGATAGATGACGTAGTGGTGGCTTGTAATTTCTGTCCTTTTGCCGCTCAGGTAATTAAGCAGAAAAAGGTCCATTACGAAGTTGAAACCAGTACGGCTTCGGATACCTGCATGGGTGCTGTGTTACGGGAGTTAACCCGATTGGATAATGATATCAACATTGAAACCAGTCTCCTGATATTTCCGTATACATTCACACAATTTGATGATTTCCTTGAACTGGTATCGCTTGCAGAGCAGCTATTAAAACAAAACGGATACGTCGGTATTTATCAATTAGCTAGCTTTCATCCCTTGTACCAATTTGCTGACTCACCTGAAAATGATGCCGCAAATTATACCAACCGGTCTGTTTACCCCATGCTGCATTTGTTACGGGAAGCCAGCATTGACAGGGCTTTGGAACAGTATAAAAGCCCGGAAAACATTCCGGCCGCCAATATCGATTTTGCCCGGGGAAAAGGCTTATCTTCCATGAAGAAGCTAAGGGAGTCCTGTTTTTCGGGCTAGATGACCTTGTTCGAATTCTTTCTCAATTGCTTGCAAAGCACAAAACAGTTCGTTATTTACCCTGTTGAATAGATTTCTAAACTTCACTTACCTGTTGTGTATTGATTTTTTTGAAAACACCTTTTCATTCAGCCATTACCTAGCAAGAGGCACACAATGAAGGCGAATAGCAACACCATTTTTGGCGGTTTGTTGCCGTGGAAAGTAAAATTCAACAGGATCAATACTTTTCGAGATCAGACAAAAGAGAAACCTCCGTTAAGGGCGGAACTCTTCAGCGCTGACCAGATGGAACGTCATGGCATAACGTTGGCGGACTCACACCGATTGACCAAAAAGAACATACCCGATCAACTTTTAAAAAGATTGTCGGATAATGAAAGCGTACTCGTCGAATGTACCCGGGTGCTGACGGAAACGATCAACGCTAATCGCCGACTCACACCGGCCGGAGAATGGCTTCTCGATAACTTCTATTTGATAGATGAGCAGATTCGTACCGCCAAGCGGCATTTGCCAAAAGGTTACAGCCGTGAACTGCCGCGCTTGTCGAATAGTTCTTCCGTAGGACTTCCACGCGTTTATGATATCGCGCTGGAGACAGTTGCGCACGGCGATGGACGGATAGACCCGGAGAGTCTTAGCCGTTTCGTGACGGCATACCAGACGATCACACCCCTCAAATTAGGCGAACTGTGGGCTATCCCCATCATGCTGCGCCTGGCACTGATCGAGAATCTCCGGCGTATTTCAATCCGAATTGCCGCTGGCAAAATCGACCAAGACCTTGCTGATTCTTGGGCGAGTCAAATGATAGAGATTGCCGAGAAGGATCCAAAAAGCCTAATCCTTGTCATCGCAGACATGGCGCGGTCGAACCCGCCAATGACAACCCAGTTTGTTTCGGAATTTGCGCGTCATTTGCAAGGCCAGGGCTCCGCTTTGGCTTTGCCTCTGACTTGGATAGAACAGTTGCTTGCCGAGTCGCATCTGACCATCGAGAAGTTAGTCCAGATGGAGAGTCAGCAACAGGCCTCCGACCAGGTTTCTATCGGTAATAGCATCGGTAGCTTGCGTTTACTGGGTGCGATGGACTGGCGCGAATTTGTTGAATCAATGAGCATTGTCGAACGAATCTTGTGCGAAGATCCGGGGGGTGCTTATGGTGAGATGGATTTTGTCACCCGGGATCGCTACCGCCACGTCGTGGAAAAGCTCTCCAGGAGCAGCAATCAATCCGAAGGCGAGGTGGCAAGACTAGCTATCCAACTGGCACAGGAGTGCGCAGCTAGTAAGGGCTGTGATAAGCGTAGTTCGCATGTCGGTTTTTATCTGATCGACCACGGGCTACCGCAACTAGAACAAGCGGCAGAGGTTCACTTGCCTACAGTTGAAGCATTACAAAAACTGATTTTCAAGAATCCTTTGTTCTTCTATCTTGGTTCAATCGCTTTGCTAACGTTAAGTTTCACCTGCTGCTTAGTGATGGTGGCTTACCTTGATGGATTGCGGAACTGGCACTTGGCGCTTTTATCTTTCCTCTCTGTTCTTGCTACCAGCCAACTGTCAGTGGCACTGGTGAACTGGTTGGTGACATTATTCACCACACCTCATACGCTACCGCGAATGGATTTTACCGTTGGAATCCCTGCACAATTTCGCACGTTGGTTGTCGTGCCAACTATGTTGACCAGTGTCCAGAACATTGAGGAGCTGATCGAGGCACTGGAGGTGCGGTTCCTGGCAAATCGGGACGCTTATCTGCACTTTGGCCTATTGACTGATTTTCTTGATTCACACGAGGAAACGGTTCCTGAGGATAAACCGCTATTGCAGCTGGCAAAGGCGGGAATCAACGAATTGAATGAAAAGTATCCAAAGGCGCTAGGTAACACTTTTTTTCTTTTTCATCGTCCGCGCCGATGGAATCCGCAGGATCGGATTTGGATGGGTTACGAACGTAAGCGAGGCAAGCTTGCAGACCTAAATTCCCTGCTGCGCGGGGGTGACTCTAATCGATTCTCCCTCGTCGTTGGTGAAATTGCAATCCTATCTGATGTCAAGTACGTTATCACCCTTGATACCGATACCCAGCTTCCGCGTGACGCTGCAAGACAGTTTGTAGGCACCATGGCTCATCCGTTGAACCGTGCTTGTTACGACAAAGTTAAGCAACGTGTTTGCGATGGTTACGGAATCTTGCAGCCACGCGTAAGTGCCAGCCTTTCAGGGTTGAATCCAACGCGGTACGCGCAATTATATGGGGGAGAACAAGGAGTTGATCCCTATACACGCGCTGTCTCGGATGTTTACCAGGATGTATTCGATGAGGGTTCGTTCATAGGCAAGGGTATCTACGACATCGATGCGTTTGAACGCTCGCTGAGAGGTCGCTTTCCAGAGAACCGTATCCTGAGCCACGATCTTTTGGAAGGTTGTTACGCACGGGCTGGGCTTTTGAGTGATGTCCAATTATACGAAGAACATCCCACTCGCTATACTGACGATGTGAGCCGACGGCACCGTTGGATTCGTGGCGACTGGCAGCTAATGGGATGGCTGTTGCCTAGCGTACCCGGGTTGGGCCGCCGCCGTCAGAAGAACCCCCTTTCGGGGCTATCACGGTGGAAGCTGTTCGACAATCTCCGACGTAGTCATACCCCTTTGGCATTGACACTGATATTGCTGGTAGGATGGACAGTCTGGCCTTTGGCCTGGTTTTGGACAGGGTCTGTGATCAGTATTCTACTAATACCCGCATTGAGCGCTTCCACACTTGACCTGTTTCGGAAGCCTTCAGACCTGTTGCTGAGGCAACACCTCGCTGCAGAAATACGTTCTGCTGGAGAACGTTTAGCCCAGGTGGCATTAGCACTCATCTTTCTCCCTTATGAAGCCTACTTCAGCCTGGATGCGATAATACGCACTGTCTGGCGGATGCTTGTTACCCATAAACGACTGTTGGAATGGAAACCTTCAAGTGAGATTAACCGCAATAGCCGCAACGATATTCTCACCTCTTTTCGTTTGATGTGGATCGCCCCAGTTATAGGCATGAGCGTAGGTATCACTCTGGCACTCACTAGACCAGAGGTGCTGGCTATGGCAGCTCCCATACTACTGTTATGGTGGATCTCGCCCGCCATCGCTTGGTGGATCAGCCTTCCGATCGCTCGCCGCGAGGCGAAACTGACTTCTGATCAAGCCTTTTTTCTTAGGAAAATATCTCGCAAAACCTGGGGCTACTTCGAAACGTTCGTCGGGCCAGAGGATCATTGGCTGCCACCCGATAACTTTCAGGTGTACCGTGATGTCGGTGTTGCACATCGCACTTCTCCAACCAATATGGGGCTCGCTTTACTGGCGAACCTGTCTGCCTACGATTTCGGTTATATTCCTAGCAGCACCCTTCTAGTACGAACAAAAAACACTCTGGGCACGATGTCGGCCTTAGAAAAATATCAGGGGCACTTCTACAACTGGTACGACACACATTCTATGCAACCGTTGCCGCCTTTGTATATTTCCACAGTGGACAGCGGCAACCTTGGTGGCCATTTGTTGACTTTGCGGCAGGGATTGCTTGAGCTACCTGACCACCCGATTTTAGGTGTGCAATGTTTTTGTGGGCTTCTTGACACATTGGGAATTCTGGTGGAAGCAGCTGGAGGTGCTACGCCGGCCCTACTCACTCAATTTCAGGCCGAACTCGAATTTGCCAACAACTCACGGCCAATTACACTCGCCACCGCGAGGCCCTGTCTTGAAAGGCTGACATCACGCGCGGAAACGTTTGCCAATAGCGTTGAGGCCGTTGAGAACGACCTGAAGGGATGGGGACGTGCCCTTGCCCGGCAATGCCGCGCCCACCTAGATGAGATGCTGTTCCTGGCGCCGTGGGTTGTGCTGCCAGCCCCGCCAAGTGGGATTGACAACTTCCCTGACATCACCGGGATGCCAACTCTGCGGGAACTAGCAAGAAATGATGTGCCATCGTTATCAGCTATCGACAGGTTGCTGATCGAAAACCAAAGGCCCGAGGTGCGCGACTGGCTAATCCAACTTCGGCTGCTCATCCAAGAGTCCAGCCAACGCGCAAATGAGCGAATTGCAATCATAGAAGGTCTGGCACAGCTAACAGACGAACTAGCGAGTATGGAGTATGGCTTTCTGTTTGACAAGCCGCGCCGTTTGCTGACAATCGGGTACAACGTTGATGAGCGGCAACGTGATTCGAGTTATTACGATCTATTGGCTTCGGAAGCGAGATTGTGTAATTTCGTGGCAATTGCGCAGGAACAAATACCCCAGGAGAGCTGGTTTGCCTTAGGGCGGTTACTGGTTGCCAGCGAGGGCAAGACTACTCTCCTGTCATGGAGCGGATCCATGTTCGAATACCTAATGCCACTCCTGGTGATGCCGGCTTATGAAAACACATTGATCGATCAGACGCAAAGGGCGGTAGTACAGCGTCAAATCGAATATGGAAAGCAGCGCGGTGTAGCGTGGGGCATATCAGAGTCCGGCTTCAACACGGTCGATATTCATCTCAACTACCAGTACCGCGCCTTTGGTGTGCCCGGCCTAGGACTGAAACGAGGACTCGCCGAAGATTTAGTCATTGCGCCGTATGCCACTGCGCTCGCATTAATGGTCGCACCTGAGGCGGCATGCCTAAATCTGCAGCGGCTCGCCGCTGAAGGTTTGTTAGGAAAATTTGGCTTCTATGAAGCGGTCGACTACACCCCATCACGTCAACGAAGGGGAGAATCGAGAACAGTGATTCAATCCTTCATGGCCCATCATCAGGGCATGAGCCTTCTCTCCTTGGCTTATTTACTGTTGGATCGTCCGATGCAGCGTCGATTCGTGTCTAACCCGTTGTTCCAAGCAACTATGTTGTTACTCCAGGAGCGAATCCCTAAGGCCTCTGCTTTCTATGTGCAAGCCGCCGAAGTCTCTGATGTTTTGAAGTCCTCCAGCGAACTGCAAAGCCATGTAAGAGTAATCAACAACCCAAACACACCCATACCGGAGGTACAGTTGTTGTCCAACGGCAGGTACCACGTGATGGTGACGAATTCCGGCGGCGGCTACAGCCGCTGGAAAGATCTCGCCGTGACGCGCTGGCGCGAAGACAGTACTTGTGACCACTGGGGTACCTTCTGTTATATCCGCGATATGATAACTGGCGCGTACTGGTCTACCGCCCATCAACCCACGCTCAAACGATCTGAACATTATGAAGCGATTTTCTCCGAGGGACGGGCAGAATTTCGTCGCCGCGACCACGATTTTGATACGCATACCGATATCGTCGTTTCGCCCGAAGATGATATCGAAATGCGCCGAATCCGTATCATCAACCGCGCTGAGACACCTAGAACCATTGAGGTGACCAGTTATTCGGAAGTGGTGCTCGCATCATCTGCCTCGGACAACCTTCATCCGGCATTTAGTAACCTCTTTGTACAGACTGAAATCGTCGACCAACATCAGGCGATCCTGTGCTCTCGCCGTCCGCGTGCCCTTAATGAACCAACACCGTGGATGTTTCAATTGATGGCTGTGCATGAAAGCGAGTCCAGCGGGGTGTCTTATGAGACCAATCGTGAACAATTCATTGGTCGTGGCAACGACCTTGCCGCACCCAAAGCCATGGTCGGTTCCGGAAGGCTTTCTGGCAGCGAGGGCGCGGTACTCGACCCAATAGTTGCCATTCGTCATCAGATCACGCTTGATCCGGAAGCATCGGTGATCATCGATCTGGTAATCGGCATGGCCGATACGCGTGAAGCCAGCCTGGAACTGGTGGAAAAATATCATGATCGGCGGCTTGCGGATCGTGTTTTCGATCTGGCCTGGACGCATAGCCAGGTAGTCCTGAGACAGCTCAATGCCACGGAAGCCGAGGCGCAACTCTACGGACGCCTCGCAAATTCAGTGCTATACAACCATTCTGTACTGCGCGCAGATGCCAGTGTTGTCATCAGTAATCGTCGGGGACAATCAGGTCTGTGGGCCCACGCCATTTCCGGCGACCTACCGATCGTGCTGCTGCAAATTAAGAACTTGAGCAATATCGATCTGGTACGCCAATTGGTAAAAGCCCATGCCTACTGGCGCTTAAAAGGTTTGGCGGTGGACCTTGTGATCTGGAATGAAGATCGTGACGGATACCGGCACACACTACAGGAACAAATCATGGGGCTGATTGCCTCGGGATTTGAAGCCAATTTGATCGATCGCCCGGGTGGAATCTTTGTGCGACATGCAGACCAAATATCCAGCGAAGACCGCATCCTGATCCAATCGGTCGCGCGCGCCATCATCAACGACAGCCGAGGAACATTGGCAGAACAAATCAACCGTCGCGCCCCAATGGAAGTGCGTGTTCCCCGATTCAAACCGAGCCGAAGCCACCTTCCAACCCACCTTGCATACGCCGAGTTACTCCCGCGCGAGGATCTGATCCTCTTCAACGGACTGGGAGGATTCACCGCTGATGGGCGCGAATACGTCATTACACCTGCGCCCAGTCAAATGACACCAGCACCCTGGGTGAATGTGATGGCCAATCCATTCTTTGGAACCATCATCTCCGAGAATGGACAATCCTACACATGGAGTGAGAATGCCCACGAGTTCAGGCTTACACCTTGGCACAACGATCCGGTGAGTGATCCGAGCGGAGAAGCCATTTATCTTCGCGACGAAGAGAGCGGCCATGTCTGGTCGCCGACACCACTCCCTTGTCCTGGAACGGGTGGTTACATCAGCCGACACGGATTCGGCTACAGCGTCTTCGAACACAACGAAGGCGGGATTCATTCAGAACTCACGGTTTACGTCGCACTGGACGCTTCAGTCAAGTTTTCAGCACTAAAAGTTCGCAACCTATCGGGCCGGTATCGTCGGCTATCAGCAACCGGCTATGTCGAATGGGTGCTGGGAGATCTGCGCCCGAAATCAACGCCACACGTAATTACCGATTGTGCTATCCCTGGTAGTGCATTATTCGCTTCGAACCCCTACAATACAGAGTTTGCTGACCGCGTAGCGTTCTTCGACGTGGATGATTCGACCCGCACCATAACAGGTGACCGCACCGAGTTCATAGGACGCAATGGCACCCTTCGAAAACCTGCCGCTATGGATCGGTCCCACCTTTCAGGCAAGTATGGAGCGAACCTGGATCCCTGCGCCGCACTCCAGGTTTCATTTGAACTGGACTTAGGCCAAGAGCGTGAGATTGTTTTCAAGTTGGGCGTGGGACGAGATGCTAACGATGCCAAGACCTTAATGCAACGCTTTCGTGGGTCAGTAGCTGCGCTCGATGCGCTTAGAATGGTTCAGCAATACTGGCTTCGAACCTTGGGAGCAGTGCAGGTGGAAACGCCTGATCCGGGTATCAATATGTTGACCAACGGCTGGCTGTTGTACCAGACCTTGTCCTGCCGCTTGTGGGGACGGAGCGGGTTCTACCAATCAGGTGGGGCATTCGGTTTCCGTGATCAATTGCAGGATGTTATGGCGCTGGTTCATACCGAACCCCACAGGGTACGCGAACAACTATTATTATGTGCTGAACACCAGTTTATTGAAGGCGATGTTCAACATTGGTGGCATCCGCCTTCAGGCCGCGGCGTTCGAACACATTGCTCAGATGATTTTCTCTGGTTGCCATTTGTAGCCAGCCGCTATATAAGGATCACGGGCGACTCCGCCGTGCTGGACGAACTTGCCCCATTTCTGATGGGGCGTCCGGTCAATGCTGATGAAGACTCCTACTACGATCTGCCCAGTCGGTCTGAAGAAGTCGAAAGCCTCTACCAGCATTGCGTTCGAGCTATCCTTAGAGGGCTTCGATTCGGTGAACACGGCCTGCCCTTGATGGGATCGGGGGACTGGAATGACGGCATGAATTTGGTCGGAATGGGCGGCAAAGGTGAAAGCGTCTGGTTAGGCTTTTTCCTTTGTGAAGTGCTAAGCCAATTTGCTGAACTTGCACGTTTACACGGAGACATACCCTTCGCCGAACGCTGCCATGCAGAGCGATATCAATTGAGCCAGAATATCGAGCAACACGGCTGGGATGGCGCATGGTATCGCCGCGCTTACTTCGACGATGGTACGCCATTAGGTTCTATTAGTAGCCCGGAATGCCAAATAGATTCCATCGCCCAAAGTTGGTCTGTACTTTCGGGGGTCGGTGCGCCTGAGCGTACTGCGAAGGCCTTGCAGGCGTTGAATATACATCTAGTCCGCCGTGAGCATGCACTGATTCAGCTATTGGATCCACCTTTCAACACTTCAAACCTAGACCCTGGCTATATCAAGGGATATGTTCCAGGTGTCAGAGAGAACGGAGGCCAATACACCCATGCGGCCATTTGGGCGACGATGGCCTTTGCACATCTTGGTGATAGCACACGAGCATGGGAACTGATGAACATGATCAATCCGGTAAATCACGGGAAATCTCCAGCAGGTATTGCTGCCTACAAGGTGGAGCCTTACGTAGTAGCTGCCGACGTGTACGCGGTTACACCGCATACTGGCCGGGGAGGATGGACTTGGTACACCGGTTCCGCTGGATGGATGTACCGCCTTATCACTGAATCAATGCTGGGTCTCAAGCGAGAGGGGGGGTTCTTACGTATAGAGCCATGTCTCCCTGATGATTGGACAGATTTCAAGATACGTTATCGCTATCGGGAGACGTTCTACCACATCAGTGTAAGGCAGACAGCCAATGTTGAAATGACCCCGAGCCTTACCCTAGATGGCATCGTACAGCAGGAAGAAATTATTCCGCTGGTGGATGATCATATAGAGCATTATATTGAGATCATAATTGTCCGGAAGGGATTATGATTATTGCTGTTGTACTCAATATAATGGTTTCATTCTGGAGGCTTTATTCTATTTTGACGAAATGAAAGTTTTTTACTAGCTATGTTTGGCATTCATGTACGGTATTGTTTAACAACATCTGTCAGTCTGTTGATTGT
This sequence comes from Methylotenera sp., assembly GCA_049687015.1. Classification (GTDB taxonomy): domain Bacteria; phylum Pseudomonadota; class Gammaproteobacteria; order Burkholderiales; family Methylophilaceae; genus Methylotenera_A. The sequence continues at coordinate 1,711 of JBAVIP010000042.1, read as the reverse complement.
CTCTGCGAAAGGCCGCAATTTCTAACGTGACCGACTGCACTTGGCCGAACGATACTGCACTGGTTGATATGAGCCAGTGGCCGCTTTGGAGTATGAGATAACTGTTGATCAATTTTTCTGTATGATATTGTTTTACAATATATTTTATAAAAATACAGGCTTCTAACTTCAGTAGATCGTCATTCGGCTAAATCTTTTCCGATACAATAAAATCTATAGAGAATATAAGGAACAGGGCTTGGTTCGTATGGAAGTGTCGCTTTGTCCAAAGCTTTTAGGAATTAACCCTTAGTCCAAACTGGCTAAATTTTCCAAGAACCTTAAAAAATTGTTCCGAAGATTAAACCACGCCCAACCCTGCATAGACCAGGGCTTATTTCTTCGGTTCGCTCGCCATTTCGAGATGTTTTAGTGCTTCTTTGGCGTGTTCTGTACCCACTTTGGCATCCCCTTTGTTCCCAACTTCCATGGAAGCGTTCATATGCGTGATACCTTCCGCAGTATGCGGGTTCGCTTCGGCTTTCTCTGAGGCTTCCGCATGGGTCAGCGCGGTCGAGGCGTGTTCGACCAACACAGGGGCATGACAGGCTTCACTATTGGTGATGGCGGCCATGGTGTGTTCCACGGCCTGTGGGAGGTATCCCGATTCAGCATAAGCTAACTTGATTAGCAAGAATCTTCCGCCAAACGCAACCAAGCCTCAGGACGTGGACCGATAGACACGGCGGCCACCAATAAACGTTGCGGTAATATTTTGAGTCGAAATCGGCGATTGAATCGGTAAGCAATCGCGGCCAAATAGCGACGGGCGTATTTGCTAAAATCAAAGGAGTGATAAGCCCCGCTCAGGCTGGTTTTGACATTGCCCAGCACCGTGTTGACCCAACGAAATTCGGGCAACTCATGGGGTTTGCGTCCACCGGCGACGACAGGAATATGCCGGCAACCGGCGGCGCTCACACCGCCAAAGCAGGCCAGCCCATCGGAAAGCACCGTACAGCCCGCACTCAGATGGCTTTTCGACCAAGCACTGATCGCCTCCGTAGTGAAACCGGACACCGGCGTCAATTTGATGCGGTTGGGGTGGCCGTTGTCGTCCACCGAGACGGCCGCCACGAACGAAACCTTGTTTTCAGAGCCGCGTCCGGCTTTACCGCCGCGGCGTTCACCGCCTAAGTAGGCGTCATCCAACTGCACAGCGCCTAACAGTTGATACCGGTCTTCACGTTCGGCCATGGCTTGCATGAGCTTGTGATGCATTAGCCAAGCCGTCGGATAACTGACGCCCAAATGCCGCTTTAAAGCCAGCGCGGATAAGCCGGTTTTGGCTTGGCTAATCAGGTAAATGGCCATAAACCAGGTTGTCAAAGGCAGGTTGGAACTTTGAAATAAGGTGCCGGCAATCAGCGAGGTTTGCCGATGACACACGTTGCATTGAAACGTTTTCCGAGCTCTACTAGCCAGCAGGCAATAGCTGCGATGACCACACCCCGGGCAACAAAAGCCAGTCGGCCAACGAGCCTGCAGCAAGGCCGCTTCGCATTGCGACTCCGTTCCAAACTGCTGAATAAATTCTGGCATGGATAAGCCGGGTTGGAATTGCACACGATTCATCGCCATGGCGCATCTCCTAATGAGTTGGATACATCGTCAGTATACGCCCGCCTGTGGCTCTTCGAAATAGTCTAGCGGAAGATTCTTGCTAATCAAG
>JBAVIP010000041.1:0-1999 GCA_049687015.1 Methylotenera sp. | reverse complement strand
CTTGAACACCAGTTCCTTGGGCTTGCCCTCGGTAAGGCAACTGGGCTGGTTCTTCAGGGTGGTGATGCAGGCATCCGCGCTCGGGAACGGAGTCTGTACCGGGTCAACGGTGCAGTTCAGCTCCAGGCCTTTGCCGGCCATACCTTCCAGCGCCCAGCTGTTGAGTACCGGCAAGCCCTGCAGCGAAGTGCTGGTCGACTTGGCGTTCCCCTGGAGCTTGCCGCAGTCCTCGGGTCCGTTCATGTCGGGATCCGAGCAGGAGCGGTGGAACCGGGAGATGTAGGTTGCCCCGTTGGCCTGGAACACCCAGTCCACGTCGTTGACCGCGCTGGCCCCAGCGTAGCCCGGGGCCGTGATTTCGGCGCCGTTAGCGAACGGACCTGCCAGCGTGTACATCAGGTTCTTCGCCGGGTTTTTCGGATCGTATTTGTCCCGGTAGACCCGGATATTGCTCACCGTCTGGCCGCTGCCGTTGATCATGGTCAACACGTCGAGCGGTTTGGCGTTGCTACATACGAAAGACGATGTCGACGGAGGCGGAGGTATCACCGCGCAGGTCTTGTTCACCTTCAAATTGCAGGCCGGCGGCGGAAGCACCAGACCCAGGTCCCAACTCCGGTCATCACCGCCCGAGAGCAGCGGAACAGGGCCAGTGGTGCAGAAGTCAGCCGTTGGCAGGCCGTCGCTGTTCACCTGGTAACCGACGCCCGAGGCATTCGGTGTGGTGCAGTTGTAACCGGCAGGCTTGGTGAACTGAACGCAATAGCTCCCTCCAGGCCTCAGGTTGTCGAACAGGTACCGGCCGTTGCTGGTCGTCACCGGGCTAACCGTGCCGCCAGTGATGTTGAGCGCACTGCCGCCGGCGCAGTCGGTCAGACTGACTGGGACCGGTGTGGTGAACGTGGGCTCGGTGCAGTTGCTTTCGGTTCCGGGGATGACCTGACCGGGATTCAGTGGATCGATGACCCCGGAGCAGTCCTGGTTGCCGTCCTGGTCGTCATCCAGCCAGACGCGGTCACCCAGCTTGGCGGGACAATAGACGCCGGCATCCACCGTCAGGTTGCTCTGGCCCGCAGCCAGCGTCTCCGCGCCAGTCAGACCAGTCTGCGGGTTCGCATCGCTGTCGGCTACGTCGCCTCCTGCGTTGGCCTTAGTGAAATATGCAGGGGCGGTATTGCCGTCGCAAATGTTGGGCTTGTCGAATTGCACGCAGTAGTTGCCCGGCGTCAGATTATCGAACAGATAGAAACCCTGCGAATTGGTAATCCTGGTCTGCAGGACACCGCCCGAACAATTGCCCTGGTTATCGGGCGTCCGTAGATTGACCGTTGTATTGGGTACTCCTTTGCCGCACTCCGGCCCGGTATCCCCGGCGTCACCGATGATACCGTTGGGGGGACCCGCGTCGGTGCAGTTCTGAATGCCGTCACCGTTGAGGTCTACCCACACCCGGTCGCCCAGTTTTGCTGTAGGCTGAGGCGTTTCTTTGCACTGCACCAGATTCAGGTCGTCGAAGAAGACAAATTTATCGCCAGAGCCATCGTTATTCGTATCGGCGTCTGCCTCAATTTGGCTGTCGTTGCGGATAATACCGTTGCTCCTGTTGCGGCCGAAGGTTTTGCACATATCTACAGTGCTGATCGGGCTGATCGCGAATGGGCTGCCATCAAAGTCTGCACTCGTCACCGTCTTAGACTCGCCCGGGCTGAGCTTGGTAGCAACAACCCTTTGTGGACTAGCCGGGATCAAGCGTGGATCCTCAACGCACTGCCCTGCCGCGCCGCCCGCAAGAAAACCGGTAGCACCTATCGATCTTAAGTCAGCGCAGTCATCGAGGCGCACGTTGTACAAATCGACAGTGCCGCAATTGGTGATTTTAAACTGATAGAAAACCGGCGTGCCACCAAAGTTGGCCACGGGGATATTAACCGAAGCAGCCGGTAAACCATCACTGCCGGGCACGAAGGCGATCAGCGGGTTGTCAGCAGTAGTGCTGGTG
>JBAVIP010000040.1:0-82194 GCA_049687015.1 Methylotenera sp. | reverse complement strand
ATGCCAGGTTATCGCGAGTTTCTGTAGGAACTGCTCGATCTACCATGTAATAAATCGGCTTGGTAAGCCATGACTGGCCTTTAAGAAAATTGTTAAAAGCGCCTATCTTTTTGAATAAACCTTCACTCATATTATTTTTTCCACTCATAGCACTTTGGTCACAGTGCCTTGGCAATCTTGCCGGTACGCAATGCCTCAATTACCTGATCTTTGGCGCCATCAGCCACCACTCTGCCAGAATCAACCACAATAATGCGGTTAACTAAATCAAACAGCCCAGAGCGATGCGAAATCAGCACCACCGTTTTGCCATTCGACGCTTCCATCAAACGGCTTTTTACCGCATCCTCGCCAGAGTGATCCATTGCGCTGGTGGGCTCATCCAACAATATGATGCTTGGCTTGGTGATTAAAGCCCGCGCAATACCAACGCCCTGCTTTTGACCGCCAGAAAGGGTCTCGCCACGCTCTCCCACCAGCAAATCAAAGCCTTTAGGGTGACCATTGATAAAGTCATCAATGCCTCCTGCATGTGCAGCGGCCAGCACAGCGGCATCGTCCGCATGTGGCGATGCGATGGTTAAATTCTCGCGCATAGTGCCATAGAATAAGTGCGTATCTTGCTGCACATAGCCCACACATCGGCGTAGCTCGGCAGGGTCAATTTGGCGCGCATCAATGCCATCTATTAAAATCGCGCCTTCTGTAGGCTGATAAAGCCCGAGTATCAGTTTATGTATGGTCGTTTTACCTGAACCCATACGCCCCAATAAGGCCACATGCTCACCCGCTTTAATCTTGAACGAAACCTTGGTTAAAGCACTTTCTTCAGCCCCCGGATAATTAAAACTGACTTCTCTGAACTCGATATCGCCTTTAAAAGTGGGACGTGATAAAAAGTTAGAATTAAGTGGTCGCTCCACTGGTTTATCCATAATGCCATTTAGAGATTCTAGCGATGTGGATGCAGTATGGTATTGCGTGAGCAAGCCGGCAGTTTGCGAAATGGGCGCCAGCGCGCGCGAGGCCAGCATTGTGCTTGCTATCAAACCGCCCATAGTAAGGTCGCCGTTGGTTACCAAATACACGCCCAACAACACTAGCGCAACGGTGGTTATCTGCTGAATAGCATTAGAGCCATTGTTAATCGACTGCGAAAGCAGGCGTAATTTGCTGCCTACTTCAGTTAAAAAACTGGCACTATGCTCCCATTTACGCTGCATGGCACCTTCGATACCAATGGCTTTTACGGTTTCCAAGCCAACTAAACTTTCAATGAGCGTTGCGTTGCGTGCTGCGCTAGCGCGATACATGGTTTCTGACAGCTCATGCATTTTGGTTTGCACGCTGAATGCATACACCAGCATAACAATGCCGCCGATAATGACAGGAACTACCATAGGCAAAGAAATCCAGGCCATCACAGCAATAAAAATAAGTCCGAACGGCACGTCAATCAATGTCGTCACCGTGGCAGAAGTGATGAAATCCCGTACACTTTCAAATGAACGCAAATTACTGGCCAGCGAGCCCACAGAGTTAGGCCGCAGCTCCAGGCGCGTGCCTAATACCTGCTCCATAATACGTGCGCTTAGCTTCACATCGATGCGCGTACTGGCCCAATCGAGAAAATAACCGCGCATGGTGCGCAATATCAGGTCACCAATCACAATAATTGATACGCCAATCGCCATCACCCAAAGCGTTTCTATTGAACGGTTTGGCACCACTCGGTCATATACATTCATGGTAAACATTGGCATGGCAAGTGCGAATATGTTTACTACGAATGCCGCCACCATCACATCGCGGTAGATATGGCTATTTTCGGCCAGAGTGCCCCAAAACCAATGTTTCAGGCGCACCTTTCCCACCACTGGCGCACGTTTATCAAACACATATTTTGGTTTTGTAACGATCATGTAGCCAGCGTATTGCGTGACAATTTCTGCCAAAGGCACAGCCACTTCTGCATCGCCTAGCTCAGGATATATCACGCTTGCGATTTTCGCTTCTACGTCAACTCCGGCTAACATGCAGGCTTCGTCATTTTTTAACAGCAAGGTGACTGGCAGAAATTCTGTGCGGATTTGGTTAAGTGGTTTTTTAAGCGTGGTAACGGCCAGATTGGCACGCTCAGCAGCACGCTTAAACAATGCAGGCGTCATTTTGCCGTTACGTAGAGGCAAGCCGCTGGTGAGCGCATCTTTAGTGGTCGCCACCTGATGTGTGCGGCAGGCTAATAATAAACAACCCAGTAGTGAATCGCTCACATTGGGTTGGTTTTCAGTCAGCTGCGCTAACTCTCTATTTTCCAAAGTAATATTTTCTGGGCTTATTTTATCTAAGCTCATCACTTCAACCTGTTAAAATTTTCATTTAATGTAATGTATCAACATTTAGCAATATCTACAATGTATTACAGCACATTACGACATATTGCTAGCAAGCTTTATACCAAAAAGAGCAGTGTTTTATAGGGTATTCGGGGGATTGGAGGCGCGAACCAGAGTCGAACTGGTCTAAACGGCTTTGCAGGCCGCGGCATAACCGCTTTGCTATCGCGCCGTGATGTTTAACGATACATTAAACAAAGTGCTTTAAACTAAAACGGCGAAAGCATGATTGCATTCGCCGTTTTATACTTTTAACTGAACTAGTTAAAGTAATTATAATGGAGCGGGAAACGAGGCTCGAACTCGCGACCTCAACCTTGGCAAGGTTGCGCTCTACCAGCTGAGCTATTCCCGCGTTAAGAAGCGAGCATTTTAGCGATTTTCAGAATACTGTCAAGACTAAATGACGCTCTAGGTGCTTATTTATTTGACTTTTATTTTTGGGCAAGCCACTTTCAAGTAATAAGCCATTGATAGCAATGTTAAAAATGCGGCAATTACAATCAGCACATGTCCAACAATCTGGGTTTTAAATGTGCCCCAATTACCCAAGATACCCAGGTCACCCAGATGAATGTTATCCCAATACAGCAAAAACAATATCGCCAGCATTTGTACGGCTGTCTTAATTTTACCTATCATCGCAACAGCTACGCTACTACTCTGTCCATCGCCCGCCATCCATTCACGTAACGCACTTACGGCAATTTCTCGACCTATAATAATCAAGGAAACAATCGCGCCAACACGCCCAAATTCAACCAGCACGATAAGCGCTGCAGCCACCATCAACTTATCTGCTACGGGGTCTAAAAACGCACCGAATGCCGAGGTTTGATGCCAACGTCGTGCTAGATAGCCATCCAGCCAATCGGTAAAAGACGCAATCGCAAATACTGCGGTTGTGAAAAGATTCACCCAGTGCGAAGGCATGGCACCTAATGTATGCAGATTTTCAGGCCAGTAAAACGCGCCGACAAATATAGGGATCAGCAAAATACGCAGCCATGTGAGCATGGTAGGAACGTTCAACTTCATTTAACGCGGCACTCCATTAATGAAACTCTTCGTAGATTTTTTCAGCTAAACTTTTGCTGACGCCTTCAACTTGGGCAATTTCATCCATACTAGCATTTTTCACCCCATCTAGGCCACCAAAGCGCGTCAATAGCGCTTTACGGCGTTTTGCACCTATACCGTCTATGTCTTCCAGACTCGAGTGCATGCGTGCTTTGGCACGCTTAGCACGATGCCCTGTAATGGCGAACCGATGCGCTTCATCTCGGATTTGCTGCAGCAAATGCAAACCTTGGTTGTCTTTTTCCAAATTGAGCATTTCACCCGTGTCAGAAAAAATCATGGTTTCCAGCCCAGGTCTGCGCTCTTCGCCTTTGGCAATGCCGACTAGCAGAATGTCTTCCAACCCAACCTCCTGCATCACCTCGATTGCCACGCCCAGCTGGCCTTTGCCGCCATCAATGAACACCAAATCCGGTCTTTTACCCTCGCCCGCTGCCACTTTTTTGTAACGCCGCGTCAGCACGTCGCGCATCGCCGCGTAATCGTCACCCGGGGTAATGCCCGTGATGTTATAACGACGATATTCGCTATTTTGCAGGTTGCCCTTATCAAACACCACACAACTCGCCACCGTCGCCTCACCCATGGTGTGGCTAATGTCAAAGCACTCAATACGCTCCGTGGTTTCTGGCAAATTCAACGCCTCGCGTAGCGCTACCAATCGTGCTTCCTGGTTGCTGGCTTCAGCCTGTTTTTGCGTTAATGCCAGCTCTGCATTGGTTTGCGCCATTTTCAGCCACACGCGTTTATCGCCAATCGCGTTCGTGATAATTTTAATCTTGCGGCCAGATTGTTCGCTAAAAGCCTGCTCAAAAGCTTTGGTATCAACCTCAGCGCCGCACACGATCATCGGCGGCGTATTTTGCGCCACATAATGCTGGGTTAAAAATGCTTCGACGGTCTCGCTTAGCTCTGCGTCTTGCGTGTTTTTGGGGAAGAAGCTTTTATCACCCAAATGGCGTCCGCCGCGTATCATTACCAGGTTAATGCAATGCTGCGCCTGCACCTCGGCACAGGCGATTACATCTGCATCCGACACGCTAAAATCACTCACAAACTGCTTGGCCTGCACTTGGCGCAGCGCCTGCATACGGTCGCGGAACACCGCCGCCATTTCATATTCCTGATTCCCCGCCGCCGTATTCATTTTATCGCCCAGCGCATTCAGCACTTCGTTGGTTTTACCTTCCAGAAACATCGCTGCGTGATGCACGTCATGTGCATAATCCTCTGGTGTAATATAACCCACGCAAGGTGCGGTGCAACGCTTAATCTGATACTGCAGACAGGGGCGCGAGCGGTTGGAAAACACGGTGTTCTCACAAGTACGCAGCTTAAAAACCTTCTGCAAAAGCTGGATACTCTCGCGTACCGCCACCGCATTGGGGAAAGGTCCGAAATATTGAGAACCTTTACGCTGCGCTCCACGATGGAACGCCAAACGCGGAAACGCATCGCCTGTAATTGTGATGTACGGATACGATTTATCATCGCGAAACAACACGTTATAACGCGGCATTAAGCCTTTAATTAGATTGTTTTCCAGCAATAAAGCCTCGGCCTCGTTGTGAGTAACCGTGGTTTCTATTTTGATAATATTACTCACCATTACGCGCGTGCGCGGACTAGGTAAGTTCTTGTTGAAGTACGATGAAACGCGCTTTTTGAGGTCTTTAGCTTTACCCACATAAATCACCTCTTCCGTCGCGTTAATCATGCGATACACGCCCGGCAAATTGGGCAGATTTTTTAAGATGGGTTTTGGGTCGAACATGCAATTACTTTAACAATGTGCCACTCAGTATCTCCTGGCAATGACGGGGACCGATGTCGTCCATACATTGCTTCTCCACCATGTAGCGCAAGGTCAAAAGCCCTTTCAGCAAAGAAAAATACTTTTGCAAGTCTGCTGAAAAAATTTCAGCCAGAATTTTACCTTCGAGCACACGCATCACCGTTTCGTCCTTGGTGGCATCAAGGCCGCAAAGATTTCCCAGGCGCACTATCTGCTTATCTAACTCCGCCAGCTCATGATCAAAATGCTGCATTCCGCTCATATCAGCTAGGCTCGAGAAAATATAAAAAAATAACCGTATTGAATGCGGCTGCAAGCTTTGTACTTAGGTTTACTCACCCTAGTAAATTCCCGCCTATCGCCCAATCTTCCATTTTCACTTCTTCAAACACAATGTAGGTATAGCTGGGTGGTTTGTGCGCATGCTTTTGCAAGGTTTCGGTGATTTCTTTGGCGATTTCTTTTTTCTGTTCTTTGGTAATACTTCCTGCGAGTTTCACATTGACATAAGGCATTTTAATCTCCTTTTAATTCACGTTGAATTTCGGCAAACACCGCATAAAACATGGCTGCGGTGAGTCGCCGCGTTTGAGTATTATAGCGACTACAATGATAGCTATCATACAAAATTAATCCATTTGCTAGGACGTGTTTTGTGGCATGACCAAATTTATAGTCTTTTATTTTTAAGCCAAATGCTTTTAACACCGCCAGGTGCGCCACATTACCCAATGCCAATATGACACTATTTGGGGCCAATTGTTGTAACTCTGCCGCTAAAAACTGGTTGCATGTCGTGATTTCCGCTGGCAGCGGTTTATTTTCTGGCGGTAAACATTTGACTGCATTAGTGATGCGGCAATTAATCAGCTGCAAATCATCACTCGCCGAAACAGATTGCGGTTGCGTTGCAAAGCCAAATTTATGCAAGGTTTCATATAGCAAAATACCTGCGAAATCGCCTGTAAAAGGCCGTCCAGTCTTATTCGCGCCGTGCATGCCAGGTGCTAAACCTACAATAACCAACTTGGCATTAGCATCGCCAAATTGCGGCACAGGTTTGCAGAAATAGTTGGGTTGCTTTACTTTTACACCATCTAAAAAAGTGGCTAGCCGCGTGCATTGCCTGCAAGCAATATCAAACGTGGGCTTAGTGTGCATGGTCGCCATGATTCAGCCCATTAGCGCCCAGGCTGGGCTTGCCATGTAGAGTTTTCCAAATATCGCGTATCAGGTTTAAGGTAAACGCCAACAATAATAGCGAGATAAGCAAAGATAAAATCGGGTCAATCGGCATCCAGCCTGTAAAATAAATGATCACGCCGGCAGCCACCGCCGCCACAGAGCCTAGCAAATCGCCGATGACATGCAAAAATGCAGCGCGATTGTTCAGGGTTTCCTTATGATGCACAGCCTGATGATGCAACTGCTTAGCCACAATTAAATTAACAATTAAGCCCAGAGTCGCAATAATGGTCAACCCCGCCCCTTGTACAAGATGTGGATGCTTAAACCTTGATATTGCTTCAGCTACCACATAAAAAATCACTGCCAGCATGGTGATTGCATTGACGATTGAAACACCAAGCTCAGCATAACTGACGCCACATGCGTGCCTCGCCACATTGGGTTTTTTAGAGAGAATGCCTGCCATCCATGCCAGACCAAGCGCTGCGACATCTGAAAACATGTGGCCGGCATCGCTTAACAAAGCCAAAGAGCCGGTATACCAGCTGCCCACGGCCTCGACAATTGCAAAGACAAAAATCAGTATAAATGGGATGAGATAGTGATCATGGTCATCGTGATCTTCATGAGTCACCGGGGTGTTTTGGCCAGAACTTTTCATAGGTGAAATGCTAACCGAAAACCCAACATTAAGCATGAAAGGCTACGAAAAAAATATTCAGACAAATCACGGATAGTTATAATGGCAAGCTATGTTAAGTTACCGCCACGCCTTCCATGCAGGCAATCATGCCGATGTGCTGAAACATTATATGCTCAGCCTGGTACTGGATTACATGAACCAAAAGGATAAACCTTATTGGTATATCGACACCCACGCAGGCGCCGGCATGTATGCCTTGGAGAGTGATTTCGCGCAGAAAAATGCCGAGTTTGAGACAGGGATTGCACGGCTTATCGGCGCAAAAAACTTGCCTGCCACGCTGGAAAACTATACTGATTTAATCATAAAACACAATCAAAACAACCAGCTGCTGTTTTATCCAGGCTCACCCAAAATCGCGCAAGCTTTTTTACGTGCTGATGACAAAATGCGCTTGTTTGAGTTGCACCCGAACGATTACAAGATTCTAATGGAAAATTTTAAAAATCAGGGTCGCCAAACCGGAATTGAAATGCAAAATGGTTTTATTGGTTTAAAAGCCTGTTTGCCGCCACCATGCAAACGCGCTGTGGTGCTGATTGACCCCCCATATGAGCTTAAAGATGACTACAGGCGTGTAGCAGACTGCATCAAAGACGGTCTCAACCGTTTCGCTACAGGGACTTACCTGGTATGGTATCCGCTGTTGCAGCGCCAAGAGCCGATGCAGATGCTGGACAAGTTAAAACAACTCAATGCAAATAACTGGCTGAATGTAAGTTTGAGCGTGCAGGCACCTAGCACAGAGGGCTTTGGCATGCATGGCAGCGGCATGTTTATTGTAAACCCGCCGTGGACTTTGCCCGCCGCATTAAAAGAAAGCATGCCTGCTTTAACTAAGTTGCTGGCGATGGATGAAACAGCCCATTTCGAACTTACAAGTCAGATTACTTAATGTAAAATACACCCTCATTATTTAGTGAATTATTCAGGTAGCCCATGCAAGAAAACACAAAAATCCCAAATAACAATTACAAGCAAAGCAGTATCATGACCAATATATTGTTCGGCAGCCGCTGGTTGCAGCTCCCGCTATATTTGGGCCTCATCATCGCGCAGGCGGTCTATGTGTATTTTTTTGCAGTTGAGCTGTTTCATCTGGTGCATAAAATCCCTCATCTGGGTGAAGCGGACATCATGCTGATTGTGTTGGGTTTAATTGACGTAGTGATGATTTCCAACCTGCTGATTATGGTAATTGTAGGTGGCTATGAAACGTTTGTTTCGCGCCTGAATCTGGAAGGCCACCCGGATGAGCCGGATTGGCTTTCCCATGTGAATGCCAATCTGCTCAAGGTAAAACTGGCCACTGCCATCATCGGTATTTCATCCATTCATTTGCTTAAAACCTTTATCAATGCTGAAAACCTGAGTGATAAGGTCTTAATTGCACAAACGCTTATCCACATGACATTTGTGTTTTCTGCGATTGCGATTGCCTACATTGACAAGCTAATGGTCCGCGCGGAAGTTCAGCACTAAGCAGCTTAAACAAGGCTGCCAATCACATAGCCAATAACAATGCCTGTGATGAGCGCTATGGTCACGGCGCGGTAAGTAAGCACATCTTTAGAATAGCCGCGTTTGATGGCGACAAAAGAAACCAGATAACCGATGGCATTTAGCAGCCAGATAATAGACAAACTCAGCACTTTAACCAGTATTGGGCCAATAATCGGCACCAACGTAATAATGCCAAGTATCCAGGCGAATAAATGAGAAAGCCCTGCTAATAACAACACACCTGCAGTAACGGCTTTGGCATGCCAACCAAAATGCCAAGCGGCAATCATGGCCAGCACCAGCACTATGCTTAACGGCAACATCCATTTCCACGCACCCCGCTCCGCTGGCGATATAATCTCTTCTTGGGAGAATATATGGGCATTATCAGGTTTTTGTTCTAAGTTCATATCGCGCAACCATAGTGATGGTAATGTTGAACACAGAAATACAATCCAGCGCTCACCCTTTTACAACCAGAGACTAAAATGCCGGAGTCAAAACAGTGATTACTCGGCAAGCTCTGCGATTGGAATCACTTTTTTACCGCTACTGAGTGTATCTAATGCTGCTTTATATTCCGTCATTTGGTCAAAATTCAAATATTTATAAATCTCGGCAGTATTAGCAAGCTTAGTGCCTACAGTTTCCAAGTATTCCGCGTGGGTTGGCATACGGCCGAGTTTGGCGCACACAGCGGCCAACTCGGCTGAACCCAAGTAAACACGCGCATCCTTGCCCATGCGGTTATCAAAGTTGCGTGTGCTGGTACTGAATACAGTCGCTTTATCGGCCACGCGCGCCTGGTTGCCCATGCAGAGGCTGCAGCCTGGTACTTCGGTGCGCGCGCCAGCCACACCAAACACAGAATACACGCCTTCGTCACGCAATTGCGCTTCATCCATACGGGTTGGCGGTGCGATCCAGAGCCTTGTCGGGATGTTGCCAGTGCCTTCCAGCACTTTGGCTGCGGCGCGGTAATGGCCGATATTGGTCATGCAACTGCCTATAAACACTTCATCAATTTTATCCCCCACTACGGCAGATAACGGCTTGATGTCATCCGGGTCGTTCGGGCATGCGACCAATGGCTCTTTGATTTCGTTCAAATCAATCTCAATCACATGCGCATATTCAGCATCAACATCAGATTGCAGCAGCTCTGGCTTTTCCAGCCATGCCTGCATATTGGCGATGCGCCGCTGCAGGGTTCGCGCATCCTGATAGCCATTGTCTATCATGTTCTGCATCAGCACGATATTGGAGTTCAGAAACTCAATCACCGGCTCTTTGTTTAATAATACGGTACAGCCATTGGCGGAGCGCTCCGCAGAAGCATCGGCAAACTCAAATGCCTGTTCCACTTTCAAATCTGGCAAGCCTTCAATCTCTAAAATTCTGCCGTTAAATACGTTCTTTTTACCTTGTTTGCCGACTGTCAAAGTGCCTTCTTTTATCGCCGCGTATGGTATCGCATTCACCAAGTCGCGCAGGGTAATACCGGGCTGCATGGTGCCCTTGAAGCGCACTAATACTGATTCTGGCATATCAAGCGGCATCGCACCTGTAGCGGCGGCAAAGGCCACCAAACCAGAACCTGCTGGAAACGAAATACCAATTGGGAAGCGCGTATGCGAATCGCCGCCGGTACCGACAGTATCAGGCAGAATCATGCGATTCAACCAGGAGTGGATCACGCCATCGCCCGGACGCAGAGAAACACCACCGCGGCTGGACATAAATTCAGGCAGTTCGTGCTGCAGTTTAATATCCACAGGTTTTGGATAAGCCGCGGTGTGACAGAAGCTCTGCATGACTAAATCACTGCTAAACCCTAAGCATGCCAATTCTTTTAGCTCATCGCGCGTCATGCCGCCGGTAGTGTCCTGCGAACCCACCGTGGTTGCTTTCGGCTCGCAATAAGTCCCAGGGCGCACGCCTGTGCCTCCTGGCAAGCCACATGCCCTGCCAACCATTTTTTGCGCCAGCGTGTAACCCTTGTTTGAAACTATTTCTGGTGTTGCTTTGATGAAAATATCGGTTTCAGCCAAGCCCAAAGCCTTGCGCGCATTAGAAGTCAGGCCGCGACCGATAATCAAAGGGATGCGGCCGCCCGCGCGCACTTCATCTGGCATAGTAACTGGGCTAAGTTCAAAGCTAGAAATGATTTCACCGGTTTCATTCAGTACCTTACCTTCATAGGGTTTAATCACCACCACATCGCCCGTGTGCATTTTTGAAACATCGCATTGAATCGGCAAGGCGCCGGAATCCTCTGCCGTGTTAAAGAAAATCGGGGCGATTTTGCCGCCCAGAATCACACCACCGGTGCGTTTATTGGGGATATTTGGAATGTCGCTGCCCATAAACCATTGCACTGAGTTAATGGCCGATTTGCGTGACGAGCCCGTGCCGACAATATCGCCCACGTAAGCCAGTGGCAGGCCTTTAGCTTTAAGTATCTCAATCGTTTTTAAACCATCCGGCATTTTATTCACCAGCATGGCTTTGGCATGCAGCGGAATATCCGGGCGGCTCCAGGCCTCCTGCGCAGGGCTAAGGTCATCCGTATTGGTTTCGCCATCGACCTTAAACACCACCATTTTGATTTCATTTGCTAACACAGGTCTAGAGGTAAACCATTCGGCATTCGCCCATGATGTCATGAGTTTTTTAGCGTGAACGTTCCCCGCCTTCATTAACACATCCACATCGTGAAATGCATCGAACATTAAAATCGTATTACTCAGTGCCTTGACAGCGTGTTCTGCCATTGGAGTGCTTAACAACTCAACCAGCGCTTGCACGTTGTAGCCGCCCAGCATTGTGCCAAGTAACTGCACTGCCTTTTCTGGTGAAATCAGAGGTGATTTGGTAGTGCCTTTGGCAATATCGGCCAAAAATGCCGCTTTCACATAAGCCGCTTGATCTACGCCAGCGGGGGTGCGGTTTTCAAGCAGATCCATCAGCAAAGCCTCTTCACCTGCTGGCGGGTTTTTAAGTAACTCAACCAACTGTGCGACCTGCTCTGCAGTCATCGGTAGCGGTGGAAGTTGTTGCGCTGCGCGTTCTTGCGCGTGTTTTTGATACGTTTTTAACATGATCATTTAAAGCTCTATTAATAATTAACTGCTATTATAAACCAGCCTAAATCCACAATCGTTTCACATTTGTAAAACGCAAAATTTTTGGCTAGTTCTTGCTCTCCGAATAAAACTCTTTTGCAAACGGAACAGGGCAGCCACCGCCTAGCGAGTGAACTTCCCATCGATCCAACAAGGCTTTTTCATAATCTTTGCCGTGCGTTAAGGCCAAAAATGCGCGCACCTCAAGCACATCTGCAAAACCATTTTTGTCGGTGTCCATCGCCGCGACATTGTCCTCAACGCTAGGCCCAATATACCTTCCTGCGCTATCGGTCAAATATCCCAATAGGTCTTCGGCATGTACGGCTGAGGCCGTTAATGCCAAGCAAATCAAAGTAATATTTTTCACATTTATCATCCAGTAATTATGACTGAAATTTGAAGAGGAAGTGCAACCTAATCCACGCTGTGGATTTCAATCGTTTGATGTTTGGAAATCTTATCTTTCCACTCCGCCGGCCCGGTTTTGTGTACCGATTCACCCGTGGCACTCACAGCCACGGTTACGGGCATATCCACCACTTCAAATTCATAAATCGCTTCCATTCCTAAATCGGCAAACGCCACTACGCGCGATTTTTTAATGGCTTTACTCACCAAATACGCCGCGCCGCCAATGGCCATTAAATAAACCGATTGATGTTTAGCGATTACTGCCAATGCCTCATCACCACGCTCTGCCTTGCCGATAGATCCTAGCAAGCCGCAAGTCCCAAGCATCATCTCAGTATAGCTGTCCATTCTGGTTGCCGTGGTTGGGCCTGCCGGGCCAACCGCTTCATCCCGCACCGCATCCACCGGGCCGACGTAATAAATAAAACGGTTGGTAAAATCAACGGGCAGCTGCTCGCCTTTAGCCAACATGGCGGATATTCTTTTATGCGCAGCATCACGGCCTGTCAGCAACTTCCCGCTTAATAAAAGCGTTTCACCCGCTTGCCAATGGGTGATATCTGCTTTAGTGAGCGTGTCTAAATTCACGCGCTTGGCTCGTGCAGTGGGCGCCCAATGCACATCGGGGTAAATACTTAAATCAGGCGGCGTGAGTTCTGCCGCGCCTGACCCGTCTAAAGTAAAATGTATATGGCGCGTCGCCGCACAATTAGGAATAATCGCCACCGGCAAAGAAGCCGCATGCGTTGGATAATCGAGAATTTTCACATCCAATACTGTTGTCAGGCCACCCAGGCCTTGTGCGCCTATGCCCAGGTTGTTCACTTTTTCGTAAATCTCCAGCCGTAATTCTTCCAGTCTATTTTGTGCGCCCCTTGCTTTCAGCACGTGCATATCAATCGGCTGCATCAGCGATTCTTTGGCCAGAATCATGGCTTTTTCGGCACTGCCACCTATGCCTATGCCCAGCATGCCGGGCGGACACCAGCCCGCGCCCATGGTCGGCACGGTTTCCAGTATCCAATCCACGATAGAATCGTTCGGGTTCAGCATCACGAACTTGGCTTTATTCTCGCTACCGCCGCCTTTTGCCGCAATGCTTACTTCCACCTTGTCGCCTCGCACCAACTCTACGTGCGTTACGGCTGGCGTGTTGTCTTTGGTGTTTTTGCGCGTGCCTGCAGGGTCGTCTACTATCGAAGCACGCAGCTTATTCTCCGGCAGCAAATATGCACGGCGCACACCCTCATTCACCATTTCTTCCAGTGACAAATTGCCCTCAAAACGCACATTCATGCCCACTTTCACAAACGCCACCACAATGCCGGTATCCTGACAGATCGGACGCTTTCCTTCGGCGCACATGCGCGAGTTGGTGAGGATCTGCGCGATGGCATCTTTAGCCGCTGGAGATTGCTCAACTTTATATGCCTCGCCCAACGCCTGAATATAATCAGCAGGGTGATAGTACGAAATGTACTGCAAAGCATCCTGGATGCTTTGGATAAAATCTTCATTATTAACAAGTGTCATCTGGAGCTTTTTGCAATCGCTATATTGGGGCTAATATCTTTACGCAAAATTTTACCATTTTTGGTACGTGGAAAATCTTTTGCCAAATAAACGGTTTTTGGCGTTTTATAGGCCGCCAAATGCTGCTTGCCATAATTGAGCAAATCATCCGGGCTGGTGGTGGCGTCCGCTTTCAGAATCACATAAATTACCACCAGCAATTTATCCTTTTCAATCTCCTCGCCCACGGCGGCGCAATCGGCCACATCGGGATGGTTTTTGTACACGCGCTCGATTTCGTATGGTGAAACTCGGTAGCCAAAGCTTTTGATAATGTCATCTTTACGGCCTAAAAACCAGATGTAGCCATCAGCATCGTATTTTGCGTAATCTCCAGTAAAAAAGTAGTTATCATGCTTATATTTTTCCGTCTCCTCATCCATATTCCAATAACGTAAAAACAAGCCGGGGTCGTTTAATGGCACGCAAATCATGCCTTCTTCGCCCATAGCGACCTCTTCCAGCGTTTCAGGATTGAGTAATTTAATAGCATGGCCAGGTTGCGCGAATCCTGCTGATCCCGCACGTATAGCACGGAATTTACTCTGGCTTAAATAGTACGAGAACTCGCTCATACCCACTGCCTCATAAATATCCAAACCAAACCGTTCGCGCCATTGGCTTAACACTTCGTCAGACAGGTGCTCACCCGCACTCATGTAATGGCGTAGGCTGGGCAATTCTTCTTTTGTCGCCGTTGTTTTTTGCAAGATCTGGCGGTAAATCGTCGGCACACCAATAAAAATGGTGGCTTGATGTTTTTGAATCAAATCCAGCCATTTCTGCGCATCATTTTTCCCTTCGTGTACGATGACGGTTTTGCCCAAATACAGCGGATCCATCAGGCCAGAGCCCAGCACATAGGTCCAGTTAAATTTACCCGAGTGCATAATCCGATCTTGTGCATTGTCACTGTAATTAAACCAATATTGTGCGGCAGGCCGGCGGCCAAGCAGGGCGCGGTGTGCATGCAACACGCCCTTCGGGTAACCTGTAGTGCCAGAGGTATACACCAAATAAGCGGGGTCATTGGCTTTGCTTTTATGCGCATTATCACACTTGTGGGTAACGCTCAGACTGTTTTCCAAACCCAGTACATTCAGGCAGCCATGCGGCTCGGTATGGGTCGTTTGCGAGAGCAAGATGTGCGATAGATTGGGTGTATCCCTTAAACCCTGCACCAATTGCTCTTCCATATTTTTCCAGGCTGTCGCATCGGTTACCAGCACTGTCGCACCAGAATCTTTGGCCAGATAAGCCACTTCTTCAGCAGTAAGCAAAGTTGAAGTCGGCACAGAAATCGCACCCATCTTCATGGCCCCCAGAAATGCGATCGGGTAATCCAGGCTGTTCGGCAGGCGAATCAGCACACGGTCACCCACCTTAACGTTTAAGTTTCGCAGCACCTGTGCAAACTGGTCGGTTTTACGCGCCAGCTCGGTAAAGGTAATTTGCGCAGTTCCAAGCGTATCATCTTCGACAATCATGGCGATATTGTCGGCTTGCGGCGTGCCAAGATGCCTATCGGTGCAAGCTGCGCCGATATTGAAATATTCAGGAATATTCCATTCCCATTTGGGAAAGTCTGTAAACATCAAAGCAGCACTCCGTATGGCCAATTTTGACGCACTACCTGAGCCGGTAGCAGTTCCAGAACATGCACTGCAAACTCCATATCTCCCGTTTTAAGCGCACGTAAAGCATGTGCGCGCAGCAGGGTTTGCAGTGCCTTGCCGAACATGGGCGGATCCAGCATCTCGCCTTCAAATTTAATCGCGCCGCCATGCAGTGCATCGGCTTCAATCGCTGCTTTTAAAATAGCCACTTTTTGCGCCACATCGGTGGGCGATGGTGTATAAGCTGTTTTACACAGATGAATATGCCCAGGATGAATGACCTGTTTGCCGGTAAGCCCCATAGCGGCTTCCTGACAGGCGTGTTTGTATACAATGCGCGATTCGTTATCGCCATGTAAATCCAGCCAACGGCGTACATCGTGCGGCTCTAAATATTTCTCTGGCATGATATTAGCCCCGAGCAAAGTCTCCACGCCGCCTATCACGCCCTTGCCCGCGATACGTGCCTCGAACATAAGCTGGTTCATGTAAAACTGCAGCTCTTCGATCCAGTTTTCTGGCGTAATATGAATGCCCATGGCCTTGGAGAAATCGTGAATGCCAAACACCACGTGTTTCACAGTGTTGTACTGCATGAGTTCGGGCGCAATCTTGAGCGATTTCGGATGCTCAATAATCGGCTGAATAGTGATTTTCGGATTAATACTTAACAGAAAGCTGGATAAATCCCGCACCTCTGCCGCGCCATAAGCCTCGCCCGCTTTCGCCAGCATCACAACATCAATATATTCCGCCATCTCGCACACCAGCCGCATGTCCAGCTCGTATTCATCGGTGCGGAAAGGGTTGGCGCGAATCGCAATCGTGACGTTTTGATTGACTCTGCGCAGCTCCGGCAGCTCTTGCCGCAGCAAATCCCGGCTCATCTCTTTTTGCCGGCAGCCATCCTCCAGGTCAAAAATCAACGTATGCGCATTGGTAAAATGCGCATGCTTTTTCATGCGCGCCGCGGCTTGCGCCATGTCCTCATATATGCCCAAACTGGGCGCGTATTTTACGGGCGGATAATAGAGCTGGATGCCCGGCCAGTAGTCACCTAACGCTCGAGCATCTATAGATAGCGCCTGTCCTCCGATATGCATCATCACTTTAGTCCGCCTCCTGATTATGGTTCATTCCAGCTACTCTTAATTTTGTAATGACGCTATGGATGCTGCCATCCTCATGTGCCGTTTCCGTTGCACTGATCAACGCCCAAAAATCATTGTCCGGCAAGTCGAGTAACTTATCGAATGCCTGCTGCTCGCGCAAACTCAGCGAGCTAAATTGCCCATTTACAAAACGTTGCAACACGATATCCAGCTCAAGCAAACCGCGCCTGCAACGCCAGGCCAAACGCCGTTGTTCTGCCTCATTCATGTTTTCGCTATCCAGCATTCATAATGCCTTGATCGGTATTTCTTTTTTGGTTATTTTGCGCTCACGCGCGCGTTCAATTTTAAGGTCTTTAATTTTGGCAATCGCCGCATTCGGGTTGAGCTTTTTCGGGCAGACTTCCACGCAATTCATGATGTTATGGCAGCGGTACAAGCGATAGGGATCTTCAAGATTCTCCAGTCGCTCAGCTTCCGCCTGGTCGCGTGAGTCTGCAATAAACCGATAAGCCTGTAACAGCCCTGCGGGACCGACAAACTTATCCGGATTCCACCAAAAGCTTGGGCACGATGTGGTACAGGCGCCGCACAAAATACACTCATACAGGCCATCCAGCTTGGCACGGTCTTCCGGGCTTTGCAGACGCTCGGTTTCCGGCAGCGGGTCATTATTCACAAGGTACGGCTTCACCGAATTGTAATGCTCGAAAAACTGCGTCATATCAACTACCAGATCGCGGATCACAGGCAGGCCTGGCATGGGTCGCAGCACGATTGGCTCTTGCAAATCGGCAAGTTTGGTAATACAGGCTAAGCCGTTTTTACCGTTGATATTCATGGCGTCACTGCCACACACGCCTTCGCGGCACGACTTACGCAAGCTCAATGTGTCGTCATGCTCTTTGATGCGAATCAGCGCATCCAGCAGCATGTGATCTTCCTCATGCAATTGAATATCAAAATCCTGCATGTAGGGCTTTTTGTCTACATCGGGGTTGTATCTATAAACGCTAAATTTCATTCTAGTAAACCCTCTTTTTCGGTTCAAAAGATTCTACCGTGAGTGGTTTTAAGCGCACAGGTTTATAAGCCAATGTATTGTTTTGTTTATAAAAAAGTGAATGTTTAAGCCAATTCACATCATCGCGCTCGCCAAAATCCTCACGCGCATGCGCGCCACGACTCTCCGTGCGCGCATTGGCAGCGTGCATGGTGGCCATTGCCACTTCAATCAGGTTGTCCAGCTCCAGCGCTTCCACGCGCGCGGTGTTAAATACCTGGCTTTTATCTTTGATAACAATGTGCTGCACGCGCTTTGCAACAGCGTCAATTTCACCCACTCCTTTTGCCAACAAATCGGGAAAGCGGAACACACCGCAATGCGTCTGCATGGTTTTGCGCATAGCCGCACCGACCTCGGTGACACTCTCTCCGCTGGCGTTTTCCAATCGTGCAATGCGCGCCAATGTAGCTTCTGCCACATTAATCGGCAACGGCTTTTGTGCTTTATTTTGTGCGATTTCAAGCACCATTTTATCGCCCGCCGCTTTGCCGAACACCACCAAGTCTAGCAGCGAATTCGAACCTAAACGATTGGCACCGTGTACCGAAACGCACGCACATTCGCCAACGGCATAAAGCCCATTCACGGTTTTTTCACCCTCCAAAACCACTTGTCCGTCTAAATTGGTCGGGATGCCGCCCATCATATAGTGCGCAGTTGGCACCACGGGAATTGGGTCGTGAATCGGGTCAACATTGGCAAAGGTTTTGGCAATTTCGCGTATGCCAGGAAGCCGCTTGTTTATCAGCTCTTCGCCTAGATGATCCAGCTTCAGATACACCGCGTCTTTATTTTTACCAACGCCGCGCCCTTCTTTAATCTCGGTTGCCGAAGCACGCGCAATCACATCGCGGCTGGCCAGATCCTTGGCATGTGGTGCATAGCGCTCCATAAAGCGCTCGCCCTCAGAATTCACCAGATAACCGCCTTCGCCACGCACGCCCTCGGTAATCAGCACACCCGCATGCAGCACACCTGTGGGGTGAAATTGCCAGAATTCCATGTCCTGCAAGGGCAACCCTGCACGCGCCGCCATGCCCAGGCCATCTCCCGTGTTAATAAACGCATTGGTACTGGCCTGAAAGATACGCCCCGCGCCGCCTGTGGCAAGCAGCGTGGTTTTAGCATGGAAAATATGAATCTCGCCCGTTTCGATTTCCAGCGCGATCACCCCCAGCACATCGCCGTCTGCATCTCGAATCAAATCGAGTGCAAACCACTCGACAAAAAACTGCGTATTGGCCTGTATATTGCGCTGATAAAGGGTGTGCAGCATGGCGTGGCCGGTTCTATCGGCCACCGCGCAAGTCCGGGAAATGGGCGTTTCGCCGAAATTCTGCGTCATGCCGCCAAACGGGCGCTGGAAAATTTTTCCACTTTCCAGCCGGTCAAACGGCATGCCAAAATGTTCCAGCTCAATGATCGCTTTCGCAGCGTTTTTGCACATAAACTCAATCGCATCTTGGTCACCCAAAAAGTCCGAACCTTTGATGGTGTCGTACATGTGCCACAGCCATTTATCCTCAGCCACGTTGCCTAGCGCCGCCGCGATACCGCCTTGTGCCGCTACCGTGTGCGAGCGGGTAGGAAACACCTTGGACAGCACTGCCACCTTGACGCCCGTCTGCGCCAATTGCAGCGACGCGCGCAAACCCGCACCGCCTCCACCGATAATGACTGCATCAAATTGATGTGTTTGTAACATAAATTCTTTTCTGTTCGTTCAAATAAACTTATAAATTCAAATATCTAAGCAAGACAAGGCGCGAGCTAAAAAAATTGAGGCGGTATATGTTTTATATATAACGATATTTTTTTAGTGAGCAACAAAGTATTGTGACGATATTTGAATTTAGATATTCCATAAAATAATTGAAACCCATACCAAATAAACCACTAGCAAAACATCTACGATTGTTTGCAGATAATTTCTTAGATTTGGATTAAAAATATAATCCCGTAGCACATCGCGCACGCCCAACCACGCGTGCGAAAACAGGCATATAAAAAATAAAAACGTTATTAATCTAAACCAGCCTGGCGATACAAATGCATGCCATGCCTCATAGCCTGCCGGCTGCTGAACGACGAGCCTGGCCATGAAAAACAACACATAAATAGCCATGATGACTGCGGTTAAACGCTGCGACAGCCATAGGCGCATGCCAGGGTATTTATCAGTAAGCAATTGAATCAACATACAAAACTACCAAACCACAAAAACAAAAATAGCCACTGCAAACCCTACCATCCAAAGCACCACGCGGCCAGAAAATCGTGCTTTCTGTAACGTCGTCATCCAGTGCACGTCTTGTAGCAAGTGGCGAATTCCTGCGAAAAAATGATGAAAAAAAGCCCAGGCTAAGCCGATAAGCACAAGTTTTATAAACCTGCTATTCAATAACTCTACTAACGCCGTATAAGTATTTTGTGAACTTACGGAACGCTGAAATGCCAGCAAAATGAACGGCAACATTAAAAACAACGCCACGCCGGAAACGCGATGCAGGATGGACACCACTGCGTTAATCGGCAAGCGGATAGTGAACAGATTCAGGTTCTTGGGGCGATTTCTGACTGTTTTTTTTTGCATGATTCTAGCTCTTCTTATTCCATTGCGGCGATTGCGACCGCTCCCGAAACTCGCGCCAATAAACGTTTATCGAAGGGTTTTGGAATAATATAATTTTTTCCGAATTCAAGCGCCTGCAGATTGTATGCCTGCAAAACGTCAACAGGCACCGGTTCACGCGCCAGTTCGCTCAAAGCATGCGCAGCGGCGATTTTCATTTTTTCCGTGATCTTTGTAGCTTTGGCATCCAGCGCGCCACGGAACAGATATGGAAAACACAGCGCGTTATTCACTTGATTCGGGAAATCACTGCGTCCGGTCGCCATTAAAATGTCATCGCGAATTGCATGCGCTACGCTCGGCAACACTTCCGGATCCGGGTTCGCCAGCGCAAATATAATCGGATTTTTTGCCATGCTTTTAATCAGCGTTGCATCCAGCGCATTTTTGGCCGAAACGCCAATAAATACATCACAATCAGGCATCACGTCAGCTAATGTTTTAGCATCTCCAGGAGCGATGGCTAATTCACGATTATTGTCATGTAAATCCGCGCGAGAAGTATCGATTACACCTGTTTTATCTACCATTGTAATATTGGTTGCACCCATCAATTTGAGCAATTTCGCGCATGAACACCCCGCCGCGCCCGCGCCCAGAAACACGATTTTTGCGATTGGCAAGGTTTTGCCTTGCAACTCGAGCGCATTTAATAGTGCAGCCGCCACTATGACGGCGGTGCCATGCTGATCATCATGAAACACGGGAATATCGAGGCGCTTTTTAAGCTCGTTTTCAATGTAAAAGCAATGCGGCGCTGCGATATCTTCCAGATTTATACCGCCAAATGTAGGCGCAATATTCACTACGGTTTGAATAAACTCGTCAGGCGTAGCTGCATTGATTTCAATATCAAACACATCAATTCCCGCAAAGCGCTTGAACAATACGGCTTTCCCCTCCATCACCGGTTTGCTAGCCAGCGCACCCATATTACCCAATCCCAAAACGGCGGTACCATCGGTAATCACTGCGACCAAATTACCTTTGTTGGTATATTTGTAGGCATTGGCTGGGTCGGCATGAATTTCACGCACCGGCTCCGCTACGCCAGGCGTGTAGGCCAGCGACAAATCATCCTGTGTTGCGCACGGCTTGGACGGCTCCACGCTCAATTTACCGGGAATGGGGAATTGATGATAATCGAGTGCGCGTTTTTTTAAGTCATCCATTTTTATACCTTAATTTACACAGCAATATCTAACCCTTAAAGTGCTTTTGAAAATACGCACTGGCGTTGTCAGGTTGCGCTTGCCGTACTAATTGTACTGTCTGCGCTCACCTTTCTAGCCATTGCCTATTTTGAAAAGCACTCATTCGAGTTCACTCATGTAGTGATGATCATCGGTAAGGCACAACCCCAACCGCCATTCCATCGGCTTGTCGCCATAAGTGTATGAAACACGCTCAATACTCAGCAATGGCGTGCCCTCGCTTAAATGCAACGCTTTTGCAACTTCACCTATCGCCGCCACAGCGGTAAGCCGCTCCTCTGCACGAATCATTCGGATACCGTATTCCGTCTCATACATGCTGTACATCGAGCCGTTATTCTCTTCTACTCTATTCGCATTCAGGCCTTTAAACTGTGCTGCCGGCACGATTATATGGTCATAAATCAATGGCCTGCCAGAAAACGTCAGCAGCCGTTTTACCTCAATCATGGCAGCGCCTGCCTTTAATTCCAGAATCTTGGCAATGCGATTATCCGCTTTGGTTTTAGTGCACGATATCAACTCATTCTGCAGCAACTCCTTCTGACCATTCACCGCAGTCAGACGTAAAAAACGCAGCTTGATGCCTTCCTCGTTGTGAGTGGCGACAAAAGTTCCCTTGCCCTGGCGGCGAATCAGAATGTTCTCGCCTGCGAGGCTATCTATAGCCTTTCTTACTGTGCCCTGGCTTACTTTATAGCGCGCTGCCAGCTCAATTTCGCTTGGAATCATTTCACCAGGGCGCCATTCGCCGCCAATCAAGCTTTGAGTTAGAAGCACCTTGATCTGGTCGTAAAGCGGCTTGTAACTTGGCGAATTGTAGGTTTTGTCTTTCATCGTTTGCAACAGCAATATTGAGTTAAACAAATTAAAACATATCAGATAAAAATAGTCTAGTGTTTTATATCTTATATAAGACATAAGATATTTGTTGACAGCGCAAGAAAGCCGTCTATATAATCGCTCTATACATTATGTAATCTAAATTTATGGAACTTTGTTTTCGCCCGCGTCGCTCTGTGCTTTACGTGCCTGGTTGCAACCTGCACTATCTGGATCGCGCACGCACGCTGCCTGCGGATGCAGTGATACTTGATCTAGGCGACCCTATCCTGGTGGATGCAAAGGCGGAGTCACGCAACAATATTGTCGGGGCTGTAAAACAGGGCGGCTATGGCTCACGCGAAGTCATTGTGCGCGTGAATAACCTGGATTCCATCTGGGGGCATGACGACATCAAAGCAGTCGCCAATATTGGTGCGGATGCGATACTTTTTCCTAATATGGAATCGGCCGAGCATGTGCATACCGCACTTAAACTGCTGGATAATGCGGGCGGCAGCCATATGCCGATTATGGTGATGATAGAAAGCCCGGTTGCGGTGCTAAATGCCAAAGAGATAGCGGCAGCATCCGATCGAATTGTTTGCATGATGATAGCAACCTCGGATTTAACCTCACAACTGCATGCCAGAGTGACACACGAGCAAAGCGCCATTTTAACGGCATTGTCATTGGTGATATTGGCTGCGCGTGCTTATGGACGTTGCGTGGTAGATGGCATCACCAGTGACTTTAAGAATGTGCATTCGTTTGAATACGCCTGCCGCTTGGGACGAGATATGGGCTTTGATGGCAAAACCTTAGTGCATCCTGGCCAAATTGCTTACAGTAACGACGCCTACACGCCAAAAGCGAGCGAGGTCACAGATGCGCGCGCAATTATTCAGGCGCTTAAGGAAGCGAACGAGGCTGGCCGCGGTACGGTAGTGGTAAATGATAAACTGGTTGAGCATCACCATGTAAAAGCCGCGCAGCGCTTGTTGAAACTGCACGAAATGATTGCAGAATTAGAAGAAGAATTGATATAAATGACCGTTTCCACCAAAATCAGCGCAGGCCGTTTTTTTGAAGACTTCACATTGAATGAAGTGATTCAACACGCCACGCCACGCACCATCACCGCTGGTGATTGTGCGCTGTATATTGCGCTTACAGGTTCGCGCAATCCCCTACATTGCAGCGAACCTTTTGCGAAATCTTTAGGCTACAAAACCACGCCCATAGATGATTTACTCGCGTTTCATATCGCCTTTGGCAAAACCGTGCCGGACATTTCTGTGAATGCAGTCGCCAATTTGGGCTACGCCGATGTGCGCTTTCTGCAGCCTGCATTTGTAGGCGACACGCTTTCCACATCCAGCCAGGTGATTGGTTTAAAACAGAACTCTAACGGCAAAAACGGCGTGGTTTATGTGCGCTCAACCGCAGTGAATCAACGCGATGAGCCTGTTTTAAGCTGGGTGCGCTGGGTGATGGTTCATAAAAATAATATAGATGCGCCTGCGCCTGAAACAGTCATTCCGGAATTACCGGGCTTTGTTGCGCCCGAACATTTAAACATCCCAGCTTGTTTTTCTGCCAAAAACTTTGATAACAAAGCCACAGGCGGCCAGTATTTTTGGGAAGATTACCAAGCAGGTGAGCGCATCCATCATGTTGCCGGCATGACCATTAACGATAGCGACCACTCGCTTGCCACACGCTTATACCAAAATAATGCACGTTTACATTTTGAAAATTTATATAACGCGGACCTTAGAGTAAATGTTATGGATGCTGCGCATATTAAAACAGGCAAAAGATTAGTATACGGCGGTGTACCGATTTCGCTTTGTCGTGCACTAAGTTATGAAGGTTTAGAAAACACCCTTTCAATCCTAGCTATTAACGCCGGGACGCATGTAAACCCTAGCTTTGCGAACGATACGATTTATGCCGTGACTGAAGTGATTGACACCTGGACTTTGCCAAATCGCACGGATATTGGCGCTTTGAGACTTCGAATGATTGGTATTAAAAATGCTCAGCGTGATGCTGTAAATTTTTTTAAAACTGAAGAAGGCTATCACCCCAATGTGGTGCTAGACCTTGATTACACTGTACTCATGCCACGCAGAGGGAGCAATTAAATGGCAGTCCATCCAAAAGACGCACTTTTTGGCGGCGAAAAACCTTTTCCGCTGATTCCCGCATGCGAACATTTCGCCGGCAGCGAAAAGCTTATCTTAAAAGCACTTGCCCTGCAAGATACTATTGGCGCGGTATTTGATATCACCTGCGATTGCGAGGATGGCGCGGCTTCTGGTCAAGAACGTAATCATGCTGAAATGATTGTGCGCGTTTTAAATTCTGAAGCAAATATTCACAAAATGGCGGGTGCGCGCATTCACGATTACACGCATCCTGCTTGGAAGCAAGATATCGATATTTTGATCGGTGGCGCAGGCAAGCTATTGAGTTATCTCACGATTCCAAAATGTACGGATGTTGCCCAAGCCAAAGAAATGATTGCCTATATTCAGAAAATTGCCACTTTTCATGGTGTTACGCGCGAAATTCCTGTGCATATTCTGATTGAAACGCACGGAGCGTTAAAACAAGTGCATGAAATAGCGGCATTGCCATGGGTGCAAGTGCTGGATTTCGGCCTGATGGATTTTGTCAGTGCGCATCATGGCGCAATTCCAGCCAGCGCTATGCGTAGTCCTGGCCAATTTGAACATCGCTTGTTAGCACGAGCCAAAGCCGAAGTGGTTGCTGCCGCTTTGGCCAATGGTGTTGTGCCAGCGCATAACGTGACACTGGACTTGAAAAACGTGGAAACCACATTCAGCGATGCAAGCCGCGCCCGCAACGAATTTGGGTTTATGCGCATGTGGAGTATTTACCCTACTCAGATTCAGGCGATTGTCGACGCCATGAAACCCAATTTTGACGAGGTGGCGGATGCCGCAAATATCCTGCTTGCTGCGCAGCAGGCCGATTGGGGGCCAATTCAATATTCAGGCGAGTTGCACGACAGAGCCACCTATCGCTATTTTTGGGAGATTCTGCAAAAAGCCAAACTCACTGGCGTGGCGATTTCCAGCGAAGCGCAGCAAAGGTTTTTTTCATGACAACACCACAGTCTGCCGGCGCACGGTTTCGCGCTGCAGTAAAAGCCGAGAAGCCGCTGCAAATCATCGGTGCGATTAACGCCTACCACGCCATGCTTGCCACCCAGAGCGGCTTTCAAGCCATTTACCTTTCCGGCGGCGGTGTTGCCGCGGGTTCACTGGGCCTGCCCGATTTAGGCATTTCCACGCTGGAAGATGTGCTCATCGATGTGCGCCGTATTACCGATGCTGTTGACACACCTTTGCTGGTAGATATTGATACTGGTTTTGGCGGCGCCTTTAACATTGCGCGCTCAATAAAAAGTATGATTAAATCAGGTGCGGCAGCGGTACACATCGAAGACCAAGTGAGCGCAAAGCGCTGTGGCCATCGCCCGAATAAAGCTATTGTTTCGCAGGCAGAAATGGTGGATCGCGTGAAAGCGGCTGTGGATGCTAAAACAGACTCTGATTTTGTGATTATGGCACGCACTGATGCACTGGCTGTGGAGGGATTGCAGTCCACTATTGACCGCGCCTGTGCCTGCGTCGAAGCAGGTGCCGACATGGTGTTCCCAGAAGCAATCACCGAGCTCGGCATGTACAAACAATTTGCCGAAGCTGTAAAAGTACCGGTGCTCGCCAATATCACCGAGTTTGGCAGCACGCCATTATTCACTGCAGATGAACTGGCAACAGCGAATGTCAGCATGGTGCTCTACCCGCTCTCAGCGTTCAGGGCGATGAACCAAGCCGCTCTTAAAGTATATCAATCCGTTAAAAAAGAAGGCACCCAAAAAGACGTGCTGGATTTGATGCAGACACGTGCTGAGCTATACGAACACTTAGGTTATCACGCCTATGAGCAGAAGCTGGATCAGCTATTCAAGAAAGGAAAATAGCATGCCGGAAGCTATCACTACGATCGAACCCAAAAAGAAAAAAGGCGTTGCGCTTGCAGGCGTGGCGGCGGGCAGCACAGCAATCTGCACCGTTGGACACACAGGCAATGACCTGCATTATCGCGGCTATGACATCATCGAGCTTGCGAAATATGCCACCTTTGAAGAAGTCGCTTATTTACTCATTCACGGAGAGCTGCCCAACAAGGCACAACTGGCAGCTTATCATGCCAGGCTGAAAAAGCTGCGCGGCTTGCCACCGGCGCTCAAAGAGGTGCTGGAACGCATCCCCGCCAACGCACATCCGATGGATGTGATGCGTACGGGGTGTTCCATGCTAGGTACGCTAGAACCTGAGGCAAGCGACCGTAATACTGATGCAGCAAAAGATTTAGGCGACAGGCTCATCGCCTGCTTTGGCTCGATATTATTGTACTGGTATCACTTCAGCCACAATCACAAGCGCATTGATGTGGAAACTGATAATGAATCCATCGCTGCGCACTTTTTGCATTTGCTGCATGGCAAAGCGCCCAGCCAGCTACATATTGCTGCAATGAATACCTCGCTGGTGCTGTATGCCGAGCACGAGTTTAATGCCAGCACCTTCACTGCCCGCGTGATTGCAGGGACATTATCTGATATGTATAGCTGCATTACCGGCGCGATCGGTGCGCTGCGCGGCCCAAAACATGGCGGCGCTAACGAAGCTGCAATGGAAATTATAGAGCGCTACAAAACCCCCGATGAAGCCGAAGCCGATATCATGCAACGCATGGCACGTAAGGAAATCATTATCGGGTTTGGGCATCCAGTATATACGATTGCTGACCCAAGAAATGAATCAATTAAAGCGGTTTCCCGTAAATTAGGCGAATATAACGGCAATATGACGCTTTTTGACGTCTCTGCACGCATTGAAGAAATTATGTGGCAGCAAAAAAAGATGTTCCCAAATCTGGATTGGTACAGCGCCTCCAGTTATCACATGATGGGCATTCCTACGGGCATGTTCACACCGATTTTTGTGATCTCACGCACCACGGGCTGGGTTGCGCATGTGATTGAGCAGCGCATCGACAACAAAATCATCCGCCCCAATGCGGAATATACCGGGCCAGAGAATCGGCCGTATGTACCATTAGATAAAAGATAAACTCATATTTTGTTGCGCTTAATTGCCTGTAGCAATTC
Source organism: Methylotenera sp. (assembly GCA_049687015.1). Lineage (GTDB taxonomy): Bacteria > Pseudomonadota > Gammaproteobacteria > Burkholderiales > Methylophilaceae > Methylotenera_A. The sequence continues at coordinate 54,744 of JBAVIP010000040.1, read as the reverse complement.
AGTTTTTAATATGAAGTGCAAGGCGCACGGAGCGCAAAAACCGGAATCTACACAAAGTACATGAGGATTTTGAGCGCCGCGTAACAAAGCGATTCGCTTAAAAACTAATTGATAAAGGTAATTAAATTATGTCTGGTCACATTTCCAATATTCGCCCCGCGCCGGATCAAGTCCTTGTTGATATTGCAAATTATGTGGCAGATTACGAAATCAATTCCACAGAGGCGTTTGATACTGCGCGCAATTGTTTAATGGACACATTGGGCTGTGGCTTTGAAGCACTGGATTACCCCGCCTGCACTAAGCTGCTTGGCCCTGTGGTTGCAGGCACAGTTGTGCCAAACGGCGCAAAAGTTCCCGGAACAAACTTTCAGCTAGATCCGATTCTTGCTGCCTTCAACATAGGCGCGATGATACGTTGGCTGGATTTCAATGACACTTGGCTGGCTGCCGAATGGGGGCACCCATCGGATAATTTGGGCGGCATTTTGGCGGTGGCTGATTATATTTCTCGCAAAAATGTGAGTGAGGGCAAAGCCCCGTTAACCATTAAAGACGTGCTGGCCGCAATGATTAAAGCGCATGAGATTCAGGGTGTGCTGGCGCTTGAAAACAGTTTCAACCGCGTAGGTTTGGATCATGTCATCTTGGTGAAAATCGCTTCGACTGCGGTGGTAACAAAGCTGCTGGGCGGCAATAAAGAGGATATTATCAACGCAGTTTCGAATGCATTTGTGGATGGACAAAGCCTGCGCACCTATCGTCATAGCCCGAATACCGGTTCACGCAAATCATGGGCAGCCGGCGACGCTACAAGTCGCGCAGTACGTTTGGCATGGATGACCATGCAAGGCGAAATGGGCTATCCAAGCGCGTTAACCGCCAAAACATGGGGGTTCTACAATGTGCTATTCAAAGGCAACGCTTTCAAATTCCAGCGCCCGTATGGCTCTTACGTAATGGAACATGTGCTGTTCAAAATCTCTTTCCCTGCCGAATTTCATGCGCAAACTGCGGTGGAGTGTGCAATTCAACTGAATGCGCAAGTAGGAAACAAACTGCAAACATTAGAGCAAATTGCGCAAATCGATAAAATCGTCATCACCACGCATGAATCTGCCATTCGCATCATCGATAAAACTGGCCCGCTCAACAACCCGGCTGACCGCGATCACTGCATTCAATATATGGCGGCAGTCGGCTTACTCAAAGGTAGCCTGACGGCTCAGGATTATGAAGATGTAGCAGCCGCTGACCCACGCATAGACGCCATCCGCGCCAAAATGACCTGCGTAGAAAATGCGCAATACACTACCGATTACCACGACCCAGAAAAACGTTCCATTGCTAATGCAATCCAAATTTTCTTTAAGGATGGTAGCAGCTCTAGCAACGTTGCAGTGGAATACCCCATCGGCCATCGCCGCCGCCGTGGTGAAGGTATTCCCGAATTAGTAAAAAAATTCCAAGTGAACCTGGCGCGCCGTTTTGATGCTAGCAAGCAGGCTGACATTCTGGCGTTATGCTTAGATCATGCCAGGCTAGAAGCCACACCAGTCAACACTTTTATGGATATGCTCTCTATATAGCCTCAGTCAAGCGCATGCAACTAATAAGCAATTAGATTTTAGGGTAAAATAGTGGTTTATTGAACCGCTGTTTGAAAGCTTTTTATGTCGCTTACCACCCTCAATGCGCTATCCCCTCTTGATGGCCGCTATCAAACCAAACTTGATGCACTGCGCCCCTACTTTAGTGAATATGCACTCATTAAGCACCGTGCCTGGGTCGAGATAGAATGGCTCAAAGCCCTGGCTGCCGCGCCTGAACTCGCGGAAATCGCGCCTTTCAGTGCAGATACAATTAAAGAACTAGATAACGCAATCGCCAATTTTAGCGAGCACGATGCAGCACAAGTGAAAGCAATAGAAGTACGCACCAATCACGATGTAAAAGCGCTCGAATACTGGCTTAAAGAAAAGTTTGACGGCAACCCGGAAATCAAGAAAGCCAGTGAATTCATTCACTTTGCCTGCACCAGCGAAGATATCAACAATCTATCGCATGGCCTCATGCTAAAAACTGCGCGTGACACCGTAATGCTGCCATTTTTAGCCGGCCTGATTGCACGCCTGACAGAGCTTGCGCAGCAATTGGCAGACCAACCGATGCTGTCACGTACGCATGGCCAAACTGCATCGCCTACCACCATGGGTAAGGAATTGGCGAATGTGGTGTATCGTCTGCAACGCCAACAGAAACAATTGCAAAACAATGAGATACTGGGAAAGATTAACGGCGCGGTCGGCAATTTTAACGCGCATCTTTCTGCTTATCCAAACTTTGACTGGGAAGCTTTCGCTAAGCGATTTGTTGAGTCTTTGGGTTTGACTTACAACCCAATGACCATCCAGATTGAGCCGCACGATTACATGGCAGAACTGTATGACACGCTTGCCCGCATCAACACCATCCTGATCGACCTGAACCGCGATATTTGGGGTTATATTTCGGTCGGTTACTTCAAGCAAAAAGTGAAGGCGGGCGAAATCGGTTCATCCACCATGCCGCACAAAGTCAACCCGATTGACTTTGAAAACTCCGAAGGCAATCTGGGCATGGCCAATGCGGTGTTGCGCCATATGGCGGAAAAGCTGCCTATTTCACGCTGGCAGCGTGACCTCACCGATTCCACCGTGTTGCGCAACATGGGCGTGGCGTTTGGCTACACCTTGCTGGGCTATGATTCGTGCCTGCGCGGACTGAACAAACTTGAAATCAACCCAAAAAAATTAGCGGAAGACTTAGATAATAGCTGGGAAGTGCTTGCCGAACCAATCCAGACCGTGATGCGCAGATATGGTATAGAAAACCCTTATGAGCAGCTGAAAGAACTGACACGTGGCAAAGGCGGCATCAACAAGGCCTCGTTACACATATTTATCAATGGGTTAGATATTCCTAGCGAAGCCAAACAAACGCTGCTTGATATGACACCTGCCAACTATATTGGCAAGGCTGACAAATTAGTAAAGCACATAGATTAATTAACCTCCTTAAGGGCTCAAATTGATTACCGATAAAAATAATCCACGACTCGCTGTACTGATTGATGCGGACAACGCAAGAGCAAACATCATTGAAGGATTGCTCGCAGAAGTAGCTAAATTTGGAGTCGCAAGTGTCAAGCGCATATATGGCGACTGGACTATGCCTAATTTAGGTCAATGGAAAACCGTATTACTTGAGCACTCCATTCAACCTATCCAACAATTTCGCTACACCACAGGTAAAAATGCTACTGACAGTGCGATGATTATTGATGCTATGGATTTACTCTACACAAACACATTCGATGGTTTTTGTATTGTTTCAAGTGACAGTGATTTTACCAGACTAGCCTCAAGAATTCGTGAATCAGGCAAAAGTGTATACGGATTTGGCGAAAAAAAAACGCCCCGCCCTTTCATCACCGCATGTGACAGATTTATTTATACCGAAATTTTGTTGGTTTCTGCTGATAACCAAGCTAATGACAGTGACGTTCCTACAGTTGTTAAAGAAAAATCTGCTAAGGTAAAAAATGACTCAAAAAAATCAAAAACAGAGGACAAAGCGGCTGAGGAACTTCCGAAAAAATACACAGAGAAAGAATTAAAACAAGACTCAAAACTGAGAAGACTTTTTAAATCAGCGATTGAAGCAGCTTCAAATGATGAGGGCTGGGCCCACTTGGGCGGTGTAGGAAGCAACATAATCAAAAATGCACCTGATTTTGACCCTAGAAACTATGGTTATACAAAACTAGGCGACCTAGCAATTGCTATGGGATTGTTTGATGTTGAGAAGCACCAAACACATTTATTGCTAAGAAAAAAACAGATCAAATGACCGAAATCCTAGTGTTGTATTATTCCCAAGGCGGTGCGGTCCGCGAGATGTCGAACCTGATTGCACGCGGAATTGAGAGTGTACCGAATGCAAAGGCGCGCATTCGTACCGTACCTAAGGTGTCTGCAAATTGTGAAGCTACCGAGCCTGAAATTCCTGCCTCAGGTGCGCCTTACGCTGAGTTGAAAGACTTGGAAGAGTGTGTAGGATTGGCGCTTGGCAGCCCTACCCGCTTCGGCAACATGGCGGCACCGATGAAGTATTTTTTAGATGGCACGGCTGGTTTATGGCTAAAAGGCGCACTCGTTGGCAAACCCGCGGCTGTGTTCACTTCTACAGGCTCCATGCATGGCGGTAATGAAACCACCTTGCTCACCATGATGTTGCCATTGATGCATCACGGTATGTTGATTGTTGGTTTGCCTTATTCGGAACCCACGTTATCCAGTACTACTTCCGGCGGCACGCCTTATGGTGCAAGCCACATCGGAGGCGTCATGGATGACAAACCGGTTACCGAGGACGAGAAAAAACTGTGTATCGCGCTGGGCAAGCGGTTGGCTGAAACCGCATTGAAGTTAACCGCATGAATTTAGCACTTGAAGCCAGACAATTTCTGCACAGCACACATAGCGGCATCCTTTCCACGCACTCGGCAAAATTCGAGGGTTATCCTTTCGGCTCGGTGGCACCTTTTGTGTTAGATCACGATTGCCAGCCTGTGATATTGATCAGCAACATCGCTGAACATACCAAAAACATCACTGTTAATCCGAAAGTGTCGTTGCTGGTATTTGCCGACACGGAAGATTTGCAAGCCAATGCGCGCCTGACCTTGCTGGGAGAAGCGATCAAAATCAACAAGGATGACGCTGATTTACATGCCCGCTATCTACGCTATATTCCGCAAGCGGCAGGTTATTTTGATATGCATGATTTTGCCTTCTACCGCATCCAGATTGCCCAAGCGCGTTATATCGCTGGGTTCGGCAAGATGTCGTGGATGGCCGGTGTTGATATGACGCCCCTTGCCAACCAGCTTGCAGCGGTGGAAACAAGCATTATCGAACACATGAACGCAGACCACATGGACAGCCTTAATGCCTATTGTCGACATTTTCATGGATTCCGCGCTCAACGCGTAGAAATGTTAGGCATTGACTGTGATGGCTTTGATGTTAAAGCCGAAGATGATACTGGACTTTCGCAGATACTTCGCTTTAACTTTGAAGAACCCATCAGCGATGCGGTAACTGCAAGAGCTGCGCTGGTAGCCATGTCTAAACTAACGCGCGTATGATAAAACGATTACAAGTAGGCGCGAGTGTAAGCCTGATTGCGCTTATCTTGCTTTGCATTGTATGGGAGCTCATTCTCGCCCCGCTAAAGCCCAACGGCTCGCTGCTTATCTTAAAGGCACTGCCGCTTTTATTGCCATTATTTGGCATACTTAAAGGCCACCGCTACACTTATCAGTGGGCAAGCATGTTAATACTGCTGTATTTTACCGAAGGTGTTGTGCGTGCCTGGTCTGACACAGGAGTTTCGGCTAAGTTAGCACTAATAGAAGTGCTGTTATCACTAATATTTTTTATCTGTGCAATTTTTTACGCGAAACTCACTCGTCAGCCGCCGCAATAAACCTGCCTTCATTTATAATAAGCTTATGAAAATGCTATTAGCCATAAAAATACAATTAGTAAGTCACGTATGAAAATACTACTATCGAATGACGACGGTTACTTTGCGCCTGGTTTAAATATTTTAGCCAGCCATCTTGCAAAAATAGCCGAAATTACCGTAGTTGCGCCTGAGCGAAACAGAAGCGGCGCCAGCAACTCACTCACACTAGATAGACCTTTGAGCGTGCGCACAGCCAGTAATGGCTTTTTTTATGTAAATGGCACGCCGACAGACTGTGTGCATTTGGCTTTGACAGGCTTAATGGATGCCCCGCCGGATATGGTGATTAGCGGCATTAACGATGGCGCCAATATGGGCGATGACACGATTTACTCTGGCACCGTCGCGGCTGCGATGGAAGGCTATCTGCTGGATATTCCCTCGTTTGCCATTTCCATGTCGCAGCATAATGCCACCCATTTTGAAACCGCTGCACGCATCACAGTAGAGCTAGTCGAGCATTTTGTAAAAATAGGTCTGGCATCACCCACTTTACTCAACATCAATGTGCCCGATGTGCCTTATGATGAGCTGAAAGGCAGAACAATTACCCGCTTGGGCAAGCGTCATAAGGCCGAACCTGTGATGCAGCTGAAAACGCCTCGCGGTGAGACGGTATATTGGGTAGGTGCGGCAGGCCAACCCAATGATGGCGGAGAAGGCACGGATTTTTATGCGGTCGCGCACAATCAGGTTTCAATTTCACCAATTCAAGTTGATTTAACCAAGCACAGCCAAATTGCGGCGCTAAAAGACTGGCTGAACTAAATATGGCATTAGTAAGACCAAGTACAAAAACCGGCATCGGCATGACATCACTGCGCACACGCGAGCGAATGCTGGTGCGGCTGCGCGAGCAAGGCATTAAAGATGAAGTGGTATTATCGGCGATGGGTGAGATTCCGCGCCATATTTTTGTGGACGAAGCGCTATCAATTCGCGCGTACGAAGATGTTTCACTACCTATTGGTTATAGCCAAACTATCTCACAGCCTTATATTGTGGCGCGCATGACCGAAATTTTGCGCAATGGCAAACAGTTGGGTAAAGTGCTCGAAATCGGTACTGGCTGTGGCTATCAAACCGCAATTTTGTCGCGCCTTGCCAAAGAAGTATTATCACTGGAACGTATCAGGCCATTAGTGATGAAAGCACGCAGCCATTTGCGCACACTTAAATGCAGCAACGTCAAGCTAGACCATGCGGATGGTAGCACAGGACTCAATGAATACGCACCGTTTGATGGCATTATCGTCACCGCCGCTGCCAGCCATGTACCGCAAGAGTTACTGGCACAGCTCGCAATCGGTGGGCGCATGGTGATTCCTATCGGCACCAGCGCACAGACTTTGCACTTGATTGAGCGCACCTCTACCGAATATAAACAAACCAAGCTGGAGGCGGTAAAATTTGTGCCTTTGCTAGGCGGTGTCAGCGCATGATGCGTTTACTTATTCTAGGACTTTTAATGCTTTCACTTGCAGCTTGTGAAAGCAACCCGCCTGCGCCCGTAGTTGAGCGCACACCGCAGACATCTAAACCTCAACCGCCTGATACTAAAACCATTGACCAAAAAACCGCTGGAAACGCAGCCGGGATTAAAGACTGGCGCCCAGATAGCCATATCGTTAAAAAAGGCGAAACTTTATTTGGTATCGGCTTAGAGTACGGCGTTGATTACAAGGAAATTGCTGCAGCTAATAACATTGCTCCGCCCTACCCCATTCAAATCGGGCAAAAACTGAATTTAACCAGTTTAAAAAGCAAAAGCGTTACTGCTGAAGCCAGCAAAACCGAGGATGGCGTGGTAATTACGCCGATGAAAACTGAACCTGCAATAACAGGCGATAAAACAATTACAGGGACTAAACCAATTCCATCCGCTGTTACTCCGGTTTTAACAGAGCCAAAAGCCACGCGCGAGCCTTATAGCTTAGAAGCACTAAATCGGGCCATGCCAAAACCTATAGAAACCAAGACCGTCGAAGCCAAACCTACTGAAACCAAGGTAGCAGACACAAAGCCTGGCGACACAAAATCAAGTGAGATAAAGACAAGCGACGCCACTCCTGTGGATGATGAATCTATTACCTGGACATGGCCAACACAAGGCAAAGTGTTGGCAGGCTTTAACGAAACCAGCAACAAAGGGCTGGATATTGCGGGCGTTACTGGCCAAGCCATTAACGCCGCCAGCAGTGGCAAGGTGATTTACAGCGGCTCTGATTTACGCGGCTACGGCAAATTGGTGATTATCAAGCACAATAAAACCTACTTATCAGTGTATGCCCACAACAGCAAAATTATGGCAAAAGAAGGTCAAATTGTGGCTGCTGGCCAGAAAATTGCCGAAATGGGCAATACCGATTCCAATACCGTAAAATTACACTTTGAAATTCGCCGTCTGGGGAAATCGGTTGACCCGAGCAAATATCTCAATCAGAATTAGCGCTAATTAAAATCTCAGGGAGATTGCCATGGCCGCACCAAACAAGTATAAAAAAGAACCCAACAAATATGCAAAAAATGCTGATATTCAGGCAGATACACTATTAAAAACTATAAGCTCGTTTGGCGGCATGGCGCTGGTGCTTATCGGCATTGTTGGCATTGCAATGGAGTTTTTTAAAGATGGCGGCTGGCTAAAATCAGCGTTATCTTGGCTTTTTGATTCAACCGAGCACATGATATTTATCCCGGTGATTATTTTTGCGCTATGGCTATTTAACCGCTGGATGACGTCCTCTGCCAAGGGTGAAAAGAAAAAAAGTGGCGATGTTCCTATGTATATAATGATGGCGATCGGTATATTTTATATTTACCGCATTATCACGACGGGTGGGTTTTAGCGACTTGTTAAATTTAGCACATAAAAAAGCCACTTTTTAAAGTGGCTTTTTTTACAAGACAACCAATTACAAGGCAACTAATTAATTCTTTTTAGCGGCCTCAGTAGCGTAATGCTCATGCACAACTGACATATCTCGTTCACGCGCCCATTTGATAATTTCCTCCAGCGCCGGCGCACCGATCTCGCCCACTTGGGTATGTATGCCCGCCTGATCGCGAACCACCAAAATGCCGGGGATTTGCGCCACTTCGAAATAATCGCTGATTTCCGGGTCAGTTTCTGTGTTCACCATCCCAAACACAATGTCCGGGTTTTTGGCGGCAACCGCTTCAAAAGTAGGTGTAAAAGCTACGCAGGGGTCGCACCACGGTGCCCAGAAATCCACGATCACGAAATCGTTATTTTCAATCGTGTCTTTAAAGTTTGCTTTGGTAAGTGTCACAACAGCCATGATTTTGCCTTAAGTTTGGTAACGCGTGATTCTAACAGAGCTTGGCTTTTTAGTTAAGAAGTCTTAATGGGTTGATTCCAAGTTTCTGTAAAGAACAACTCACCCAGAGGTTTGCGCTTACGCTCTGCCGTTTCGCGCGTTAATGCTTCGCCAGTGACTGTGGCAATGTCGGCAGGATAACCCACGCAAAGCATCGCCATGAGTGTGTATTGCGCAGGAATCGCAAAATCCTCACGCGCTTTATCCGCGTCAAATCCGCCCATTTGGTGCGCCATCAAGCCCAGACTGCCTGCCTGCAAGCACAGGTTCTCGGCTGCTGCACCAGTGTCGTATTGCGCCCAGCGGTTTGGTCGCTGATTATGGCCAAATAAACTGTCTGCACACACCAGCATTAATACGGGCGCATCTTTCACCCAGCTCTGGTTGCCGGGCACCAGGCAATCAAACGCACGCTGCCAGGCTTGTGCATCCGTATTTTTATCCCACACAATAAACCGCCAGGGCTGATCGCCATAGCATGAAGGCGCCCAGCGTGCGGCTTCCAGCAAGGTAATGATTTGTTCATGGCTGATTTGCTTGCTAGCATCATATGCGCGTCCACTCCAGCGGTTAGCAATCGTCTCATTAATCGGCACTTGGGTAATGGCAGGTTTTTGCATAATTTTTACTCGCCTAAAAATGGATAATCAATGTAACCTTTTTCATCTCCACCATAAAACGTATTTGCATCGGCCTCGTTAAGTGGTGCATTGGTTCTATAACGCTCGACCAAATCTGGATTTGCTAAAAATGGCACACCATAAGCGATGACATCAGCATGACCACTAGCAATGGCGGCATTGCCACGTGCCTTGTCGTAACCTAAATTTGCCATATAAGCATTTTTAAAGTGTTTACGTAATTCCACAAAATCAAAGGACTGCGACTCACCATCGCCAATCCCGCCTTCTACTACGTGCAAATAGGCCAGGTTAAACTGATTTAGCGCTTCGGCTACAAAGTTAAATAATGCTTGTGGCTTGCTGTCCTTCATATCATTGAAAGGATTCACAGGAGAGATGCGTACACCCACTCTACCGGCGCCCGCAACAGCCACTACCGCTTTGGTCACTTCTAACAATAAACGTGCACGGTTCTCAAAGTTGCCACCATAATTATCGGTGCGCTTATTGCTGCCATCACGTAAAAACTGATCCAGTAAATAACCATTTGCAGCATGAATTTCCACACCGTCAAAACCCGCAGCAAACGCGCATTTAGTGGCGTGAATATACTCATTCACAATGCCTGGCAATTCACCTGCGGCCAAAGCACGCGGCGTTACAAAATCCTGCAAACCTTGGTAAGTAAAAGCTTGCCCATCCGGCTTGGTGGCAGAAGGCGCCACTGGCAGCGCACCATTTGGCAATAAACTTGGATGAGAAATTCTGCCCACATGCCATATTTGCGATACAATTTTGCCGCCTTTGGCATGCACCGCATCCACCACTTTTTTCCAGCCCGCTACTTGTGCATCGGTATAAATGCCTGGTAATGCCGGGTAACCATGCGCCATATCAGAGATTGGTGTCGCTTCAGTCACAATCATGCCGGCTGAAGCGCGTTGCTCGTAGTAAGTCACGTTCATTGGTTGCGGCACTCCTCCCTCACCTGCTCTATTGCGAGTAAGCGGCGCCATTACCATGCGATTTTTAAGTGCAATTGCGCCTAAAGTAATTGGGCTGAATAAGTCTGGTGCCATCTGTTGCTCCGTAAAATTAATGTGAAACATTCAAAATAAAAAGGGCTTCCTCTATGGCTCGGAGCCTCGGTGGTGAAGCTTTTAGTTGTTAAAGGTGCTATTTGATAGGGCTGGCAGGTGGCAACTTTACACCCTCAATCAACAGTGTAATTTCAATATCATCACCCACAGGCGCATCCTTTTTAAGCGGCCAAGTAAATCCAAAATCGCTCGCTTTCAATGAAGTATGCGCCTCAAACCCAGCTCTGTAGCCACCCCAAGGATCATTGCCAAATCCCAACACTTTAAATGGGAACGTCATTTCTTTAGCCACGCCGTGCATGGTGAGCACACCTGTCATTACGCCTTCGGTATTCGAACTCGCCTCGATTTTTTTACTGACAAACGTCATTTCGGCAAACTTATCGGTATCTAAATATTCAGCTTTCTTTTTAATATGTTCATCACGCTTGGCGTGGCTGCTGTTCACGCTCAGCATATTGATTTTAGCCTCTACGCTTGAGTTGGCTAAGTTTTTAGTATCAATCAAAATCTTACCTTTAATATCACTAAATGTACCTGAAGTTTTGGAGGCCACGTGGCGTATGCTCCAATTAGCAAAGCTATGGGAATCGTCAATTCGATAGGCATCTGCCTCTGCTAAGGCATGGCTGCAAGCCAATACCAGAGCGGCTGCCAGAGCATTGCTTTTTATTGAATTTTCCATCTCTTTCTCCTGAATAAATCAATCTGTTGGCAAGTCAAATAGTAATATTTCCGCGCTATTGGTGGCTTTTATTTGCATCAGCTGCGCGCTGTTAAATAATGCCGCATCGCCTGCATTGAGTTGCTTCTGGTCAATTTCTATGCTGCCGCTCGCCACCTGCAAGTAAGCGCTGCGATTCTCTTTAAGAGCGTATTCCAGTTGTTTTCGTTCATCTGGACTTGATACATCAAGCTTTGCTGCATAGAGCGCTAGGTCCTGATGAACTATTAATGAACCTTGCTCGCCTTTTTCGGACGCCAGCAAACACCATAGGTTGTGCTTTTGCTCATCTGTATAAAACTTATCTTCGTAACTAGGCGGCAAATTCTGCTGATTCGGCAAAATCCAGATTTGCAGCAAATGTACCGGCTCAACATCCGAGGCATTGAACTCGCTATGCCTGATACCCGTACCGGCGGTCATGCGCTGCACATGACCTTGCCTGATCACCTCCACATTGCCCAGGCTGTCTTTATGCGCTAAATTTCCCTGCAAAATATAAGTGATAATTTCCATATTATCATGCGAATGCATGCCAAAGCCCTGCGCCGGTGCGATAACGTCTTCATTAATCACGCGCAACACCGAAAACCCCATCCAATCCGGGTCGTAATAATTGGCAAATGAAAACGAATGATAACTATCCAACCAGCCATGGTTAGCGTGTCCGCGGTCTTGCGAGGCTCTAATCTGCATGGGATAACACCTTTCCAGTGTCATTTTTTTAATGCTTTGATGTGCTAATATTAGACCATGTATATTTAATTTCAAGGTAAATACTTATGACGCAAGATCAACTCCCGCGCGAATTTGAGCCCCTTAATAAAATTGCGGTTCGCGCCATGCTCTGGCTGAACGGCTTTGCCCATATTGTCATCGGACTGGCATTAGCCATCTCCGTTATCATGTTTACGTGGCTATTTTTTAAAGATGTTCAAGACGCTGCCTACGCCCACAACCTTGTGCACGGCTTTTTGCATGCGCTGGGCACGCTGATGTTACTGTGGTCGATTTCTGCACTTATTTCTGCCGAAATACGTTATTTAATGGGCAGCAAACTACAAGTAGAAACATTTATCGAGGTGGTGCTGGTGCTTTTCCTGCGTAAACTGATCGTCATGCCAGTGCAGGATGCCAGCCCAACCTTTGAGGAGATTGGCATGTGGGTAGGCGGCGCTTTTGTTTTGGGGGTAATCTACGTATTGGTGCGCTGGGCGGATAAAAACTGTCCAGACAGATAGCAACTTACCATGTCAACCGGCAACAAGACAGATGCAGATTTTATGCAGCAAGCGCTCGAATTGGCACGCGCCGCGGCAAAAAACAATGAGGTTCCTGTGGGTGCGATTATCGTTAAAGATGGCGTGGTCATTGGCCGAGGAGGCAATGCGCCGATTTGCAATCACGACCCCACTGCGCATGCGGAAATTGTCGCCATGCGTGAAGCGGCAAAGCATCTAGGCAATTATCGTCTAGTGGATTGCACGCTCTACGTCACGCTGGAGCCCTGCGCCATGTGCTGCGGCGCGATACAGCATGCGCGCATTGCAAAGTTGATTTATGGTGCGAGCGACCCTAAGACTGGCGCGTGTGGCAGCGTCATTAATTTGATGGCAGAACAAAAATTAAATCATCATACAAAAGTAATATCGAATGTATTAGCAACTGAATGCGCCGAGGTGTTAACTGCTTTTTTTAAAAAACGTCGTAGCAATAAATCTTAAAAATATTGTCAACGCATTCACTTTTCAGCACGTTGCACGCGTGTTGATGCAAACAATATTCAACTTAAATTATTTCAGGAGAAGTTTATGAAAAAAAATACCATTGTTCTAATTGGCTTAGTGGCTTGCAGCCTATTGGTAAACAGTGCATTTGCAGGCACACGCGATCACCGTGTGAATCATCGCCAACATAAACAGCATGCACGTATCGCACAGGGCGCAAAATCTGGGGAACTGACCAGAGATGAAGCCAAAGACTTACGTGAAGATCAAAGAGAATTACGCCAAAAAGAGAGGGCTTATAAAGCGGATGGCCAATTGACTAAAGATGAGCGTAAAGACTTGCATAAAGATTTAAATGAGAACAGCAAAGAAATTTACGAAGAAAAACATGATGCTGAAACAAGAAATTAATTATTAGCGCTCAATAAAAAAACCCGCTTAAGCGGGTTTTTTAATCATTAAAATAGAATTAATCGTTACTGCCCATCAAGCCCATCAGCAACTGCAGCAAGCTGGTAAACAGGTTGTAGATGCTCATATAGAGGCCTAAAGTAGCCATGATGTAATTGGTTTCACCGCCCGTTACAATGCGGCTCACTTCATACAGGATAAAGCCGGAGAACAGCAACACACCCACCCCAGAAAGTGCCAGTGTCATCGCAGGAATCTGTAAAAAGATATTGGCTAATGAAGCCACGATCAGCAAGATAATACCAACCAGCAAGAATTTGCCCATAAAGCTGAAGTCTTTTTTGGTGGTGGTCGCGATGCCCGCCATGGTCATCAATATCACGCCAGTGCCGCCAGCCGCCAGGCCAACGATTTGTGCGCCATTACGCAGATGCAAAGCATATTGCAGAATCGGCCCTAACATTAAACCCAGCAAGAACGTAAGGCCAAGCAACAAAACCACACCAATGCTGCTGTTACGATTTGCAGAAATCGCCGCAAACAGACCGTACATCACCGCCAGCGCGCCAATTGCAAACATGAACGGATGCAGTGCCGCAAAAGCAAAATTCATTTTCATGCCAATCATCGCACCAATCACGGTGGGAATCATGGTCAGGCCAAGCATGGCGTAAGTATTGCGCAGCACCTTGTTTTGCGCAGCTAAACTGCCTTCACGGCCTAATACTTGCATATCATCTAACATTGTTATTCCCTATAAAAAGCTGCCAAACGGCAACCTTGGTAAGATAGCGATTATTGGCTAAAGTTTCAAGTGAAATTATTGTTAAAAACGTGCTTTGTTCTTAGGGTTAGCTCAGACTACGTTTTATCTATTGTTAATACGATAAATATGTTTTATTTGCAGCTGCACAGTTTGCAACCCCTTGTACTCATTGGCTTCCATGGCATAGACCGCATTGATATGCTCACTCAGATTGTCAATGCAGTTAAAATAAATCGCATCAAACCGTTTTTGCTCTTTTTCTAATATTAGCTTCGAATGTTTTTCGCCGATAACGCGCTGATTAATCACTTTAAAATCATCGTTAAATAGCGGTTGCGGAAAACCTTGGCCCCATACCTGCGAGGCCAGTATCTGCGCGGTCTGCAGGCTAATCTCATTTGCACTTAAATTGCCATCTGTTTCCATCACCGCTTGTAAATCTGCCTCATTTAACAGTGTGCGCGTCACGGCTTCAAACGCCTGCTGAAAGGTCAAAAAATCAGCTTGTCTGATACTTAAACCCGCCGCCATGGCATGTCCGCCAAATTTGATAATAAGTTGCGGATGCTGTTTGGTGACCAAATCCAGCGCATCGCGCAAATGCAAGCCGGCAATGGAGCGGCCCGAGCCTTTCAAAACTTCTTCACCTGCATCTGCAAAAACAATAACAGGGCGATGATAACGCTCTTTGATGCGTGAAGCCAGAATGCCAATGACGCCCTGGTGCCAGTCCGGCTGATACAGGCTTAAGCTGTATTGCTCGGTCACCTCAATGTTATCAAGTACTGCCAGCGCGCTGTCCTGCATATCGGCTTCGATATTACGCCGCTCCATGTTCAGCTCGTGCAGAGTTTGCGCCTTTTGTTGGGCTTCAAACTCACTTTCGGCTAACAAACAAGCAATACCCAACCGCATATCATCCAGCCTGCCAGCAGCATTGAGGCGCGGCCCTACGTAAAAGCCCAGATCCTGGGCAGTGGCTTTTTCGGGTGATTTTCCGGCGATTTTCAGCAACGCTGTAATGCCTGCACAGCAAGCACTTGCGCGGATGCGGCGCAAGCCCTGCTCGACCAGAATGCGGTTGTTGGCGTCTAATTTCACCAGATCTGCCACCGTGCCCAGTGCGACCAAATCTAGCAACTCCGTTAAATTGGGTTCAAGTTGGTTTTCAAAAGCTCCGCGCGCTCGAAGCTCTGCGCGCAACGCCAGCAGCACGTAAAACATGACGCCGACGCCAGCAAGATTTTTACTGGGGAATTTGCAGCCATGTTGATTCGGGTTCACGATGCAAGCGGCTCGCGGTGTAATGTCGCTTGGTAAATGATGATCGGTAATCAGCACCTGCAATCCCAGTGAATTCGCAGCCGTCACGCCATCGACACTGGCAATGCCGTTATCCACCGTGATCAGAATATCCGGATCTTGCATGGCGGCGAGCGCGACGATTTCGGGCGTTAAACCATAGCCGTATTCAAAGCGGTTCGGCACCAGAAAATCGACGTTCGCACCCATGCTTTTCAAGCCTTTTACCGCCACAGCTGTCGCCGTGGCACCATCAGCGTCATAATCGCCAATCACCAGGATTCTTTTATTCTGGTAAATCGCATCAGCCAGCAGCTTCGCCATTTCAGCGCTATTGGTGAGTTGTTCTGGTGGAATGATTCCAGCCAAAGAGGTTTCCAGCTCAGATTTATCAACCACGCCGCGTGCCGCATACAGCCTTGCGAGTAGCGGCGCTACGCCCGCCTCTAGCAGGTGCTGATACGCGCCTGCATTCACTGTTCTGGTTTTAATGTGCATCACTGGCTACCTGCCCGCCGCCGTAGCACCAAATACTGTTGATGACTGGCAGACGCTTGGCTTCGCGCGCCTGATTGACTGGATGTTCAAACAACAGCATTTGCATTTCATTCGTAAAATTTGCCCACTGAATCGCACCATCGCCTTTGGGAAGATATGCTCTTATATCTTTATTGGATGCTGTTTCTGGCGCAGTTGTTTCTATGCGTGGATTGGATTGCAAGTTTAGAAACCAGATGGTTTCATGCCAGAAAAACTGCATGCCATCACTGGCGAAATGCTGATTGAAAGCGCTTGTCAGGGCAGCTGCTTCATGACTTTCCAGCGACAGAGGTGCGGGTGCCGCCAAACTGAAGCTATCACGCTGCAGCACCAGATGCACTGGCACGGCATACAGCCAGTAAGCGCTCCCCGCCTGGTTGCCAGCCTGCTGCCAGGCCAGTGCAGCATTGGGTTCTTTGGATTGAAATAATTTCTGAAGAAAAGCGAACATGCTGGCTATTTTAGCATTTAAGCCAAACTTTTAGCGCCAGCATGCGCCCAATAAAAAAGCCGCCTCCCTAATCAATACGGGGTGCGGCTTTTCTAGTTACTCACAATTACCAGTAATCACGGTCGTGATGTTTACGATGCCCATAACCGTGGCCTCTCTTCCAGCCTCTACGCTCGCCTCTGCCTTCGCGATAACTCACTTCTGACACGTAACCACCAGACCTTACCGTAACATTCACAGGTATAAAACGGCCCGGATCACGATCGGTTACGGTTGAATATTGGCGGCCGTTATACTCGTAATTTACCAGGTATCCGGCAGGAATGTTTTGCCAGTTATCCACAGTTACGCAGCGCTCTACCGGACGCGTTTCTACACGCTCACGGCCACGGTTGCCATAACCACGATCATTATCTACGCGGTCACCGACAATAGCCCCAACGCCAGCACCCACAGCAGCAGCAGCGACACGGCCATTGCCACGGCCAATCGTGCTGCCTAGCAGGCCGCCGGTCACGCCACCGATAACCGCACCACCTAATGAACGTTGTGGCGCTTCGTAGTAACTTTCACGTACATACTCTGTACGGCATTCCTGACGTGGCGTATTCACACGCTCAAATTGAGGCGCCACAGAAATGACACGGGCGCGGTCTTCATAGTTATCGTCACGATCATCATGGCTAGCAAATGCAGGCAATGAAACAGTCGCAGCAATTAAACCAATTAATAATGTGTTACGCATTTTTTTAAATCTCCTTAGTTTTCTCTGCTCTTATTACTACCAAAAAATATTGTGCAGATGAGCATTCAACGAGGCTACTTTTACTTTGCCGACTTAAAATTGTAAATAAACTGTAACTAATGATTTTACTTAGAAAGCAGAAATAGCGGATTGCAATGAATTAACTGCTGATTAAACAATCAAATTCGTTGTGTGACTAGAGTTACTGTGCAGGTTTGTTATGCGTCTATACTTGCCCCATGTGCCGCGATAGACGGCAATACTAAACTACTGGAGAATGATGATGAAAACTTTAAAAGTAATGCTTGCCAGCGCGATGCTGCTATTTGCCAGCATAGCCTTTGCAGGTGAATTTGGCGACCACTGCACCACCGGTTTATCCAAAGGCGCCCTGATCAAAACAAAATGTGAAATTAACGAGCTGTATAAAGGCAAAACCTATTGTTTCGGCAATCAGGCTGCAAAAGATTCATTTTTACTTGACCCGGACAACACGATTGCCAAAGCCGCTGCTTTTTATGCTAAAAACGCTGAACCTGAGCGTGAAAAAATCAGCCAGGCCGATGCACTGAAACAAATCAAGAGCAAAACTTGTGATTTAAGTAACAAAGATGCAGGCTATTTAGAGTTCGATAAAATGGATTTGCGCCATTGCAAAATGGTTAACACCAGCTTTTTTGGCGCTTATTTACGCGGGGCTAATTTAAGCGGAGCCAATATGCAAAAAAGTTATTTGAATTTGGCCAGGCTTGAGGGTGCTGACTTAAGCAAAGCAGATTTAACAGATGCCACGATCTTTCAGGCGATTTTTGATAAAGTCAATTTTGAAGGCGCCAACCTTACTAACGCTCGCATGATAGGCACACTGGGCAATGTAAATATGAGCAACGCCACCATTAAAAAGGGTCGCTTTGGCCTGGATATTGGCAACCAGCCGATGGGTGCGATGCGCTTTGATGCGATTGGCGGCAATTTTGCCAATACCAATTTTGAAGGTGCAGACATCAATCGCTCTAACTTCAGATTTGCCAATTTACGCAATGCCAATTTACGTAATACCGATTTATTCCGCGCAGATTTCAGCAAAGCCGATTTAACCGGTGCAGATATTACCGGGGCAAAGATGGGTGAGGCCATACTGGATGGAACCATTATGACCAACGTAAAAGGCATAGAGGCCATTAAAGGCTATGATGAAGCCAAGGGCAAGTGTGTGAATTGCGCACTGGTGGCTGCAGTGCCAGAAAGTGGTAAGGTACCAGAAACAAAAAAGTTAAGTGAAGCTGACATGATGTCAGCTGAAAACCCAGCCAAAGCTGCCTGCAGAATGGGTGCTAGATTCTAGTTAATTTTTAGTTAGCTTCTCTAGTTTGGCGCGGTTAAGTCCAGCACTTACCCGCGCTTTTTTCTGCTAAGTTGACAATAAACTCAATCCCGCACAACTTCAGGTCCCGGCGCATTTTATTTTGGCACATCGCACATACGGTTTGCTGGCACGGTAATATCTATCAACCTGGGTTTGGGCAATTTAAATTGTTCATGATTTCAACAAACTCATCCCGCGTTTTTCCCGCCAAACACGAATTGGTAGCCTTTCCTGTCCGATACAGCTTATGCGACGGCCGTTGTAATCGTGGCCGGGGCAAATCAGAGATGTTCTTAAAGTGTATCGTATCAATAAGCCTGCTAGTGTCCAATATTATATGTTTTGATATAATATACAATTACATTTTATAGCCTGATTCAAATCTGCCCTATGTCTGAAATTAAAGAAATAAATTTTGATGTGCTGCGCGCCTCGGCTGACAAGGCCTCCAGCCTGATGAAGGTGCTGGCGAATTCAGATCGTTTAATGCTGTTATGCCAACTCTCGCAAGGTGAAAAGTCCGTAGGGGAATTAGAGCAAATATTGGATATTCGGCAGCCTACGCTGTCGCAGCAGCTCACCGTGTTACGCGAGGCCGAGTTAGTTGCCACGGCGCGAAGGAAAGAATATTTTTTATAACATTTCAAGTCAGCCTGCATTAGCCGTAATGCGGGTGTTAAGTCAGGAAATTTGTAAATCTTAAGGAAATCATGTCAATTCAAATCAGCAAGCATTCAGAGAATTTTAGCACTGCGCCGCAAATCAGCGTGGAAGATGTTGCTGAGATCGCCCAGTTAGGTTTTAAAACCATTATCAACAACCGCCCTGACGGCGAAGGCGGTGCCGACCAGCCGACCGGCGCACAGATTAAAGCCGCTGCCGAAAAATCAGGCCTGGCCTATTTTCATATTCCCTTCAGCCCGGGCCACATGCGGCCTGAACAGGTTGTGGAATTCAGCGCGATTTATGCCGCGGCTGCCAAACCGGTGCTTGGCTTTTGCAGAACAGGCAACCGCGCCGCGACCATTTTCAAGCAATCCCAAACGAGCACAGAAGCCGCTCATCCGCCAGTTCAAAACCAAAATTTAATGGCATGGTTAAAAGGCAAATGCGTCTTTAGCCAACTTTGCAACTGGTATAAAAGCAAATGCCCGCTCATATCCTTGTGTCGTAGTTGCTGTAAAAAAAATTGACTTTGAAACAAAGTTCAACCCGGTCGCCACTAGAGATTTCACCCAAAAATTGATAGCGCCATGCCATTAGATGCAAATTTAATCAGCATCGCATTAGGGCTGTTTGTAGGACTGGTGTTAGCCTTAACCGGCGCTGGTGGCTCGATTCTCGCCATACCGCTATTGGCTTTTGGCCTGCACCTCAGCATGGCGCAAGCTGCTCCCATCGGCCTGCTCGCCGTGATGCTAGCTTCCAGCATCGGCGCCATACAAGGCTTGCGGGCAGGTACTGTGCGCTACAAGGCCGCTATGCTAATCGCAAGTTTCGGCGTTCTGTTCGCACCGCTTGGCATTTGGCTGGCGCATCGCACATCGAACCAGCATTTGAGTCTGATGTTTGCAATCGTACTAGCTTATGTCGCCTGGCGCATGTGGCACCAAAACACACAAAATCTGCAGGCGGACACGCACAAGCCAGCGCCGGCTTGCGTGCTGAATCCTGCGACATCCAGATTATTCTGGACCGCCCCTTGTACCAAAAGACTGGTGATCACGGGCAGCCTGGCAGGGTTTCTTTCAGGGCTTTTGGGTGTAGGCGGTGGTTTTGTCATTGTGCCAAGTTTACGCAAAGTCAGTAACTTTGATATGCAAACCATCGTCGCCACATCGCTCATGGCCATCGCCATCGTTTCAGCCGTGAGTATTTCAACTTATCTGCTACACAGCAATATCCTTTGGCAAATTGCAATTCCATTTGCTGCGAGTACCATGGTCAGCATGTTGGTTTTCAGATTGATCAGCACCAGAATTCCTGCAATCATTAGCCAGCGCAGCTTTGCCATGCTGGCGACAATAGCGGCTTTAATGCTGGCTGCCAGAGGATTTCTGACTTTCTAGCAATCACAAGCTGCCACAGCAATATTTAGCTGGCGGCGAGCTTCTCCAAAGCAGGCCGATTGGTCAGTTCTACATGGCCGCGCCCCAGCTCTACCCAGCCTTTTTGCTCAAAGCGTTTTAATTGGCGGCTCACCACCTCGCGCGCAGTACCCAGCTCATCGGCAATCAACTGATGTGTTCTGCTAACCGTGGCAGCCCCAGCATCTAATAGCAGCTTGGCCAGGCGGGCATCCAAACTATGAAATGCCACCTCATCCAACAAAACAATCAAATCGCTGATCAGCGCGCCGTAATTGGTCATCACAAAACGGCGAAACACTGGCGAATCAATCATTAGCTGATGAAATGCGGCGGTTGGAATAATCACATCTTTAATCGGTTCTTCTACTATTGTTGATGCAGGATAATTGCTATGACCCAACATACAAGTGGTGGTAATCACGCAGGTTTCACCCGCGCCTACGCGATACAGCAGAATTTCACGCCCGCCTGACGACATTTTATAAACGCGCGATTGACCTGCAAGCCGCATTACATAAGCGCCGCAGCTCTGTCCTTCACGATAGCCGATTGTGCCAATTGGCGCTTCTACGATGCGTGCTGACTTCGCCAAAATGTCACGCGCGTTTGGCTCCAACTGCAATAGTGGTGGAAAACTCTGCAGCCAAGTTAAATCGTCCAAGCCAAATTCTCCATTTGTTATTCACCAAAAAACTAATTTTTGCTTTTATTTATCAAAATTGCAACACTAACAGCACCCAAGTATTGTTGCAACATACCCGCCTATTAGTATTTAAAACATTAATCGCTGATTAAACTTTTAATCATCTCCAAGCCAAAACCAACACCAAAGCCATTCACATCAGATTGCACCGCACCCAAGCCATCTTTGCGGTTGGTGCTGGATAAATCGGCATGCAGCCAGGCCACATCATTTTCGATGAATTTACCCATAAAACGCGCCGCGTGCATATGGTCGCCGCCGCCTTCTAGCGTGCATTGTTTAATGTCGGCAATGTCGCTATCCAGATCACTGTCCATGTCTTCTTCATAAGGAAAAGCCACAATGCGCTCCCCCGCCGTCCTGCCCGCCCCTATTGCCTTGCAGGCTAACTCAGGTCGATTGGCAATCACGCCGCTCATACGATCCGTCACCGCCACCGCCATACTGCCTGTGAGGGTTGCATAATCTAAAATCACGTCGGGTTTTTGTCGTGAAGCTAAAGTGAGTGTATCCGCCAGCACCATCCGGCCTTCTGCGTCGGTATGCACGATTTCAATCGTCATGCCATTTAATGCAGTGACGACATCGTTTTGCTTATAGGCGAGCGGGCTGATGTGATTCTGCGCAATCGCCAGCCAGCAATCGAGTTTAACAGGTAACTTTTGTAAAGTTGCAGCTGTTAGAATCCCCAGCGCGACTGCGCTGCCGTTCATGTCTTCGTGCATGCCCTGCATATATTTGGCGGGTTTCAGGTTGTGTCCTCCCGTATCAAAACAAATGCCTTTGCCGACCAAGGCGATGTGTTTTTTAGCTTCCTTCGGACTATAGGTTAAATGCACGATCGCAGCGTCTTGTGGCTCAGAGCCCTGACCTACCGCATAAAATGCACCCGCTCCCATTTTTTTGAGTGCTGGCATATCAAACTCCTCCCAAGCCCAGCCGTATTGTTTGGCAAGGCCTTTCACCTTCTCACGGTAAATGGTGGGCGTCAGTTCGTTAGGTGGCAGCATAGTCAGGCTGCGGCACAGTGTATTACCTGCCACGCGTGCATTTACATTGCCGTAGCCATGTTCCGCCATGTAGCCATGAATGCCGATTGCTTTCAATGGTTTGAATTTATGCTCTTTTTTACGGCTTGGCAGTTCGGCTGCATTGACTGCTACCACGTAATAAGCCACACAGGCATGTGCTTCACGCGTGGCGTCGTCCCCAAACACACAAATTGCCAAAACTTCAGGCTGCTCATTGAGCAAAGGTTTAACAGCTTTGCGCAGCAGGGCGTGCCTTTGAAACATACTGAGCTTTTCACCCAGCATCACAAA
Source organism: Methylotenera sp. (assembly GCA_049687015.1). Classification (GTDB taxonomy): domain Bacteria; phylum Pseudomonadota; class Gammaproteobacteria; order Burkholderiales; family Methylophilaceae; genus Methylotenera_A. Next base: position 31,959 of record JBAVIP010000040.1, on the reverse strand, counting down.
ACTGGCCACGCCGCCATTAGGCAGTTCTATAGTGATTGGCGTTTTATTTAAATCTTTATACTCACTTCTAGCACGTTCTAGCTTGCTCTCGAGAATTTTGGCGAATGGAAAATTTCTTTCTGCTTTCTCGTCCAATACAAATAGGAGATGTTTTTCAGAAGATAATGTTTTTTCGCTGCCAATAGCAGCATGTTGTGTTAATTTTAATGACATTTAATCACCCTGAACTCATATATAATATCTAAGACAATGATAGCAAAACTATGATCTGTTGTTCTATTAAACCAAGTTTTTAACTTGACCAAAATGCCTAAAAAAGACACACTTACAGCTTTATAGAACATTCTAATTCACGTTTGCACCTTACGTAGATTATACGCGCAGCAAACGCGACACGGAGAAATCTCACGTATGGCAATGAATCAGCAGACCGGGCAACCTTTAAAAATGGTGCAAGAAACAGACGCGCAAGAAACGCAGGAGTGGCTTGACGCGCTTACTTCGGTGATTGAGAACGAAGGCACCGAGCGCGCCCACTTTTTGCTTGAGGCGATGATTGACAAGGCGCGCCGCTCAGGCAGCAACCTACCTTACAACGCAACAACCGCTTATGTAAACACCATCCCGACCCATTTGCAGCAACGCCTGCCAGGTGACCCGGAAATGGAGCGCAGAATTAGAGCGCTAGTACGCTGGAACGCCATCATGACAGTGTTGCGCGGTAATGAAAAATCGCCGGGCGTGGGTGGTCATATTGCCAGCTTTCAATCAGCTGCTACTTTATACGACACTGGCTTCAATTATTTCTTCCGCGCGCCAAATGAGAACTTCGGCGGCGACTGCGTGTACTTTCAGGGCCATTCATCGCCCGGCGTGTACGCGCGCGCCTTTTTAGAAGGCCGCATTTCCGAGGAACAAATGGATAACTTCCGCCAGGAAACCGGCGGCAATGGCTTATCCAGCTACCCGCATCCATGGTTGATGCCAGACTTCTGGCAGTTTCCTACCGTTTCGATGGGTTTAGGGCCGCTTCAGGGTATTTATCAGGCTAGATTCTTGAAGTACCTGCACGACCGCGGCATTGCCGATACCAGCGACCGCAAGGTATGGGTATTCTGCGGCGATGGCGAGATGGACGAACCTGAGTCGTTAGGCGCCATTTCATTAGCCAGCCGCGAAAAATTGGATAACCTCATTTTCGTCATCAACTGTAATTTGCAGCGCCTGGATGGGCCTGTGCGTGGCAATGGCAAAATCATTCAGGAGCTGGAGTCTGACTTCCGCGGCTCTGGCTGGAATGTGCTAAAAGTGATTTGGGGTTCGTATTGGGATCCATTATTGGCGATGGACAAAGACGGCTTGCTGAAAAAACGCATGGAAGAATGCGTTGACGGCGAATACCAGAACTTTAAAGCCAAAGGCGGTGCTTATACGCGCGAGCATTTCTTTGGCAAATATCCCGAACTAAGAGAAATGGTTGCCGCAATGAGCGACCAGGATATTTGGCGCTTGAATCGTGGTGGGCACGACCCGCATAAGGTATATGCCGCTTACCACGCAGCGGTAAATCACAAAGATCAGCCTACCGTGATTTTAGCTAAAACCGTTAAAGGTTACGGCATGGGCGAAGCGGGAGAAGGTCAAAATACCACACACCAACAGAAGAGCATGGATATTGAGTCGCTGAAAAAATTCCGTGACCGTTTTGATTTGCCAATTACTGATGAACAGGTTGAAAACTTGAGTTTTTACAAACCTGCGGAAGACAGCCCGGAGATGAAGTACATGGCTGAACGCCGCGCCGCCATGGGTGGCTTTGTGCCGCAACGCAGGCGCAAAGGCAATGAGCTGAAAATACCAGCGTTATCAGCATTCGAAAATATGTTAACCGCCACAGGTGAGCGTGAAATCTCTACTACCATGGCATTCGTACGTATTCTTTCTACGCTGGTTCGTGATAAAGAAATCGGCAAATTTGTGGTGCCAATCGTGCCGGATGAAGCGCGTACATTCGGTATGGAAGGCATGTTCCGCCAGCTTGGTATTTACGCCAGCCAAGGCCAGTTGTATGAGCCTATGGATTCTGACCAAGTAATGTATTATAAAGAGCAAAAAGATGGCCAAATTTTAGAAGAGGGCATTAACGAAGCGGGCTCCTTCTCCAGCTGGATTGCAGCCGCCACGTCATACAGCGTTACCGGCGTGCAGATGATTCCGTTCTATATTTTCTACTCCATGTTCGGCTTTCAGCGCATCGGCGATCTGGCTTGGGCGGCGGGCGATTGCCGCGCGCGCGGCTTCTTGCTTGGCGCGACCGCAGGCCGCACTACATTAAACGGCGAAGGCTTGCAGCACGAAGATGGCCATAGCCATTTGATGTCTGCGACCATTCCCAATTGTATTTCTTACGACCCGACTTTTGCCTATGAACTCGCCGTCATCATTCAAGAAGGCCTGCGCCGCATGGTGCAGAATCAGGAAGACGTGTATTACTACATCACCTTGATGAACGAGAATTATACGCACCCCGCCCTGCCACAGGGCGCGGAACAAGGCATTCTCAAAGGCTTATACAACTTTAGCAAATCTAAAAATGCAGCCAAAGATTTAAAAGTACAATTGATGGGCAGCGGCGTGATTCTGCGCGAAGTGATTGCCGCAGCTGAATTGCTTGAGAAAGACTGGGGTGTTTCGGCTGACGTATGGAGCGCGACCAGCTTCACTGAGCTGCGCCGCGAAGGCCTGGAATGCGACCGTTGGAACATGCTCAACCCAGAGAAACCACAAAAAGTGAGTTATGTGGCGCAATGCCTGAAAGACGCAAAAGGCCCAGTAATCGCTTCAACCGACTATATGAAGAGCTTTGCCGAGCAAATTCAGCGCTTTGTGCCGAATAAATTCGTGGCACTCGGCACTGATGGTTTTGGCCGCTCGGATAGCCGCGAAGCCTTACGTGATTTCTTTGAGGTGAATAGATATTACGTAGTGGTTGCCGCACTAAAAGCTTTAAGCGACGAAGGCAATTTGCCTGCGGCTAAAGTGGCAGAGGCGGTGAAAAAATACAAGCTGAATGCTAACAAGCCAAACCCTACCAGCATTTAGATTCAAGGCATTTAAACATATGGCATTTAAGGACATAAAATGGCATTAAAAGACGTACTCGTCCCTGATATTGGCAATTTCGATTCAGTTGACGTTATCGAGGTACTGGTCAAGGCTGGCGACAGTATCGCTAAAGATGATTCGCTAATGACGGTTGAATCAGACAAAGCCTCGATGGACATACCCGCGCCATTTGCCGGCGTTGTGAAAGAAGTAAAAATAAAAGTAGGCGACAAAGTCGCGCAGGGGCATTTGATTTTGACATTGGACGCCAGTGACGTCACAGCAGAAAGTAAACCTGCGGAAAAAACAGCGGCGCCAACACCCGTACAGGAAGCGCCGAAAGCTGCTATTCCGGAACCTACTCGCCCTGCCCCAGAACCGCCAAAACAAGTGCAACCAGCACATCAACCATTGCCAGTTGGTGAAAGTGTTGTAGTAAATGGCGGCAAGCTCTCTCATGCCAGCCCTTCTGTGCGCAAATTCGCGCGCGAGCTAGGCGTGAACCTGGCCTTGGTAAAAGGCAGTGGCGCCAAAAACCGTATCTTGCAAAGCGACGTGCAAGCCTTCGTGAAAGGCGAACTGGCCAAACCACGCACCGAAAACATGGGAGCAGGCTTGGGCGCACTTGCTACATTGCCAATGCCGGTGATTGATTTCAGCCAGTTTGGTGAAGTAGAAATCAAGCCGCTTTCACGCATTAAAAAATTATCAGGTGCCAATTTGCACCGTAACTGGGTCACTGCGCCGCATGTCACACAGTTTGATGAAGCGGATATTACCGATCTGGAAGACTTCAGAAAATCCATGCAGGCAGATGCAGAAAAACGCGGCGTGAAATTGACCATGCTGGCTTTTCTCATCAAGGCTTCCGTCAATGCGCTTAAAGCTTATCCAAACTTCAACTCATCGCTTTCACCCGATGGCGACAGCCTGATTTTAAAAAATTACTACAACATCGGCTTTGCCTGCGATACGCCTGATGGTTTAGTCGTGCCGGTGGTTAAGGACGTGCAGCAAAAAGATGTTTTGGATATTGCGCGTGATTTGATGGAACTCTCGACCAAGGCACGTGAACGCAAACTCAAAGTAGAAGAAATGCAGGGCGGTTGCTTTACCATTTCCAGTCTTGGCGGCATCGGCGGCACCATGTTCACGCCCATCATCAATTGCCCGGAAGTGGCGATTTTAGGCGTTTCGCGTTCCAGCATGCAGCCAGTTTACAATGCGGATACTAAAGAGTTCGAACCGCGTTTGATCTTACCGCTCTCGCTCTCTTACGATCACCGTGTCGTGGATGGCGCCGATGGCGCACGTTTCACAAGCCACATGCGCATGATGTTAAGTGATGTGCGTAGATTGTTGCTTTAACATCTAACACTAAATATTTTTCCGTCACTTTCGCCAACGCGGGAATGACGGATTATCGTATTATCAGCGTTAACCCTTAGATATTGATGATAAAATCATTTTTTTGATTTTTGATTCGATTATCATGGCAATCTCCCGATGTAACGAGTGTGGAACCATTACAGAATATGAACGCGAACTGGTTGGATCCAATAGTGATTGTGTTCAATGTGGAACTGCAACGTCTATCTATGACACGCACTTTTTTGTTAGTAAACTTTCTGACATGTATTTTGCTCTGCGAAAAGAGCTGAATGAACTTCGTACTCCGTCCAAAGAATCAGCATTGGCGAATATCGAAAAGTCTAGCGAAATTTTTAATATACACAATTCGGATATATTAAGTTCTGGCGCACAGCATGCTCCAATTATTGAATGGTTCAAAACAAAAAACATCACTGCTACAGCTAATATTGATGCAGTTAACACAACAGGTTTTTTTGATGAAGCGGCTGTTGCTATTGGCTCGGACTATGAATTACTTGGCGAAGTATGCGAACGAATTCGTTATGCCCAGCTGAAAGAATTTAACAGCAACCTGATTTATCTGGATAAGAAAACTAAAGAAGATGCTAAAGCACTTGAAGCCTTTATCCAGCGTCTGTATGACCACTCCCTTATTGCTCGTTGTATCAGCAATAAGAAAGAGAAAAGTATTCGCATAGTACTGCAAAATGCCCCTAGTGTAAGGCGTTTTTTTGCAGGAGATTGGCTGGAATGGTATGCGCTTATGATAGGTTTAAGGATATGCCAAGAGCGTAAGGTTGAGTACTCCTGTGCCCGAAACGTGACACTTTCGTTTCCTTCTAACGAAAAAAGAGAGCTTGACGTATTTTTCCTCATCAATAAAACGCTGCCACTTTACATTGAATGTAAGGCTGGGGATTTTCGGCAGGAGCTTGATAAATATGTAGCACTTCGTAAACGCTTACATATTGACCAAAAATGCTTCATTCTTTGTGTGGCTGACCTTGATAGTGAGCAGTGTAACGGTTTAAGTGCTATGTATGGTATGACCTTCGTTAATACCCAAACACTTGGGCAACATCTATCAACACTGTTTTAACTATAAATAATTTTAAGGCACAAACTCAACTACCACCTCTCGGTTATCTGCCTGTCCTGCTTCATCTACCGCACGTAATACATAATTACCAGCTTGTTGTGGTGCCCACGGTATGCCAGCCCCCGCCTCACTTTTTGCAATAAAGCTATTGTCTGCAAACCAATAAACCGCACCCTGACCACCACGGCTGGCTTTAAGCGCGATGGTTTCTGGCTTGCTTAGGCGTATGGTGTAAATCACACCTCTTAGTGGCGAGGTAATCTGTGGCTTATCGTCTATTGTTTGGTTGGTTTTATTCCTGCATTCTGCAGGTAATGTTGGTGGCACGCGGCGCGGCATGCCTGCTTCGCGAAATTGGCGCAGCATATCTGAATTCCAAAACTCGATGATTTCTTTCCGCGTGTTTGCCCCTGCACCGCATACTACCTGGTTGGTGGTGTTGTCAAAGTAAACGGGTCTATGCAGGGTGCTGACTTTAATGGGTGATTTTCCTGGAATAAACCACGTTTCACTGAGGTTTTTACAGTACTGATTAGGTAAGTCCCCACTCGCGGTGCAGACTTTTACTTTGGTTAAGCCGCGGGGCGGCATGGCTTCCTGTTCAGTTTGCGGGTTTAATAAGCGTTGGTGGCGTAGGCTATCTAAAATTTGAAAGAATAACGGTGCGGCGGTTTTAATGCCTATAAATGATGGGTTGGATTTTCCGTCAAAATTGCCTATCCAGACTGCTAAAACGTTATTACCACTTACGCCTATTGTCCAGGCGTCATGAAAGCCCCATGATGTGCCAGTTTTCCATGCGGTTTTGTAACGGTCTGGTTCGCCAGTGTCCGGGCGCGGGTTCTGCCGCAGCATATCCAGCGTGATATAGGCCGACTCTTCACTCAATAGCGGGAAGGTGGCGGAGTTGTTTTTGGATAAACTAAAGGGAGCAAAGCGACCGTGGTTAGCCAGCATCGCATATAAACTCACTAATTCTTCCATGGTCAACTCGCCGCCACCCAATGCTAATGCCAGCCCATAGTGAGATTCACTTTTTAATCTGCTCACACCTGCATTTTTTAAAAAGGCGTATAAACCCGGCTGACTAAGCTTTGAGGCTAAACTCACGGCGGGCACATTGCGCGAGCGTGTCAATGCCTCTGTTGCGGTAATTGGGCCTATGAAGCGGCCATCAAAATTCTCTGGGCTGTAGGGGCCAAAGCTGGTGGGCGCGTCTTTTAACACGCTGGCTGGATGAATCAAACTTTGATCCATGGCAAGGCCGTAAATAAAAGGTTTTAACGTGGAGCCTGGGGATCGTTTGGCAGCGGTTCCATTCACTTGCCCATAAATTTCGGCATTAAAGTAATCGGCTGAACCCGCCAATGCTTTCACTTGCATGGTTTTTGCGTCATATAGCATAGCGCTCACGTTGTTAATACCAATATTCTTATTGTTGGCAATATATCTAGCAATCATACGTTCTAGTGTGGCTTGCGCGTGAAGATTTAAGCCAGATTGAATGGCAGTTTGATTGTGATTGTCTGCAAGCAGGGCGTCAGTGAAGTGTGGCGCTAGAAATGGTAGGTTTTTAATGACCTTTAAAGACTTGGCAGGCAAGGCCATATCCACATTATATTTTACGTCTTGTGGATGGCTGACCAGCCAATTTTTCCATAGGCGAGAGCGAGCTTCATTCAGCTGTGTATTTTTGTGGGTGATGTTCAGGCGTTTGTTTGGGTTTTGCGGAATGACTGCAAGTGTCATCGCCTCGGGTAAGTTGATACGGCTGGCTGGTTTGTTGAAATAAAATAAACTGGCAGTACCAATACCTTTGATATTGCCGCCATAGGGTGCGATATTTAAATAAGCTTCTAAAATTTCATGTTTGGAATAACGGCACTCCAGCCAAATAGCAGCAAGTATTTGTTTTGCTTTACCTGAAATGCTGCGTGAATCTAAACCATATAAACCGCGCGCTAGCTGCATAGTAATAGTGGAGGCGCCCTGGCGCGAATTGCCTGAATAGGTGCGCACTATGCCGCGTAGCAAAGCAATAGGGTTGACGCCAAAATGCCAGTCAAAATAACGGTCCTCATAAAGCTTTACGGCGTCTATCGCGTTGGGAGCGACTTCCGATAGCGGAACCCATAGCTGGTATTGGGCATCTTGCGCGAGGGTTATTCTCAACAATGTGCCATCAGCGGCGTAAATGGCAGTGGAGTGGGGGATTGAGTCAGTTAATGCTGGTTTGGGGTAAAGGCGTAGCACGGTTAGCACTAAGGCGAGTAGAGCGACGGCGATAAGCGTTTTTATAAATAAGCTGGCTAACCGCCGTTGTTTTAATGCCATAAATATTTTCAATTATTTGCCAGGGCGCTCCACTGCTAGGCTTGCGGGCAATGACCGCGCTTGCAACAAGCGGTTATACATAGATTCTGCATAAGCTGGTGGCACGGCAAATTGCCCGCTATTGGTTGCTTTGATTTTGTAGGTGAATTCGGTTATGGTATTTGTGACCGCACCGTAGAATACCACGCGATCTTCACGAATGTCGGCGTAGGTCGGTTGCCAGCCCCCACCTATGCCAAGTGGGCTAGTCCAGCTAGAGGCTTGTGGAGCTTCACCTTCACCGTCTTCGTATCCTTCATGAATATGTGTTTCGGTAACGCTTGCTTCAGCCTGTAGCACTGGCTCAAAACCTCCTGGTAATAAATCGACAATAGCCACATCGTCGATATTACCCTCTATCGCACGTATTTTTATACGCACAGTGATTTCATCACCCATCGTAATTGATTTAAGCACAGCACCTTTATCATCCGTATATTCACGAATGATTTCTATGCCTTGTTTTAATGCTGTAGTGGGCGCTTTTACGTCAAAGCCCGACTCAGTTACCGCGTAGAATAACGGTAATCCGCTTGGTCCTTGCAGTTTCAAGCGAGCAGTATCTGGCGCGAAGTTGACCAGCGGAGCTATATTTTCCGGCAAGTTAAGAGCCGTTACTTTGCCTTGCTTGTCTATGGCGCTAATGCCCATTTCGCCTACTGCTTTTTTGCCAGAGACGTTTGCATAAGCATCAAAGCCTAATAGTGCATAAGAGGACGACAAGGTGTTAAAGCGCCCGGCAGAAATTGGCTGCATGATGTTGCTTAAGCTCATGGCTGAAATGTCTTTTACGCGGTCAGGAAAGTGACGTGAAACCAAATACAGTGTCTGCGCGTTTCGCACGACATCATCGTAATAATGCCCGTAGATAGGCTTTTGGATGCTGGCACCAAATAGATTGATCGGCTTCGAAATTAGCTCATTTGCCACTGCATGTTGCTGTAGCAGTTTATAGCTTGCTGCCATATAGGCTGCAGTTAAGTCTGAACGCCATTCTTTAAAAGAAATATCTGTTAAAGTTTTAGCGTCCAGCGTACTGCGTAAATTAGCCAGTAATGGTGTAGAAACTGTGCCTTCGCGGGTAAGTAAGTAGGTGGCATAGGCGCGAACGCGCACATCATTTAAGCTGTTAGCAGGGCTGGACGCTATGATTTGCAGGTAATCCAAGCCTTTTTTGAGCATATCTGCGGGAATTGTTTCGCCAGCGTTTGCGTGGTCGCGTGCCTCAAGCAGCATGTGTACAGCGTAGACGCTGGCAAACTCGTCGGCACCTACAGTGGCATCCCATAGACCAAAACCACCTTCAGCATTTTGACGTGAACGTAATACGCTTAAGGCATTTTCAAAGGTTGCATTTTTGCTTTTACCGATGCTGGCGAGTAATTCCGGACGTTTTTTAAGCACCACAAGCGGAAACACCTGACTGACTAACTGCTCGGTGCAGCTATGCTCATAATTACTTAAGTAATCAAGTAAGCCGCCAGCCGCTACCAAAGGCAATGGCGAAACGCTGGCCTGGCTGACGCGATACTCTGCAAACAGTTCGCGTTTTACCATCACTTGTGCGTCGCCTTTAAAGCTGCCTGTTTGCATGATGGTTAAATGCGGTGTAGCTGGGCGCACGCTTATTTCGGTACCTAATTTTGCGGATTTAGCACCGTTGCTGGCGACTAATTCTAATCTAGCCGAGCCTAATTTGGCGGCTGCGCCCTCTTTAACTTTAAGCTTGTAAAGCGCAGCACCTTCGCGCATCTCGCTAATTTTAAGGACTTGTTTAGCCGGCCCTACTAACTCAAACGCTGGTGAGGTTGCCAGATTAAGTGTGACTGCGGCATCCTTACCCGAACCCTGTACATTGTTGGCTACACCTACACTTATATCAAATGTATCGCCGGGAGTTACCGTCAGCGGTGTATTGGGAGATAATACAAAGTCACCGCGCACAATTGCCTCACCAGTGGTCATACCGATGCTGGCATCATTCACCATTACAGCAATTAAGCGCATTTTTCCGTTAAATGTTTCTGGCACTGTGTATTCAAACGCCTTGCTTCCCGTGACATCCACAATGCCAGACCAATATACCGCAGGTTTATCGGTTTTGCGTTTGAACGGGTTTAAGTGTTTGCCTAATGCACCGTCAGCATCACCGCCTGGCGCGGTAGCGGCCATTATTTTTTTGAATTCCGGCAGGATTAAATCCAGAATCTGCGAGGTTGAAACTTCAAGCTGGCGTTTCTGGAAGAAGAAGCCAAGCGCGTCAGGATTTTGATACCGGGCTACTTGCAATATGCCTTCATCCACCGCGAACACTACCGCACGACCTGGTTTGGCCGCTTCTAACTTCATTTTAAGCACTTGGCCAGGTTTAATTAAAGAAGGTGCTGTGAGTTTTAGTATATTAGTTCGTTGTGCCAGGCTGGTGGCAAACGGCACTACTCCGTAAGATAAAGGGCTGGTGAAAATCTCGTCGGAGCTTGGGTCTCTTACAAATTGCACGCTCACATAGCCATTACCTTCAAAATCTGCAGGCAATTTAATTTTTTGTACGGATGCTTGTGTGTCTACCTTAAACCAATGCTGTGCATAGACTTTATCACGCTCGATGGTGATGAGCCCTGCACCCACGTATGGCGCGCGTATACTCACGCTAATATCTTCACCTGGTATATAGTCTTTTTTATCCAGTACCAGTTGTAACTCTGCATTGCGTTCTAGTGAGCGGCTTACATTACCTAAACCTGCTACGCTATATTCCACACGGTTAAGCTCTAAGCCATCTTTATTTTTAAGGACATAAGCAAAATCACCTGGCATTTCAGTGGCAAGTGCCAGGCTATTGCCCGATGCATTGATGACATAGGGTGATGCTTTAACCAGCATTTCTTTTTTGCGAGATTCATATTTAAACGTACCGCTGCCTTGCTTAGTCAGTACCGATACATATTTGCGCTCGATTAAATTCAAGCTCAAGCCTTCAGCAGTCACTTTTTTCAGTGTTGAATTCACCGCAATCAAATAGACATTGCGTTTGCTGGCTTTGCTTACATAATTCAAATCGCCATCAGCTTTAAAACCGATTAAATAAGGCTGTTCAGAGATTAACGTCGCAGCTTCTGCAGAAACACTACGTCCGCCGCCGGCTTCATATACCTGTGCGACAATGTTTAGCCTGTAAGTCGCTTTAGTATATTTTTCCAGGCCAAGCGCAAACTCAGCAATGCCTTGCGCATTGCTGGTGGCATCGCTTAGCTTCTCGCTATAGCCTTCTTTAGCACGTAGTGGGTCGTAAAAGGCAAAGTCTCTATACTGACTAAATGCAGGGTAGGCAGGGCTTAGTGTCAGCGTTGCTGTCACACGCCTGTTTTCGGCGGGCGTGCCAAACAGGTTTTGTACATTGATATTGGCTTTTAAATCTTTAGGGTTGAGCCAGCCTTCAGTATTTTCCGGGTAAAGCGTAGCATCTTTCGCAAATAACGCTTTAACCTTCATGCGTTCTGGTAAGAATTCCTGGACTTTTACCGTGACAGAGCCTAATTGCTGGTAGGCATTATTATCTTTAACAGAATACAAGTTAATGGTGTAACTGCCAGTTGGGGCGGTTTCCAAAGTTTTATATTCCAGCTCGTTAAAACCGCCAGAACCTAATCTGACTGTTTGTTTTTTAACCGTTAAACCACGTGAATCTAATACTTCCGCCTCTAGTGGCAAGCCATCTAAAGCTTTTGCCCAAGTGGCTGTTTTCACAATCATACCGATATGCATGGTATCGCCGGGACGATAGATGCCCCGGTCGGAAAATAAATAAGCGTTCAAGCTATCTGAACTTGCAGCATTAGCCACACCTCCGACATCAAAACGTGAGTAATCCAAGTTTCTGTCATAGCGGTTAATCGGTAAAAAGCTTAAGTCACCGGCTTTTTTCACGATATACATAATTGGCGCGCGCTCACGTTGCAAGCCATCTAACTTGGTAAAACTTACGCGTCCATTAACATCGGTAGTTTGGCTGAATATCGCCTGACCATTTTTTGCAATGACTTCAACCGTAGCACCAGCCACAGGCAGACCAGTATGAATAGATTGCACATAGACCACTTGTGAGCCGTCTAACTCTTTTTTAGCAATCAAGCCTAAATCCGTCACGAGTATAAGACGCTTATCAACAAACTCCTCTGGGTACGGAGTTGAGGAGTGATTGTCATTGCCGGTTTGCGCGACATCGGTGTTATCGTCTGCATTCTCTTTAGTCGGTTTATAGCCGCGCACTGTGAGCAAGAATACACCGCGCTTTGCTTCACCCTGAGTTAAGTATTCAGTTAAATCAAGTGCTTCATAATGCGCTTTGCCGGCCTCCAGATTTAATGGAATATTTTTCTCAAAACGCTCTGTTAAATTGTCAGCATCAATATAGTAATTGAATGAAGGGCTAGTAAAAGTACCATTACTTTGTGTAACCAAGTGCTGCAGCTGGCCTGGCAGAATGCGGCCAATTTCCATTTTAAGCCCGGGTAAATCACGCGCTAATACAGCCACTTTCCGTTCACCGCTTAATGCCAATAATGACCCTTGGCTCAGAATTTTTACTTCAGCAGGAAAAGGCGGCACCTGCAATATGCGCTGATAAACTGCGCCTAACTGATAGCCACCAAATGATTTTAAGCCTTTCTTAATTTGCACATAAATATAGCTACCTACCGGGGCTTTATATTTAAATGAATGGGATTCAACATTTTCACGCTCGGCTGGAATCGCTTCTAATGTGAGTGGTTTGCTGGCAGCCAATAATGCAGCTGTAACTTCTTGATTGTTACCCCAAACATATGGATACTTCAATTCTTCAGCCGTACTTACTAATTTATTACGAGGCAGTACCCATGCCTTAATATGGTCCGCCATTTCTTTTTCGTTGATGGAAGCAGAGGCGTTGAGTAATAGAATCTGCTCAGGCTCATTTTGATCATTAGAAACCACCATCGGGCTGATTTCGTTAATCAGCAAGCTATAAAGGCCGGGCACGTTAACGCTTTGTGTTAAGGCTGTTTCAAAAGGTTTGCCGCCATTTGCCGCCTTCAAGCCTTTATCAATAGTCACTTCCAGTACACTGTCGTCTTTTGGAATGATGAGTGGCGCTGAGTGAATATAAGCGTTAAGTTTTAACTTATCGTAACTTACGACAAATGGAATGGTATCAGATCCAAAACTTAACAAGCTGGTTTTGCTGAGTCGCATTTTAAGGGCAATGCTTTTCTCTAACTTTGCCGTATCAACAGGGTGGCTAAAATTAAGGTTCACTACGACTTTTTTCATCGCAGCATTGATGGGGTCTTGATAAAACTCACTATTCACTATGCCTGCGATAAATAAAGGCGAAGTAAATTCAATATTCCATTTATCGAGCATAGTTTTTGACGTAAACGCTTTTACATTTAGGCTGACCTTATATTGCGTGCCTACGGGCCAGTCGGCTTTTGGCTGAAACGATAATTCATTCTCAGTATTCCATTTCCATTCACCTTCTATTTTCGGCATTACCGTAATACCGTCTGTCACGGTTTTGCCAATATGTTCAATTGGTGCCACAGAGCTGTCAAAGCTTATGGTCAGTGGGTTTGGAGGCCGGTTGTATTCAACTTCTGTTCTTGTTGGCGCAGTGACCGTGACTTTTACGGTTACTGGCTGAGGTCTTGCCTTATACCATGCCCATCCTTGCCAACTGCCGGCAAGTAATGCCGCTAATAAAGCAATTACACCCAGGCTTTTGACTGGATTTTGTACAATGGCAGCACGTAAGTTGCAGAGTTTGCCGCCACACCACTTCATCCATGATGGGGCCTTATACTCAACAGAACCGAAGAAAAAGCTAAGTACAGCACTTAATATTTGCCATAAACCAGCAAAAACCATTTTCGTGAACTGCAAGCCCGCATGCATGAAAGGCATGAGAAATCCTTGTTATTAAAAAGCCATATCAGTCAGCAGGCTTAAATTTTTAGTGGCTAAATCATACTACTTATTAACGGTTTTTTGCAGGATAACCGGAGGACTTTAATGATAAAATTACAATAAATTACTTAAGGGTTTAAAAAAGGGTGAGCATGAGCAATTTAGTAGAAGTATTAGTGCCAGACATCGGTAACTTTGATAGTGTGGATGTGATTGAAGTGCTGGTAAAAGTTGGCGATGTGATTGCCAAAGAGGATTCATTGATTACTGTGGAATCTGATAAAGCGTCGATGGATATTCCCTCCTCGATCGCGGGGACCGTTAAAGAATTAAAAGTCAAAGTGGGTGATAAAGTAGCTAAAGACTCACTCATTCTGTTGATTGAGGCTGAAGCCGCCACAAGCGCAGCGCCGGCAAAAGCAATAACACCTACACCAGCACCCGCGCCAGTAGCGGCAGCTACAGCACCAGCCCCTGCTGCACCCGCAGGCAACAGTGACATAAATACACAAGTGGTCGTGCTTGGCTCAGGCCCTGGCGGCTACACCGCTGCCTTCCGCGCTGCCGATTTAGGCAAGCAAGTGGTACTGATTGAACGTTACGCCACACTGGGCGGTGTTTGCTTGAATGTGGGCTGCATTCCTTCCAAAGCCTTGCTGCATACCGCTAAGGTGATTACCGAGGCCGAAGAAACTTCACACCATGGTGTGAGCTTTGGCGCACCTAAAGTGGATATTGAACAACTGCGTAACTGGAAAACCAATGACGTGGTAGGCAAGCTTACAGGTGGCCTCGCACAGATGGCTAAGCAGCGCGGTGTGACTGTCGTGCAGGGTGTAGGCAAATTCACTAGCCCGAATCAAATCGCCGTGACTGCAGCCGATGGCAAAATCACCACTGTTGGCTTTGAAAATGCGATTATCGCGGCAGGCTCACAGGCCACTAAATTCCCGGGCTTAGATAAAAATACGGCTGATGATGAGCGCGTCATGGATTCTACTGGTGCTTTAAACTTAGCCGATGTTCCTAAGCGTATGCTGGTCATTGGCGGCGGCATTATCGGGCTGGAAATGGGCACGGTTTACGATGCACTTGGCACCAAAGTGAGTGTAGTCGAGTTTATGGATGGCCTGATTACCGGCTGCGATCGCGACCTCGTGCGCCCGTTGCAAAAGCGTATGGAGAAGCGTTTCGAAGCAATTATGCTTTCTACAAAAGTTGCCAAAATGGAAGCCAAAAAAGACGGCATTCATGTTTCATTTGAAGGCGAGAACGCTCCAACAGATGTGCAAGTCTATGACCGTGTATTGGTGTCTATCGGCCGCCGTCCTAACGGCAAAAATATCGGCGCTGAAAATGCCGGTGTCGCAGTGAATGAGCACGGCTTCATCAGCGTTGATAAGCAAATGCGCACCAATGTAAATCATATTTTCGCCATTGGCGATATTGTCGGCCAGCCCATGCTGGCGCACAAAGCCACGCATGAAGGCAAAGTGGCGGCAGAAGTCATAGTCGGCCATAAAGTAGAATTCCAGGCCATGGTGATTCCATCGGTAGCCTATACCGACCCAGAAGTGGCTTGGGCAGGCATGACGGAAACTGAAGCCAAAGCCAAAGGCATCGAAATCGAAAAAGCCTCATTCCCATGGGCAGCCAGCGGACGCGCGCTTTCTATCGCGCGCACCGAAGGCAGCACTAAGTTAATATTCGATAAAGAAACCCATCGTGTCATTGGTGCGGGCATTGTTGGCGTAAATGCGGGTGAATTGCTCGCTGAAGCCGTGCTGGCGATAGAAATGGGCGCCGACGCGCATGACTTGGGCTTAAGCATCCATGCACATCCGACTTTATCAGAAACCGTGTGTTTTGCCGCCGAGATGAAAGAAGGCACGATCACGGACTTGTACATCAAAAAACGCTAAAGACCTTCACTACAAAATCTAACAAACAAGAAATTACAACCAAGAAAGAAGAAAAATAATGCAAGTTAATCGTCAAGCCTTTGTCTTAGCTTTAACCTTACAAACTTTATTAACCGGCTGCGCCAGTATTACTAAAGATTCGAACCAACCTGTAAAAATCGAAACATATTCTAAAAGCAATCAGGCTGTAATCGGCGCCAAGTGTACCGCCAAAAATGAACGTGGCGAGTGGACGACTAACACTCCAAACTCAGCTTCGGTGCACCGTTCTGGTCAAAACTTACTTGTCAGCTGTGAAAAAGAAGGCGTAGAACCAGGCTTTGCAACGGTTATTTCGCGTGCTAATGGTGGTATGTTTGGCAATATTCTTTTTGGTGGCGGCATTGGCGCAATTATCGATCACAATAAAGGCACTGCTTATAGTTACCCTGATTGGATTCGCGTCATTATGGGCGATAACCTTGTTTTTGACAGGAAAAACAATAAAGACAACGAAGTCATGTTAGGCCAACCAGCCTCACCTGAAGAGCTAAAGAAAATTGAAGTAGCAAAAGCGGCTGAAGAAAAAGCGGCACAGGAAAAAGCAGCTCAAGCCAAGTTAGCTGCAGAAGCTAAAAACGCTTATTAAACGATTTACGATTAAGGCAAGTATTTGTACTTGCCTTTTTCTTAAGGGCAAGCCGCAGGCACTAAGTCTGTGCCCAAAAACTCTGGTTTAATTTTGTGTAATTCCAAAGCAGCCTCAGAAGTGACTGATTTAATTAGCAAGCTGCTTAACGATTTTCCAGGGGTACGCAAAGCCTTCGCAACGCCTTTAACGCCTTTGGCTTGCAGTTCATTTAGCAGATTAATGGCGAGCTGTTCATCTTGAAACAAGCCAAATGAAATAGCGTTTCGCCACTGTGAATCTTGCACAATATACAATTCTTCCACACCCAGCGCTTTAATTTCCGCCGCTTTTTGTTGTGCCAGGTTAGCGTTTTTTAGTGGTGGGTAATATACCCAAAAACGCCTGTCCCCTTGTGAGGCAGCCTCTTGATTTACCACACTTTCCAAGCCTAATCTAACCAAAACAACTTGCGCTGCAGGTAAATTGGTTTTGGTGAAGTTTCCCCATTTATAGCAAATTGTAGGCCCCTGCACTACTGGCGTTGCTGCAACTGACTGAGCACCAGCCTCCGGCGTTGGCGCTACTTTTTTTGGCATCACCTCCAGATCTTTAGCGCTTAATATTTTCAACTTTTCTGCCTGTATCGATCTATCGGCAAGCACTGGCTTAGGCACAATCAAGTCCAAGTTAAAATAAGCCAACATACCCACATTGAGTAGCACTAACAACCAAACCAGCGATTTCATCGAGTCTCTTTCTTTAACAGCACTATTCTTTCTCCAACAACACCAGGCCTTGCAACACAAGATTTTCTATAATAATAACCCGATTTAAGCCAGGTATTAAGGTTGCGTTTAAAGCCTGAGCAATTTCGCGTGCATCACCACCACTAATCACCAGCTTGGGCATGGCTCCAACCTGCTTTTCAAGCCGCTTCGTCATTAAATAAATCGCACCAGCAACCGCATTTATACAGCCGGTATGCATGGCATCTTGTGTACTAGTGGGAAACTCACTGCTTGAGCCTTCGCCTGCTTCAAGTTGCGCTGTGTTGCTACTTAACGATTCATGCATCAAACGCAAACCGGGCATAATAGTGCCGCCTAAGAAAAGACCATGTAGAGGTAATCCATTTTTTTTTGTGCTGGGCCCCAATGCATCTATGGTAATTGCGGTGCCCGCATTCACAACCACAGTTGTCCATCGATTAACATGCCAAGCGGCTACCAGCGCTGCCCAGCGGTCTGCACCTAATGCAGAGCGATAGCTGTTAATCACACCACATGCTTGCGTTTTTGCGCTAATAAAATGTGTCTCAAGCGGCGCCAATAATTGCGATATTTGCTGCGCGATTGCTTCACCCGCCACATTTGCAATTAGCGCTTTGTCAGCTTGCTGCGCGGCTTGCAGCAATGTCGATTTGGCGATATCCGCATTCAAACAGACCTCAACATCTAAAAGCTTGCCGTCATCGCCCGCCAGCGCCCACTTGGTGCGGGTATTGCCAATATCAATCACAAGTAACACTATTCAACACCTTTCAAACCAGAACTTCTCAAAGAAATCTCGCCCGCAGAAAACCGCTGCAAACCAAGCGCAGTTTCTACCAGCAAAATACCGTCATCTGCCACGTTCTTCACCACGCCCTGCACATCGCGCCCATCAGGCAACAGCATGCGCACAGGCTTGCCGTGGTATGCATGATGGCTTAGCCATTCGTCCCGCAGCCCAACAAATCCATGCGCCTCGAAGCCGCTCAACACATCCGCCATGTGCTTCAGCAACGCACCTAAAAGCTCGTTTTGATCAATTGGTGCACTCGTGCTCGCCAAATCAATCGCGGGCTGGTCAATGCCATGCAGCACATTTTTTGGCAGATTCAAATTGATGCCCACGCCAATCACCGCTGCGCTTGGGCCATCCAAATCACCCTGCAGTTCAATCAAAATGCCCGCCAGCTTTTTACCGTCATAATTTCTATCTAGAATCAGTACATCATTGGGCCATTTAAGTTGCGCCTGGTTGATGCCAAAGCCATGCAGCGTGCGTATCAGCGCCACGCCCACCGCCAGACTTAAGCCTGACAGCGCCGCTGCCCCGCATTGAAAGCGCCATAATAATGAAAAAGTTAAACTCGCGCCAAGCTGCGATACCCAAGTGCGTCCGCGGCGCCCTTTGCCATTGGTTTGCACATGTGCCGCCACACAAGTCGCATGCGCAGCATCCTTACTTTGCACGAGGTAAGTATTGGTCGAAGCCACTTCATCCAGCACTTCCAGCTTAAACCAGGCACGCTGCTCGCCGATGGCTTTTAACACCTCATTTTTATCTAACCATTCAATAGGCTGTGGCAGCTTATAACCGCGCCCACGTACCGAAAATACTTCAATACCCAATGTTTCCGCATGCCCAATTGCGTTCCAAATCGTAGCGCGCGTCACCTTAAACCGCTGCGCCAAATCCTCGCCAGAATGAAATTTTCCATCGGCAAGCAAACGTAAAATGGGTAATGTAAGCGCGTTCATTTTAGGCTTAAGTTTAACATAGCAGAGTTATAGATAGCTGAACATCACACTTGTCACCCTGAACTTGATTCAGGGTCTAGTTATTTATTCATGAGATTCCGCGTCAAGCGCGGAATGACAAGTTAGCGAGCGCCAATCAATTGCCGACCAATGGTGTAAAATAGAAGAAACTTAATTAAACTTGCTGCCATGTCATCCGAAAAAACACCTATACCGCCCGCCTCCAACTTTATTCGTGGCATTATCGACCGCGATCTGGCTGAAAATAAATTCGCCAACAAGCATTGGGCAGGCAGCCCCGGCGATGCAGCACACCAAGCTACAGGCCAAGTGGATACCGCAAAAATCCGTACGCGTTTTCCGCCCGAGCCAAACGGCTACCTGCACATCGGCCATGCTAAATCCATTTGCCTCAATTTCGGCCTGGCGCGCGATTACGGCGGCATTTGCCACTTGCGTTTTGACGACACCAACCCGGAAAAAGAAAGCCAGGAATATGTCGACAGCATCACCGAGATGGTGCACTGGCTTGGCTTTGGCTGGGAGAACGGCAAAGAAAATAATCTCTATTTTGCCTCTGATTATTTCGATTTTATGTACCGCGCTGCAGAAAGCCTGATTGAACACGGCCATGCATATGTGGACCAGCAAACCGCCGAGGAGATGCGCGCCAACCGCGGCACGCTCACCGAAGCCGGTAAAGATTCGCCTTACCGCAACCGCAGCGTTACCGAGAACCTCGCCATCTTCCGCGAAATGCGCGATGGCAAACACCCGGACGGCAGCATGGTGCTGCGCGCGAAAATCGACATGGCCTCGCCCAACATCAACATGCGCGACCCCGCCATTTACCGCATCCGCCGCGCGCACCACCACAACACGGGCGACAAATGGTGCATTTACCCCATGTACACCTTCGCGCACCCCATTGAGGACGCGCTGGAGACCATTACCCATTCCATCTGCACGCTGGAATTTGAAGATCAACGTCCGTTTTATGATTGGTTATTGCTACGATTGGCTGAAGGCGGATTGCTCGCTGAACCGTTGCCAAAACAATACGAATTCGCACGGCTAAACCTCACCTATGTGGTGCTTTCTAAACGCAAACTCATTCAACTGGTGGAAGAAAAACACGTAAGCGGTTGGGATGACCCACGCTTGCCCACGCTGGCAGGCGCGCGCCGCCGCGGCTACACGCCGGAAGGCTTCAGGCTGTTTGCCGATAGGATTGGCGTATCCAAGGCCGATTCGTGGATTGAATATACAATCCTCGAAGACTGCATGCGCGAAACGCTGAACGAGGCCGCAGAGCGCCGCATTGCCGTGCTGGACCCGATTAAACTGGTGATTGATAACTACCCGGAAGGCACAAGTGAAGATTGCTTTGCGCCAAACCATCCGCTAAAACCGGAACTTGGCAAACGCACTATTCAACTTAGCAAAGAACTTTGGATAGAACGCGAAGACTTTATGGAAGAGCCCAGCAAAGGCTATTTCCGCCTGTTTCCGGGCAATATGGTGCGCCTGCGTTATGGCTACGTGGTGAAATGTACAAGTTGCGAGAAAGACGCCACAGGCAACGTCACCACCGTGCATTGCGAATACCTGCCAGACACCAAATCCGGCACGCCTGGCTCCGATAGCGTAAAGGTGAAAGGCAACATCCATTGGGTGAGTGCCGCGCATGCTTACGAATGCGAAGTGCGCCTGTACGACAGACTATTCAAAGAAGCGCAGCCTGGTAGTAGTATCGGGGGCAGCGGCGAGCGTGACTTTCTGGATGACATCAACCCGAACTCGGTACAAACCATTACCGCGCAATTAGAGCTGGCCTTAAAAGAAGCAAAACCTGCCGAGAGCTTTCAGTTTGAGCGCCACGGCTACTTTGTGGCCGATAGAAAAGACAGCGTGGCTGGCAAGCCAGTGTTTAATCGCACCGTGACTTTACGGGATGCTTGGCAGAAATAATGTCTAAAATAGCCAAAAATTTCTTGAAAATTATTTTTATTGAATTAAGACACCAAATATAGTGTCATATCATGAATAAATTTGATAAACTCTTTCGAGAACTTACCGATAAAGCAACCAGTGCTAATGTAAAGTGCAGAGACTTTACTAAATTACTTGGTGAATTTGGGTTTGATATTAGGCATGGAAAAAAAGGTGGGCACAAAATTGTTACCCATCCTCATATTCATCATTGGCCGGGTTCAGATTACAACTGCGGACACTCGAAAGGTGATGATGTTAAGCCTGCGTATATTAAAAATATTCTTAAAATTGTTAACCAATTTGAGGATGAGCTAAAGGAGATATTGAAATGAATTTTGACCCTGAAGCATATACATTGACAATAAGGAAAGAGCTTATTGATAACGAGCTAATATATGTCGGCAAGGTCGCTGAACTGCCGGATGTAGTAGCATTCGAAGACACTTATGAAGAAGCGCATCAAATCTTACTTGATACAATTTCTTCTCTACAAGAGATTGCTGATGAACAAAACCGCACATTTCCTGCGCCATTCGAAACCGAAGATGAGTACAGCGGTCGTGTTACATTAAGATTTACTAAATCTTTGCATAAATCAGCATCTTTAATGGCTGAACGTGAGGGCGTAAGTCTAAATCAATTCTTAAACACAATTGTTGCTGAAGCAGTTGGTGAGCGTAAAGTAAAAGTATCAAATATGGCAATGGCACAACTAGCTGGCACAAATATAATTACCATTTCAGGAATCGCTCAAAGAAAACCGCAGCACTACCAAGCTGCTTCTACGGCAAGTCAGTCAAGTGAATACATTCCCACTGGACTCTTATCCAAAATGGTTAATTAGCATATTAGGGAGCAATTTAATTATGGCTGATGTAACTCAACTAAGTTTTACACATAAAGAAGTAATTGAAGCTCTATTACTTAAACAAAAAATTAATGAGGGCTGTTGGTCACTCTCGATAAATTTTGGATTTGGTGCCATTACTGGTGGTCCAAGTGCTGAAGAAGCGCACCCAGCCGCAGTGGTTGCGGTCACAGGAATAGGTATAACCAAGGTTGAGCCAGGTACGCCAGGTATTTATATCGATGCCAGCACACTTACACCTAAACCCACTAAACCTCGTAGCGACAAAAAAACATCTCCATCAATAACAATTATTAGATAGAGTAATTTAATAGCTCAGGGGGTGAAGGCAAACTTCGATTGATATTCTAAGGAGTCATCATGCGCATCGCTAACAATACCGCCGAACTTATCGGCAACACACCACTGGTTAAACTTAACCGCGTTGCGGCGGGCATCGATGCCACAATCGCCTGCAAGCTAGAATACTTTAACCCCGCCAGCAGCGTAAAAGACCGCATTGCCGTCTCGATTATTGATGCACTCACCAAAGCCGGGCGCATTAAGCCGGATACCATTATTTTAGAGGCGACCAGCGGCAACACGGGCATTGGCCTAGCCATGGTATGCGCGGCGCGCGGCATTAAATGTGCGTTTGTAATGCCAGAGACCATGAGCCGCGAACGCAGACTGTTGCTAAAAGCGTATGGTGCAGATTTGATTTTAACGCCAGGGCCGGACGGTATGCCGGGGGCGATTAAAAAAACGGAAGAAATGGCAGCGACGGATGCGCGCTACGTGATTGCGCAACAGTTTGATAACCCAGCCAACCCAGAGATTCATCGCACAACCACGGCAGAAGAAATCTGGACGGACACTGATGGCAAGGTGGATATTTTCATCTCTGGCGTTGGCACCGGCGGCACGATTACCGGTGTGGGCGAAGTGCTGAAAGCGCGTAACCCGAAGATTCAAATCATCGCGGTGGAACCTGACGCCAGCCCAGTGCTTTCTGGCGGTGTGCGCGGCCCGCACCCGATTCAGGGCATAGGCGCAGGCTTTGTGCCCTCCATACTCAACACCAAAATCTACGATGAAGTCATCCGCGTAAAAAATGATGATGCCATGAACATTGCGCGCCGCATGGCGACAGAAGACGGCTTGCTGGTGGGTATATCATCTGGCGCGGCAACCTGGGCGGCGATGGAAGTCGCCAAACGGCCGGAGAACAAGGGCAAGCTGATTGTGGTGATTATTCCATCTTTCGGCGAGCGCTATCTCTCAACCGTGCTGTATAGCCACCTTGAGGTGTAACGAAACCTTACTTGGATATTCTTTTGAAAAATTCAATTTGAACGCCATCTTTGTTTTATGGTCGATGTAAGGGCGAGCACTTAAGGCAAGCCCGAACTCAACCAAAAGCCTATAATTAACAGTATCATAATAGCAAGATAGACTAGGCAGAAGAACAACAGACACCCTATGCGACGCATTTTAATTATCCTTGTACTCATTGCAGGCGTTGGCGCTGCATATTGGTGGTTTACCAAACCCAAACCAATTACGGTAACGCTAGTTGAAGTTGGACGCGGCACGGTGGAAGCCAGCGTAGCAAACACACGCGCCGGCAGCGTGGAAGCTTGCTTGCGCACACGCCTCTCGCCGATTAGCGGCGGGCGAATTGCTTATCTTGGCATTAAAAAAGGTGATCACGTTAAAAAGGGGCAAGTGTTATTGCGCCTGTGGAACGATGACCAGCAGGCGCAAAGCAACCTGGCTCAAGCGCAGGTAACCAGCAGCAGCAAGCGCATCGCAGAGGCCTGTGCAATGGCCGACAATGCCGAACGTGAAGCAGGCCGCATGGCTGAGTTACATGCAAAAGGTTTTATCTCTAAAAGCGGTGAAGAAAAATCACGTTACGAGGCACAGTCTCGCCGCGCCGCCTGCGATGCCGCACGTGCCGATGTGAAACAGGCACAAGCGCGAGTAAAAGTCACGAAAGTAGAACAGGACCGCACCGTATTGGTCGCACCATTTGACGGCATTGTGGCAGATATCGTCGGTGAGCTCGGCGAGTACACCACGCCATCACCGCCCGGTGTGGCAACGCCGCCAGCCATCGACCTGATTGATGACTCCTGCCTGTATATCGAGGCGCCGATGGATGAAGTAGACGCGCCCAAGATACATATCGGCCAGCCTGCGCGGGTTTCTTTAGACGCGTTGCCAGGCAAGGCATTGCCTGGGCATGTAAAGCGCGTTGCGCCTTATGTGGTGGCGGTGGAAAAACAGGCCCGCACCGTAGATGTGGAAGTCTCGCTGGACAATAGCGACGACGCCAAACAATTACTGGTGGGCTACAGTGCCGATGTGGAAGTCGTGCTGGATAGCCATGATAATGTGTTGCGTGTGCCGACATCCACCCTGATGGAAGGCAACAAAGTGCTGCTTTACCAGCCAACCACCAAAAAACTGGAAGAGCGCGCAATCAAGGCGGGCATTACCAATTGGGAATACACCGAAATATTAGACGGGCTAAAACAGGGCGACCGTATTGTGGCTTCACTGGAGCGCGAAGGCGTAAAAGCGGGCGTTATAGTGACGCCAGAAAAAACAGAAACCAATCCTAAATCAATTAAGGCAAAATGATTTCACATGCCTGATGACGCTGAAAGCCTCATACAACTCAATGGCATAGACCGCACCTTTACGCTTGGTGACAGCAAAGTGCATGCTTTGCGCAATGTGGATTTGAATATCACGCGCGGCGAATATATCGCCGTGATGGGTCCATCAGGCTCCGGAAAATCCACCCTGCTTAACTTAATCGGTCTGCTGGATCGCGCCGATGCTGGCACTTATCAACTGGAAGGCCGTGATGTCACCACGCTGGCCCCGGATGAGCAGGCAAAAGTGCGCAGCCTCCGCATCGGCTTCATATTCCAGAGCTTTCATCTGGTACCGCGCTTAACCGCCGCTGCCAACATCGAACTGCCGCTTACCTTGTCTGGTATGCCATCTGCTGAACGCGCTGAACGTGTATCGCAGGCCCTTAAAGAATATGGCCTGACAGATAGAGCGCACCACCGCCCGAATGAACTTTCTGGCGGGCAGCGCCAGCGCGTGGCCATTGCGCGCGCTACCATATTGCGGCCAGCCGTATTGCTGGCAGATGAGCCGACAGGCAACCTTGACCGCGTCACTGGCGAAGAAGTGGTGCGGTTACTGGAGGCGCTTAATGCACAAGGCATGACGCTGATTGTGGTGACGCACGATCAGGCACTTGGCGCCCGGGCGCGGCGCCAAATAAGAATGGATGATGGCGGCATTGTCAGCGATGTAACCAATAGTGTTGATAATCCCAGTCAAGCAACATGAAAATCACCGACACATTCCGCTACGCTAGTGATGCTGCAACCGGCACACCTTTGCGCACAGGTTTGCTGATATTGGCGATGTCCATCGGCGTGGCCGCCGTGGTCATACTGACTGCGCTGGGCGATGGCGCGCGCCGTTACGTCGTGGGTGAGTTTTCTGCCATCGGCAGTAATCTGGTGATTGTGCTGCCTGGCCGCTCCGAAACGCGCGGCTTTAACCCTGCCAACCTCTTAACCAGCACGCCACGCGATTTAACGGTGGACGATGCTGCTGCACTGCTTCGGCTGCCTGGGGTACAACGCATTTCACCTATCCTGATTGCCACGACGGAAATCAACGCCACTGGTAAACTGCGCGAGGCCATGCTACTGGGCACTAACGATGAATTTGTCCGGGTTCGTCAGTTGAAAATGGGGCTTGGGCGCTTTCTTTCCAAAGATGAAGTAGGTCACGGCTCGGCCGAGGTGGTGTTGGGCGCGCTTATCCGTCAGGAGATTTTTGGTGCAGAAAACCCGTTAGGCAAAACCGTGCGCATTGGCGACAGGCGCTTACGTGTAGTCGGCGTACTCAGCGAGGGCGGGCGCGGCATGGGTATGACCACTGATGAGTTAGTGATTGTGCCAGTGGCAACCGCGCAAGCCATGCTTAACAGCAATACCCTGTTTCGCATTCTGGTTGAAGCGCGCAGCCGTGAACAAATAGGTGAAGTCAAGGCGCGTGTTTTAAAGATGATTACCCAGCGCCATGAAGGGGAGGAGGACGTGACCGTTATCACACAAGATGCGGTGCTGCAGACATTCGACAAGATTTTGAATGTGCTGACACTAGGCGTTGCCGGCATTGCCGCCATCAGCCTGGCTGTAGCGGGTATTCTCGTGATGAATGTGATGCTGGTATCGGTCACACAGCGTACCGGTGAGATCGGTCTGCTTAAGGCGCTGGGCGCTACCTCTGCGGCTGTGCGTCAGCTATTTATGACTGAGGCTGTTCTGCTGTCGCTGACAGGTGGTTTGCTAGGCACTGGGTTGGGTTATTTGGGGGCAGCCATACTGCGTCATCTTTACCCTACATTCCCGGCCTATCCGCCATTATGGGCAGTAGTGGCGGGCTTGGGCACCGCGCTTGCCTCTGGCCTGATTTTTGGTGTAATGCCGGCACGCCGCGCCGCGCAACTTGACCCAATCCAGGCTTTAAGCAAGAGATAACAATGTTACTCGCCGACTCTAGCCGCTTCGCGATTCAGGCCATCACCTCCCACCGCATGCGCAGTTTTCTCACCCTGTTGGGCATTGCAGTAGGCATCGCTGCGGTCATTCTGCTGACTTCTATCGGCGAAGGTGTACATCAGTTTGTGTTGGCAGAGTTCACGCAGTTTGGCACTAACGTGATTGGAATCGCGCCAGGCAAGGTAAAAACCGGTGGACAGCCACCTACCGGTATCCCGACCACGGCGCGGTTATTAACGATGGAGGATGCGCAGTCACTTAAACAACTGCCCCAAGTCACCGGCTCTTCACCCATGGTATGGGGCAATTCTGAAGTCGAGAGCAATGGCCGTTTACGGCGCACCACGATTTATGGCGTGGATGCAGATTTTATTCATGTATTCAGCGCTAAAGTGCAAATTGGCAACTCTCTTCCGCGCGAAGGTGCAGGCAGCTCGCGCGCATTCGTTGTATTAGGCAGCAAGCTGCGTAATGAGTTGTTTGGTACAGCGAATCCTTTGGGTGCGCGCGTTCGCATCGGCGGTTTGCATTTTCGGGTGATTGGCGTGATGGCGCCAAAAGGTCAATTTCTTGGAATTGACCTCGACGACACCGCATTCATTCCGGCGCAACGCGCGATGGAATTATACAATCGTGAAGGACTAACGGAGATACACGTCCTTTATGCGGAAGGGGCTTCAGCAGCCACTGTAGCAGCAGCTGTCAAGAAAAGGCTTGCACTACGCCATGGCCATGAAGATTTTACCGTCACCACGCAGGAAGATATGCTGAAAACCTTATCCAACATTCTTAATATCCTCACCATGGCGGTGGGCGCACTAGGTGGCATTTCATTACTGGTTGGCGCGGTGGGGATTGTCACCATCATGACGATTTCAGTCACAGAACGTACCAATGAAATTGGCCTGCTGGTCGCCTTGGGCGCGCGCCGCCGCACTATTCTGAATCTATTTTTAAGTGAAGCCGTCATGCTTGCCGCACTCGGCGGCATATTAGGATTGCTATTAGGCATCGGCTTGGCGCAGATGCTACGCCTGGCATTGCCTACGTTTCCTATACATACGCCATGGAGTTTTGCGGCAGGCGCATTAGTCATGTCCGCTGTGATTGGTTTACTCGCGGGTGTGTTACCAGCCAGAAGCGCCTCCCGCTTAGACCCGATTGACGCATTACGCACAGAATAAGTTATCATATTCGCCATGCGCAAACATAAAAAACGTCATTTCAAAAAAATCGGTATGCCGCCTGGTTCACTAGTTTACGTTGGCGAAGCAGACAGTGAAATCACAAAAATCCAACCCGCAATTAGTGTCATAGCTTATGACGCTAACGACATCAGCGAACGCATGCTGACCAGCGATGACCTTGCCTCGTTCAAACCCGATGCAAACAAACGGCTTTGGCTGAATATTCATGGTGTGCATGATGTATCCCTGGTTAAGCAAATCGGTGATTTGTTTCATTTACATCCTTTGGTGATTGAAGATATTCTAAACACCGAACAGCGCCCAAAAATTGATGAATTTGATGATTACGTTTTTTTGGAAACACGTCTTTTTTATTATCATAAAGAAAGCATGTCAGTAAGCTCCGAACAAATCAGTTTGGTGCTGGGGCATAATTTCCTGCTGACGTTTCAGGAGCGTTCCACAGGCGCGTTTGAGCCGGTGCGTGAGCGTTTGCGTGCAAGCCGTGCACAAGTTCGTGAACTTGGGGTGGATTATTTAGCTTATTCGTTGCTAGATAGCATCGTAGACCGATATTTTAATGTGCTTGAAGATGTGGGCGAAGATAGCGAAAGCCTGGAAGATTTACTTTTAAGCAAGCCTAGCAATGCAGAGCTGCATAGCATTCATCAACTTAAGCATGTGAGCATTGAGCTGCGACGTTCCGTGTGGCCATTGCGTGAGGTGATTAACAGCTTAGCGCGCAATGAAAAAGGTTTCTTCAAACCGGCCACGATGCCCTATTTACGGGATGTGTATGACCACACGGTGAGTTTTATCGAATCATTGGAATCGATTCGCGACACCTTAAGCGGCATGATGGATATTTACATGGCAAGTGTGAGTAATCGCGTGAACCTGGAAGTACGCGCCTTAACCGTGGTCGCCATGCTATTTATGCCAGCGACGCTAATTGCTGGCATTTTCGGCATGAATTTTGTGCATATGCCGTGGATAGAGCAATACAACGGTTTTTGGTGGGCGCTTGGCGTGATGGGCGCAATTGCGCTAATCATGATTCTGATTTTCTGGCGCAGGCAATGGCTTACCAGCAAGACCTAGTCTTTTATTAACTGCGCATATTTTGCGCGTATCTTCGCCGCTTTAGGTGCGGCGACAGCCAGGCAATAAGGCTGGCTAGGATTCTTGGAAAAATAATACTGGTGATAATCCTCAGCCGGATAAAACGTTTCCGGGCCTTTTAATTCTGTGACAATCGGCGCGCTGTAAATATAGGCAGCGTTAAACGCATCGATCATGTTCTGCGCAGCGGCAAACTGCGCTTCATCCTGGCAGAATATGGCCGAACGGTATTGTGTGCCGACATCGTTGCCTTGGCGGTTCATGGTAGTTGGGTCGTGCGAAACGAGAAATATTTCCAGCAAAGTATCATAGCTGACCACATCGGCATCAAAAGTAATCTGAATCGCTTCAGCATGGCCGGTATCCCCGTTGCAGATCTCTTTGTAGGTCGGATTCGCCGTATGGCCGCCGATGTAACCTGACACGACACTTTTAACACCTTTGAGCTGGCTAAACACGGGCTCGGTGCACCAAAAACAGCCACCGGCAAAAATTGCAATTTTGTCATTGTCACTTGTATTTGTTTGCATGTTTATTTCTCCAGTCAACTCTTCAAAACACTCACACGTTAGCCAATAAAAAAGTTTACAATTAAGCCAAATCTAACATAGAAAGACCCAGCCGCTATGATTAATCGCACCAAACTGATAATCCTTACATTTGCCGCTGCATTAATTTTACCAGTAGCGCCAAGTGCTTATGCAGACCCGCCCCCATGGGCGCCTGCGCATGGCTGGCGCAAAAAGCATGACCCTTATTATGTGGGATACTCCGGTAAAAAATGGAATAAAGATTATGGCATCATTAGTGGCGAATGTAATTGGCAAGCCATCGGCACCGTGCTTGGCGGTGTTGTGGGTGGTGCTGTAGGCGCATCTGTAGGCAAGGATGGCAATAAAACTGTTGCCATTATTATTGGCAGCGTGCTGGGTGCTGTAATCGGCAATCAGGTTGGCAAGTCGATTGATGATAACGACCGCGGCTGTATTGGCCATTCGCTGGAGCTTGCTCATGACAGGCAGACCGTCAGGTGGGTTAACCCGGATAACGGTATCAATTATCGTGTAACACCGCTTTCCAGCTTCACTAAAAATGGCCGTAAATGCCGTGACTACATGCTCTACATGAGCGGTAACGACATAGATGACTCGAGGCAGGAACGCGCTTGCCTGATGAGCGACGGCGTATGGAAACCTATTTAATTTGGCAGTTTAAAATTGCTGAATGCACTTTACGTTGATTTTAATTCCTACTTCGCTTCTGTAGAGCAACAGCTGCGCCCCGAGCTGCGCGGTAAGCCAGTTGGCGTGCTGCCCGTGATGGCAGAAACCACCTGCTGCATCGCCGCGAGTTACGAGGCCAAAGCGTTTGGCATTAAGACTGGTACAATGGTACGCGATGCGCGCAAGCTGTGCAAAGACGTTATTTTTGTAGAAGCGCGCCCGTCTGTCTATGTAGAACACCATCACAAACTCATCGAAATCGTAGAAAGATGCACGCATGTAGAAAAGGTACTCTCCATTGACGAAATGGTGTGCTTGCTTACCGGCAGCCAGCAAGTGAAAGAAAACGCGCTTAAACTTGCCGCTAAAATCAAACGTGAAATCAACAAGCAATTTGAACATATCCGCTGTTCTATTGGCATCGCACCGAATACGTTCCTAGCCAAAACCGCGTCTAATATGCAAAAACCCGATGGCTGCGTGGTGATTGAAGATAGCGACATCCCACATAAACTTTTTACGCTGAAACTGCGCGCTTTAAACGGTATCGGCAAACAAATGGAAGCACGACTCAATCGCTATAAAATTGAAACGGTTGAACAGCTTTACGCGCTCAATCGCGAGCAGCTACGCGCTGCCTGGGGCAGCATTGAAGGCGAACGTTATTACGACAAACTGCGCGGCATCGAGCCATATTACGCTAAAAATTCACGCAGTAGCTTAGGACATTCTCACGTATTGCCGCCTGAACAAAGAACTCAAGCCGGGGCAAAAGCAGTTTTACACCGGCTATTGCAAAAAGCCTGCATGCGCATGCGCAGCTACGAGCTACTCACCTCTAACATCAGCATTAAAGTGAAGTTTCGCGGGCAACCCAGTTTTTATGCGGAAAGCGGTATTAGCATGACTGACAACACACTGGCGCTCACCGAAGCGCTAGAAGCGTTGTGGCTGCAATATCCTAAACATGGAGAAGAGCCGCATGCCGTTGGCGTTAGCTTTGGTGGATTAAGCAACATGCAAGATGTTGCTTATGATTTGTTTACAGAAAAACATTCTGCCAGCGAGAAAAAACTGAATAAAGCGTTGGATATTTTAAATTTGAAATACGGCAAAAATACTGTTTATTTTGCCGGTGCGCATGATGCTTTGAAAGATGCACCCATGCGCATTGCATTTAATCATGTGCCGGATTTGGTGGTAGAAGAAGATTAGCAACACCTAATTACAACGGCTGAGAGGCTCAGTCTCCTTGCCACGGCCAAGGTCATCGCTCCGCCTACCAAAAGATAAATCATCTGACGATTTGCCGCGCTCCAGGTAATCATTTTTCTTACTGAAGGTTAAATTATCATTAGCAGCACTGCGCACCAAATCGTCACTCTTGTTGCCTCGCGTCAACGGTAAGTCCTCTTTGCCGCGTGTTAATGAATCATCATGCTTACCTCGCATCAATGACTCGGTATCTTTGCCGCGACTTAACTCTTCATATTTTTTGCTAGCGGTTAAGTCGTCACTGCGCTTACCGGGTGATAAATCATCGCGTTTTTTACTGATTGATAGTGGTTCAGTATAGGCGCCACGAGTAAGTTTGTCTTGCGGACAAGCTGAGAGTTTATTGGTGCAATTACAACTATTGTCATCGGCCTGCGCGGCTGTTGCCATCCAAAACACATATACGCTAAAACATAGAATAGTTTTTTTCATCACCGGTACCTCTTAAACGCTACAGTTTACTATAGCGCGTTTAATATAAAAAAACACTAATTTTTGTGTTGCTAAAACACCTGCCCTGCAAGCCAATATCCATGCGGGGGTAGCGTTTTAAAAGCACATAGCAAAAAACCCCACAACTTTCGTCATGAGGTTTTATTGCAAGCCATCTTGCGGATGACTTTGTATAAATAGCTTGGCGGTGACCTACTTTCGCATGCGAAGAGCATACTATCATTGGCGCTGGTTCGTTTCACGGCCCTGTTCGAGATGGGAAGGGGTGGGTCCAAACCGCTATGGCCGCCAAGCATAAC
>JBAVIP010000039.1:0-1651 GCA_049687015.1 Methylotenera sp. | reverse complement strand
GGACTGAGGAATTGACGATTTTGCCGACCAGTCTTGAATTGAGAAAGGAGTCTTGGAATTCTTTGATTGTCCGACGAAAAGATTTTTCTCTGTCTCGTTGTGATCAAAATCGAAACTAATAAATGCTCTTGGGTCTGCCATTTTCAATCTCCTTAGTTGGATGGAATAGCGATTTGTAACGCCTAACGTAAAGCTAAGGGGCGCGCCTTCCACGAGAGATCAGCGAAGCCACCGACGCCGGAAAAACACAAACCTTCAAAACCGCCACGACAAGGCGCGTCCCACTTGAGCGCAATGTTATGCATTAGGTTCTTGTTGCGTAGAACAATGAATAGTACCGCCACCCGCAGAAATAGCATCAATATTAATTTGTACAACTTCTCGCTTAGGAAACGCCTTTCTTAAAGTCGCCATCGCCGCATTGTCGGCATGTTTATCACCAAACTCCTGAGCAATAACAGCGCCATTACAGAGATAAAAGCCGATATAGCCAGCGGCAAAGTCGTTGGATTTATATGTTGGGCGTATCGTTACGGGAGCTTCAAGCGTTAAAATTTCTAGCTTATGGCCTTGTGCATCGGTTGCGCTACCAAGTATTTCCAAATGCTTTAGTGTCACTTCGTGATCGTAAGAATCAGGGTCTGGATCATATCCAGCCAGCACCACACTAGGGCTAGCAAAGCGTGCATAAAAGTCAGTGTGTCCATCGGTAATATCTTTGCCCTTAATGCCTGGCAGCCAAATCACTTTATCTAGCCCCAATAGCTCGCTAATCTCATCTTCAAATTGTGCTTTACTCACACGAGGATTGCGATTTGAATTTAAAACGCAGCTTTCTGTAATAATCGCCGACCCATGACCATCAACTTCAATACCACCGCCTTCTAAAATTAAATCCGTTGCTATTTTGCGCACATTTGCACGTTTTGCTATAAAACCTGCTACTTTAGCGTCTTGCGAAAACGTCTGTTTTTCTCCCCAACCATTAAAATTAAAGTCAACCGCCGCTTTTTCACCTTGCTCGTTGATGACAAATACAGCACCTGTATCCCGCATCCATAAATCGTCTAAGGGAGAAACAAGCAATTCAACGGTTGGACTGACTAATTTTTTAGCCAACGCATAGTCATTCTGCCTGACCAACATGCTAACAGGCTCAAACCTAGCGACGGTATTGGCGATGGTGGCAAGGTTACGTTGAACTTCAGGCAATAATTTTGCGCCCCATATCGCCTTACTAGCACCAAATGCCATCCATGTGCGTATATGCGGATCAGCCTCATCTGGCATGAACCATGTGCCATTAGATTGCTCTGCTAATGCAGCACTCGCTGATCTAAACATCAATCCCCCAGAAAGTAACATTGCTGATTGTATAAATTGTCGTCTAGTGACCATATGTAACCTTTTGGGCATAACGTAGAGCTAACGGGCTGGCCGTTTCCAGAGAAACCAAGCAAAGCCACGAAAGCTGAATAAATTTAAATTTTCAAAATGGCTACGATACGGCCAGTCCCTGTTGAGCCCCCCGTTAGGCTACCAAGTAACGCGCAGATGCTAAATTAGTACTGAAAAAAATACCAAATTAAGCGCAAAACTAACTTTTAAAAATTACTAAACCAAAACAGATCAGATCAGATCAGATCAGATC
>JBAVIP010000038.1:0-1918 GCA_049687015.1 Methylotenera sp. | reverse complement strand
GACGACAAAGCCCATCGGTTTAGTAGGCATGGTAAATGCGGCGCTTGTATACCGAAACATCGCGTCCTTACCTGGGGAGGTCTGCCACACTCGCGGTGGCTGTTGCTGGACGTAATAATCGGCCTATCGGTTGAGCCGAACCCCAATCAACCCGCGCCACGGTGACTGCCCACCGAGGCCATAGCAAAGCAAACCGGCAGAGAACGTCCAGCACCACCACAGCGCACCGTGCAGCAATGTCCGGTGTGATGCGGCAGAAGTCAGCAGAGGCCATAGTAGCTCTAATGGTGTCAAAAGAGTGAAGGGCTGAACAACGAAACACAAGGAGCAGGCGTACAACCCTCCGTTTATCACTAAAGCCTGACAGGCGAGAAACAACGGGCGGCGCGTGCATACCGAGCCTTGAAAACAGAGATATTTATGGAACAACGCAACGACGATTTATTAACAGCGGTACTCTCCAGAGACAACCTGCTCCAAGCATGGGCTAGGGTCAAATCCAACCGTGGCGCACCCGGCATAGACGGGCTGACCATCGGTGAATTTCCCGACTACCTGCGGGCGCACTGGGCAGACACCCGTGAACAACTCGTTGGGGGGCGATACAAACCGCAGCCGGTGCGACGGGTAGAAATACCCAAATCCGACGGCGGCATAAGGCTACTGGGCATCCCGACCGTCATGGACAGGGTGATCCAACAAGCCATCGCCCAAGTGCTCACCCCCATTTTTGAGCCACAATTCAGTGACTCAAGCTATGGGTTCAGACCAGGCCGCAATGCACACCAGGCTATCTGGCGGGTACGAAGCCACGTAAAAGACGGCTACCGCTATGCCGTGGACATCGACTTGGCCAAGTTCTTCGATACCGTCAACCATGACGTATTGATGAACATACTGGGTCGCAGTGTCCGCGACAAACCGCTGCTGGGCTTGATCGGGCGCTACCTGCGGGCGGGTGTGTTGGTCGGTGGGCACATTGAACCGAGCGAAGTGGGCACACCGCAAGGTGGGCCGCTATCGCCCTTGCTGGCCAATATCCTGCTCAACCAGCTAGACCACGAATTGCATAAACGAGGCCACCGCTTCGTGCGTTATGCTGATGACATGGTCATTCTGGTTAAAAGCCAGAAGGCTGGCGAGCGGGTGATGCAAAGCGTAACACGGTATCTGGAAAACACCCTCAAGCTCAAAGTCAACACAGCGAAAAGCAAAGTGGACTTGATGAGCAAATGCAGCTTTCTGGGCTTCACGATCATAGGCAAGAAAATTCGCTGGACGGATAAGTCCTTGGCGAAGTTCAAGCGCCGAGTGAAAGAGCTGACCGGAAGAAGCTGGGGCGTGTCGATGAAATACCGCTTGTACAAACTGGGGCAGTTCCTTCGGGGTTGGGTCGGCTACTTTGGCATCAGCCAATACTACCGCCCCATCCCTGAGTTGGATGAATGGCTGCGGCGGCGCATCCGTATGTGCTATTGGAAACAATGGCGCTGGCCGCGTACTAAAGTCCGCAACCTGCGGGCTTTGGGGATTAACCTCAAAGCCGCCATCCAACATGCGGTCAGTAGCAAAAGCTACTGGCGCATGGCGCGTACCCCCGCCGTACAAATGGCTTTGAACAACCAATGGCTGAAAAAGCAGGGGCTGTTGAGCATCAAAGACCTTTGGTGCAAAGCGCAAGGTTATGCCTAAGTGTCAACGCGAGCCAATTCGTTGAACCGCCCACTGCGGACCCGCATGGTGGGTGGTGTGGGGGCTGGGGGTTAGAAGCCCCTGGCTACCCGATTATGCTGCCAAGATACGAACTATAGCTAAATTAACACTGAGCGAAAATAATAACGCATACATCAAATGCTAAAAAATACTGAAACGTGATTATATTTCCATTGGTTTTTAATTTTTAGCTTGAGGCATAAAA
>JBAVIP010000037.1:0-76786 GCA_049687015.1 Methylotenera sp. | reverse complement strand
GTAAAACCGCGATTGTAGAAGGCTTGGCGCAACGCATTGTGGATGGCGAAGTACCGGATTCGCTTAAAGGTAAAAAAGTGTTGTCGCTAGACATGGCGGCCTTGCTAGCGGGTGCAAAATATCGCGGTGAATTTGAGGAGCGATTGAAATCGGTGCTCAAAGAATTGGCGCAGGATGAGGGCCAAACGATTGTATTTATTGATGAAATTCATACCATGGTCGGTGCAGGCAAGGCCGAAGGCGCGATGGATGCAGGCAATATGCTGAAACCCGCCTTGGCGCGTGGTGAATTGCATTGCGTGGGTGCAACGACTTTAGACGAATATCGCAAATATATTGAAAAAGATGCGGCCTTAGAGCGTCGCTTTCAAAAAGTGCTGGTCGATGAGCCCAGCGTAGAAGCAACCATTGCCATTTTACGGGGCCTGCAAGAGAAGTACGAATTGCATCACGGAGTGGAAATTACTGACCCGGCAATTGTGGCTGCGGCAGAATTAAGTCATCGCTACATTACGGATCGTTTTTTACCCGATAAAGCCATTGATTTGATTGATGAAGCGGCTTCTCGCATCAAGATGGAGATTGATTCCAAGCCCGAAGTACTCGATAAGCTTGAGCGTAGACTCATTCAGCTTAAAATCGAGCGCGAGGCGGTGCGCCGTGAAAAAGACGAAGGCTCGATTAAAAGATTCGGCCTGATTGAAGAAGAAATTACTAAACTGGAAAAAGAATACGCTGACCTGGAAGAAATCTGGAAAGCAGAAAAAGCGCAGGTGCAGGGCTCTGCGCACATTAAAGAGGCGATTGAAAAAGTGAAATTTGAGATGGAAGAAGCCACGCGCAAAGGCGAGTGGCAGAAAGTCTCTGAACTGCAGTACGGCAAATTGCCGCAACTGGAATCGCAGTTAAAACAAGCCTCTAGCGTTGAAGTTGATGCAGGCCAAGGTAAACATAGAATGCTGCGCACCGAAGTGGGGGCGGATGAAATTGCCGAAGTGGTCAGCCGTGCGACGGGCATTCCTGTGAGCAAAATGATGACAGGTGAGCGCGAAAAACTGCTGACCATGGAAGGCAAACTGCATGAGCGTGTGGTTGGACAGGATGAGGCTGTGCGCTTGGTTTCTGACGCAATTCGCCGTTCGCGCTCCGGTTTGGGCGACCCGAATCGGCCTTATGGCAGCTTTTTGTTTTTAGGCCCTACCGGCGTGGGTAAAACCGAGCTATGCAAAGCATTAGCTGGTTTCTTGTTTGATTCTGAAGACCACTTGATTCGTATCGACATGAGTGAGTTTATGGAGAAGCACTCAGTGGCACGCATGATTGGTGCGCCACCTGGCTACGTAGGTTATGAAGAAGGTGGTACGCTCACCGAAGCAGTGCGCCGCAAACCCTATTCGGTCATCCTGCTGGATGAAGTGGAAAAAGCGCATCCGGACGTATTTAATGTATTGTTGCAAGTGCTGGATGATGGTCGCTTAACGGATGGCCAGGGCCGTACGGTAGATTTCAAGAATACGGTGATTATCATGACTTCTAATCTGGGTTCGCAAATGATACAAAGCATGGCGGATCAGGATTACCAGGTGGTGAAACTGGCGGTGATGGGCGAAGTGAAAACGCACTTCAGGCCTGAGTTCGTCAACCGTATTGATGAGGTGGTCGTTTTCCATAGCCTGGACGAAGCGAATGTGAAATCGATTGCAAAAATTCAATTGCAATTATTAACTAACCGTTTACATGCGCTGGATATCAATGTGGATATTACCGATGCCGCGTTGGCTGAAATCGCCAGTGCGGGCTTCGACCCAGTGTATGGTGCAAGGCCATTAAAACGCGCGATTCAAAGTGAAATCGAGAATCCATTAGCGCGCGAAATATTGGCAGGGAATTTTGTGGCTAAGGATACAGTCATAATAGACTGTATGGCAGGAAAAATGACGTTTAATAAGGCATAAATGCATAAACTTACGCACTGGCTCGTAGTAGTAGCTTTGCTTTTGGCAAGTCAGGGCGTATTTGCTTATAGCCAGGCCGAGCTGGAGACGTTTGATAACGAGCCGCCAATCGTCAAGGATTTGCTTGAGCGTGCCAGTGTGTTGGTGGTGGATGAAAAAGATCCGGAAAGTGCGTGGAAAGCTGCTAATTTGTATTGTGAAGCGGCGCGCTATGGCAGTGCAGAGGGGCTGTATAGGTTGGGTATGCTATATGCATTTGGGCGTGGTGTGCCACCCAACCGCGACTTTGCGGCCAATCTGTTTGGTATCGCCTCTACACATGGGCATTTTGAGGCACAAAAAATGCTGGAAACGATTGAAATTAAAACCAATGATACGCCGCTTTGTGTGCTGGAAGCGGTAGAGCCGGAACATGCGCCAGCGCATCAGTATGGCAATTCTCAGGGTTCGCCGGCAATTGATGCTTATGTGGCAAAATTACCCAAAAGTAAGCGCTGGGTGGTGGATTTGGTGGATACCATTGCCGATTGGTATAAGGTTGATTCTAAGTTGGTATTGTCGATCATTACTGCGGAATCCAACTTTAAGGTGTCCGCAAAGTCTAACAAAAGTGCAAACGGTTTAATGCAGATCATCCCCGCTACGGCGGAGCGTTTTAACGTAAAAAACGCCTTTAACGCATCACAAAATATCAAGGGTGGAGTAGCGTATTTGCGCTGGCTGCTCTCGTATTTTAGAGGTGACGTGACGCTTGCAGTAGCCGCTTACAATGCAGGCGAGGGCGCGGTAGATAAATATAGAGGCGTGCCGCCATATAAGGAAACACGCGCCTATGTGAAAAAAGTATTAGGTTTGTACCAATCGAAGCGGCACGATTTTGATGCGAGCATTACAGGGGCATCGCCTGCCCTAAAGAAAGTGAGTTCAAAATGAAAATACATTATTTAATAATTTCAATGCTAATCGCTGTCATACTGACTGGTTGCGCCAGTACTGGCACCCAGCAAGGCCAGGTCGACAGAATTACGCCGGAACAATTAGCCAAAATGTTACCGCCGCCAGTGGCCACCGTGAGCTTAGATGAAATTGTGGCGGATAGCAAAGCGGGCAAAACCAGTGATGAAATTATCGCAAAAATTAAAGCCAGCAACTCGCGTTACGAACTAACGCCCACACAGACTTTGGATTTGAGCAAGCGGGGCGTAGATACTAAGGTGTTGGATTATATTCAGCAAAGCAACGAGCTGGCCAAGCAGAATGCGCTTGCAGATGAAATGAATAAACGCGAGCAAGAAAAACGCTTAGCGCAAAAGCAGCTACAACGTGAGCGGGCGCTGATGTACAACCAGTATTACGATTTGTATGGAAGTCCGTTCTATTACCCATATTATGGTTTTTATCCCTATGGTTACAGCCGTTTTTACTGGGGGCCAAGTTTTTATTACAGGCACCGCAGATAATCGTACATAAACAGCATATATTAAAAGGGCGGAACAACTTAACGAAGTTTTAATAATAAACACTTTCCCCGCGCACGCATTGCGGGAGTTCCAGTGACACTAAGTTCTTCAATATGCTGACGCACAAGCGGTTTAAGTTTATTATCTCTCATTGCCAGATCAGCCAGCGCCTGCATGGAAAATGTCTTGACGA
Source organism: Methylotenera sp. (assembly GCA_049687015.1). Lineage (GTDB taxonomy): Bacteria > Pseudomonadota > Gammaproteobacteria > Burkholderiales > Methylophilaceae > Methylotenera_A. The sequence continues at coordinate 73,178 of JBAVIP010000037.1, read as the reverse complement.
TGCTGCTGCGGTCGTTGGTGTAAGACAGCAAAATTTCTACGACGCGCTTCTGTTCTATTTCGTTAAGTGGTAAGCGCGCTAGCATCGCAGCCACATGCCAGCGCACTTCTTGTTGCTCAACCTGGCTTAAATCATTAATCAGTAGGTGCTTATAGGGCAAAAGATATTCTGGATGCTTTACGGTAATTTTTTCAGCGGCATCTGCGCAACGCATACGAATTAACGGGTCCGCAAGCAACATGCCTGACATCAACACATCGAACAATTCCGGCTTACCCAACACCAAAGCAACCACCTCGTTTGATCGCCCAATAGAGCGCCGGTCGCCGCCTTCTAACAGCTTCAGTACTGGATGCATCACATTTAAATCGACAAGTTACTTTTTAGTTGAAAACAAAGCATCGCAACGCTTTTGCATTTCTTCAAAAGTCACTTCTTCAATGGGCGTGCTGATATGCCATTTGTGCCCAAATGGGTCGTAAAATACACCTACGCGCAAGCCGTAAAACTCGTCTTTGACTGGCATCACTTGCTTTGCACCTGCATCTAGCGCACGCTGAAAAGTCGCGTCCACATCATCTACATACAAAGCAATGGTCACAGGGCTATCACCCAAAGTAGTTGGGCTTTTGTTGCACCAATCTAGTGACTCCTCTGCCAACATGATTTTGGAATCACCCATTTGCAGCTCGCAATGGGCAATGGTGCCATCTGGCCCCAACAGCCGCCCAACTTCTTTTGCGCCAAATACTTGGCGGTAAAACTCAATAGCCGCTTTCGCACCTTTAATGTTTAAATAGGGCGTCACTGTATGCTCGCCTTTTGGTATGGGGATAAATTTGCGCATTTTCATTCTCCTTAATCTGTTGATTAACTTACTCTTTTTTGCCCTTAAATGTGGCGTAAATCGCCATCGCGTGGCCATGCCCCAAATCAAAACCTTGCTTAAGCCAAGCCACAATTTCACCCGCTTTTACGCCTGATTTAAGCAACCCTTTTTGCTCTGCAAGTTGCTTAAATTCTTCAGGCGTTTTGCCCGTTTTTGCTTTAATGTTATCTAAATATGCTTGAAATGACATAAGACCTCCGTTTAATCCTATGCAATTTGTTTAATCCATTGCGTGACGATGGCAGTAATAGCATCCTTTTTGGTTTCAATATCTTTCATATCCGAAAATGTAGCGACACATCTATCTTTAGCCACCCATTTTAGCAAACCCGCTGTATCATTGATTTCAATCGCTTTTGCATCAGCTTTAACTTTTGCCCCCGTGTGCAGAATTATTTGTATCGTTTCCTCGGGACGTCATTTGAATGTGGCAAAGTCATCTTTAAAAATAAAAACTCGGCGCATTCCACTTAACACATTCAGAGATATTGGCATCTGCAGCCAAGATAATCGACCGCACCGCTTCAATTTCCGCTTTCAGCGGATGCGCAAGATTCGCCATAAAATCATGAACGGTGATTGTTTTAGCCATCATGCAAACTTCTTATTGTTGCTAAGAATCGCTAAAATCAATACAACAATAATGTTTGCAATCATTTTAAGCATTTTAGCTCCAGTAATCGGCGACACATCGCCCATCTCGTGGCAAATCTTCAAAACTGTCCAACCCATCAAAATGGTCAATGGGTAAATTGGCCACAGGCTCAGGTTCTGATAATCGAAGATTCACCGCAATTCGCCGCTTTCCTTCTTGGTCTGTTTTTTGCGCTCGCCAATATGCCACGCAGCCACAGGTCGGGCAAAAATGGAATTCTAGTGCTTTGCCACGGGTGTAAATTGTGGTTGGTCCAGAGACTTTGATTCTCTCGTTTTCAAAATCGTAGATCCATAACACGCCGTAGCGGCGGCATATTGTGCAGTTGCAAGCCGTAGCTGATTCAGGATCGTCATCAAATTGCCATTTAACTGAACCACAGTGACATGAACCCTCAAGCTTTTCATTGGCCATTAATTTATCCTTTTTGAGCCTAATTTTATGGCTTTAGTTTACTTCTTTTTTAAGTATCGCCACAAGTTGATCCAAGCAAGCACCCCAGCCTGCTTCAAAGCCCATTTTTTCGTGCTGAATGCGATGCGCAACGTTGTTATGTTGCACATAAGCAGTGTATTTTGTGTCTTTTTCGTGTAGCTCTAGCAATATGGTTGCAGCTCGCGTAGCCTGGGCTAAACTTTGAGCCTGCCCCGAAAACCTCTGGCGGCGTAGTATGATTCTGCACCGTTGTGATACACGAAAACATGGTCATAGCGACGGTCACAGAATAGGGCACCACCTAGTACCCTTATCTCGCCCGGTGTTTTCACCCAGCTTGAAGTTTTCATATCAAACACCCCTAACGCTTGCAATGCACGATATTGTTGTTCTGTAAGCATCTCAACGCCCAAAGAAAATGCCATTTCTAAAGCACTTCCGCTCGGTTTGTTTTCTTTGCGTGAGTCGAGAGCCTCGCGGTCATAACAAAGGCTACGTCGGCCTGTAGGACTTTCTGATGAACAATCACAGAAGATGAACTCACAGGTTTTTTCATCATAATCAACGACATCTGGTTCTCCACCAGTACGTTCCATTTCACACAGCACATGAATCTTTTCAGGACAAGCCTCCAATTTAGCTTGCACAAGATTCCAGTTGATTTCAGCATGGCGACGCATGTTGTTAGCGAATCGATCTTTAAGTGTTTTAATCAGATTATTATGAAGTTCTGCTTCCACTTTAATATCTCCTCTTTAATTAACGCTAAAAATCACTTTTCAGCACTTGCTTTCAGCGCAGCTAGCCCCTCTTCAAACTTTGGGCCGACCATTTTTTCCATGCTAAAAAACAAACACATTATTTTGGAAATATAAGGGCTAGGGCCAAACATGGCGTGATTGACGGTCGTGCCCACATTACTGGGCGTGAGTGTAAATTCCACCATATTATGCGCCTCAAAAGGCGCAGTAAAATCAAGCTTCATGGCGACTTTTGTAGGCGTTGATTCTGTGATTTCCATGCTGCCAGAGCCAATATCTTTGTTACCTTCCCACGCGTATTGCGCACCTACGCCACTGTCCGCACCACTGTAGGTACGTTTCATGGCAGGGTCAATTTTCTCCCAAGCTGACCAGGTTTGCATATTATGAAAATTGTTAATCAGCGGCGTTATTTTTTCGGGTGGCGCTTTAATGTTTATTGAGCGCTCAATGCGAAAAGTATCTGGTAACGTAGAGGCATATATAAGAATCGCCGCGATCATTACTGCGATGATGATTGCAATGGTTTTTAGCATTTTAATTCTCCTTAAGCTCACATTATTGATTTCGTAGTATTCTAGGTTCGCGTATAGATTTCGGCTTAATTTATTGCGCTTGGTTCCGTCATATTGCTCATTCTGCTGCGAGCCTTATGGATATTGGCTTGCAGGACATTGTTTAAAGTTATTTGCTTTTAATTATTGCAACTAGCTGATCAAGGCAAGTTCCCCAGCCTTCGTAGAAACCCATTTTTTCATGTTTAACTCGCGCTTCAGTATTGGCGTGCTGCACCAGTGCGGTGTATTTTGTGCCTTTGGCGTGCGGTTCCAACAGAATGGTTGCAGTCATTAAAAATTCTGCGCATTCATGGTCTGGGCTGGCTTCTGGCTGCTTGGCTGGGCGAAAACCTGGTTCAAGCGCATTGGTCCAAGTGAGTTTTTCGTTTTTAATCACCTCCAAATAACAGCCATCATTGGGAAATTTCTGCCCTTCTGGCGATTGCATTACGGTAAAAAACCTGCCGCCAGAGCGCAAATCAATTTCGCATTCAACCGTTTTCCACGGCAAGGGGCAAAACCACGGCATCAGTTTTTCAGGTGTTGTCCAAGCCTCCCAAACTAGCTCGCACGGCACATCGACAATGCGTTCAAGCATCAGGTCAAGTTCTGGGTTAAATTTGTGGTTCATGCTAGCTTCTCCTTGATGTAAGCTTCGAGCTTTGCTAGGTGCTGTTTGCCACCCTCGATGGCGCCATACTTCTCGACCACCTCGTCGCGGGATTCTTTGCTGGAGAAAAGGTGGCGTAGCGTGACCAAGGTGCCGCCACCTGTTTCTTGCAGAGTGACGCTGACTTCGAACCACACTCGCTCGCCATCGCCATGGTCGGAAACTAATTTAGATGGACGCGTGACTTCCTTGTACACCATGTGGTTGGGGTAGCACCTGCCGTCTTGGCCAACCATCATATACTTCCACTCGCCGCCAACGCGCAAATCCATTTTCTCAATCGTAGTTGTAAAGCCATTCGGACCCCACCAGTGCACGATGTGCTTGGGATTCGTCCACGCCTCCCACACCAGTTCACGCGGCGCGTCAAAAACGCGAGAAGTGACGATTTCACGGTCTGCAATATTTTCTGTTTTACTCATTTGTTTTCTCCTGTGCTTGAAGGGTTTTCAAATAACTATCTAATTGGTCAAAGCGTTGTTCCCAAAGTTGGCGGTACTGTTCGAGATAATTGGCAACCTCTTTCATGGGTGCGACTTCCAGCTTGCATGGACGCCACTGCGCTTGGCGACTTTGCGAAATCAAACCCGCGCGCTGCAGCACTTTTAAATGTTTGGTCACGGCGGGTAAGCTCATTTCAAATGGTTCGGCCAGTTCGTTGACCGTTGTTTCACCTAATGCTAAACGCGCTAGAATTGCCCGTCTGGTTGGGTCGGCAAGTGCGGAAAAAGTATTGCTAAGTTGATCTGACATATTATTTAACCAAATTGTTAATTAACCAAAAGGTTAAATTAAACATTTTATGTTGTCAACTATTTTTATGAGAAATTAAGTTATGCTAATGTTATTGAATAAGGGTTTTTAAAATGCAGCAATTCACACACCAAATCAGTGTTAAAGCGCAGGGACGCAGGTTGTATGACATCACACCACAAGTGCTTAACTGGGCGAACGGGCTCGGTTTACACACAGGTCTGCTCACACTGTACATTCAGCACACGTCGGCCAGTTTGTTGATTAATGAAAATTACGATTCTGATGTATTGGTGGATATGGAGGCATTTTTTAATCGCTTGGTGCCGGATGGAGACAGTTTGTTTATTCACACGGTGGAGGGCCCGGACGATATGCCCGCGCATGTACGCACCGCATTGACGCAGATTAGCCTGTCTATTCCCATTATCGAGGCAAAAATTGCACTTGGTCAATGGCAAGGTATTTTTTTGTTCGAGCACAGACACATGCTAGCCACGCGGCGCATTATTTTGCATGCAATAGGTGATTGAAGGTGTTCGAGCAAGACCGTCCTTTAAGCGTGCAAGAACGCATGTTTTTTAAACCGTATTTCAGCCAACAAGTGTTGCATATTGCGCGCATTGTCGATGGTAAAGTGCCGTTTTGGCTGCGGCACGAAATGTGCGCGGTGGTGCTGGGAAAAACGATTTATTTTCGTGCCGGACATTATCAAGCCAATACGCCACAAGGTAATGTTTTATTGGGTCACGAGCTCACGCATGTTGCACAGTTTTTGCATGGTATGACCTTGCTAAAATACGCGTGGTCTTGTCGAAAAGGTTATATGCAAAGTCCGTATGAAGTGCAAGCTTACGCGATGGGTGCGCGCATAAGGATTGATTTAGCCTAACGAATAACGCTCCATCTTAGTGGATCAAATGGTTGGCTTAGGTGACGCAATTCGTAATACAGGCCATTGCTTTCGTTGCCGCCGCTGTTGCCGACGGAGGCAATCGCGTCGCCGCCATTTACTTCATCGCCCACATGCTTCAGCACCGCCTGGTTGTTGCCATACAAGCTCATATAGCCATCACCGTGATCGACAATAATCAGGTTGCCAAAGCCGCGCATCCAGTCGGCAAACACTACGCGGCCATCCGCCACAGACTTTACGTCATTGCCCTCAGCGGCTTTAATAAACAAACCTTTCCAGGTAATGCCGGTATCCTCGCGCGGCGAGCCAAATCGGTTTGTCACGTCACCGCGTACAGGTAAATGCAGCTTGCCTTTCAGCGCTGCAAAATCGCTACCAGAATAAGCGTTAGTCGGTGTTTCCTCATTTTTTGCGATAGTTTGATTCGGCTTTTCATTAGCCTTATCATCTATCGTACTTATAGCTTCGTTATTCGTAGTTTTTTTCTTAACAATTTTTTTGGTTCGCTTTGGGATGATTTTGGCCAAACGCTCAACTAGATTAGAAAGGTTTTTTTCATCACGTTTTAGTTTGTTAATTTCGTTACGCTGCGCCGCTATCTGTTGCGAGAGACTTTTTACCACTTTCCATTTCTCTTGTTTCTGTTGCTCAAGTGTTTTCTTTTCAGCCTCTTGTCTGGCCTTTAAATCCGCTACTTCCTGCAATGCCGCAGCAGTTTTGTTGTTAAGCACTTTAACTTTTACCAAACTCCCTTGCATGTCATCAATTATTTTGGCATGCGCTTTGGCAATGTAAGAAAAATATTTAACATCGCGTGCAATTTCACTAGGATTTTTGTTTTGCAAAATTAACTGGGTATAGCTTTGGTTGCCATGCTTATATTGCTGATACAGCAAAGCGCTCAACTGTTTTTGCTGCTGATTTAGCTTTTCGTTGATAGTAAGAGATTGTTTTTTGAGTGAGTTTAGCGTGGTTTTATTTTGTTTTTGTTTTTGGTTGATTTCACGCAACTTTTGATTGGCAGAGCTAATGGCTGTTTCAGATTCCTTTAATGCATCAGCCGCGTCTTTATGCGCTCCCTGGCTGTTATCCAGCTCTTTTTTCAGGGCCTGGATTTTTTCCTGAATGTCGCTTAAATCCTCCTTTGCCGCATCGATTTTTTTTGCTGCAAAGCTATTCCCAACAAGAATAAAGCTGGCGCAAAAGCATAATAACAACAATAACGAGAACGGCCATTTTACGATTGGCCGCTTAAGCTGCTGCAACTTAAGCATCAAATTTAAGTAAACTTTTACCCGTCATTTCTATTGGCTGCGGCACGCCCATCATCTGCAGTAAAGTTGGCGCCAGGTCTGACAATGCGCCCGTTTCGGCCAGCTTGGCTTCGCGGCCTACATAAATCAAAGGCACCAGGTTGGTGGTGTGCTGAGTGTGCGGCTGATGGTTAATGTAATCTAGCATCATCTCTGCGTTACCGTGATCAGCAGTGATAAGCACTTCGCCACCGATACTTTGCATGGCAGATACCACTCGCCCAACGCTGGTATCCAGTGTTTCGACCGCTTTAATGGCTGCTTGCAGATTACCTGTATGGCCCACCATGTCACAGTTGGCAAAATTGCAGATAATGGCGTTGTACTTTTTGCTGAGAATGGCTTCTACCAACTTATCAGTGACTTCCGGCGCGCTCATTTCTGGCTGCAAGTCATAAGTTTCAACTTTTGGGGAGGGCACCAGAATGCGCTCTTCGCCTTTAAATACGGCTTCTTCACCGCCGTTAAAAAAGAATGTCACGTGCGGATATTTTTCTGTCTCAGCAATGCGCAATTGGGTTAAGCCTAAGCTTTGCAAATATTCACCGAAAGTATTTTTGACGGTATACGGCGCAAAAATGGGTGTGGCTTTGGTTTCTTTTTTATCAAATTGCGTTAAGGTGAAATAGCCAGAAAGTTTTGGTACGTGGCGGCGGTGAAAGCCATCAAACTCTTCTGCCAGCAAGGCATGGCTGAGTTGGCGCGCGCGATCGCTTCTAAAGTTCATATACACCACACAATCGCCATCTTCTAAATGGATGGGCGCCTCATTCGGTTGGCGAATCGCCGTGCACTTAACAAATTCGTCGTTTTCACCACGTGCGTAGGCGTCCTGCAAGGCTGCGCTGGCAGAGGTTTCTGTGAAGTCGGCTGTACCTTCTGTAAGCATGGTGTAGGCAGCTTCAACGCGCTCCCAGCGTTTATCGCGATCCATCGCATAAAAGCGTCCGCTAATAGAGGCGATTTTGCCAACGCCTAAGGATTTAATTTTTTCCTCCAGTGCAGCAATGAATGGCGCTGCGCTCACAGGAGGCGTGTCGCGACCATCTAAGAACGCATGTACATAGACTTTACTCAAGCCTTGTTTAGCCGCCATTTCCAGCATGGCGTGAATATGCTCCTGGTGGCTATGTACGCCGCCGTTTGATAGTAAACCGAAAATATGCAGCGCCTTGTTGGTCGCTTTTAATAGTTGCAGTGCTTTGCATAATTCAGGGTGCTGAAAGAATTCCCCGCTGGTGATGCTATTATTAATGCGCTCAAAATCCTGAAACACAATACGCCCCGCGCCGATATTCAAATGGCCGACTTCAGAGTTGCCCATTTGCCCATCTGGCAAGCCAACGTAATGCTCGGAGGCGTTAATCAGCATATTAGGATAGTTTGCTTTGAGTGCGTCCAGGTTGGGTGTGTTAGCCAGCGCAATCGCGTTATCAGCTGCTTCTTTACGATAACCAAAGCCATCTAGAATGATTAATATGACAGGAGTGATTTGCATGATAATGTCTAAAGTGATAATAGGTTTGTATATTATAATAGCAGCGTGGTAAAAACGCATGAAATCAACCACGCCGCTATAAAATAATAGCATTGAATTTGTCGTTAGTTAGCCTCACTTAAATATGAAGGAATATGAAGGAAGAATATTGGAATTTATTAAGCATAATGCACTATTAATTGGCTTGGCGATTGGCTCAGGTCTTGCTCTGTTGTGGCCATTATTTAATCGCGGCGCAAGTGGCGTGCCCAATGTTTCGGCCACCGAGGCGGTGCTGATGTTAAACCGCAGCAAGCCGCTGATTTTGGATGTGCGTGATGCAGCCGAGTTTGCGGGTGGCCATATTCAGGGCGCAAAACATATTCCTGTAGCTGAGTTGGCAAATCGTCTAAAAGAGATTGAAAAATTTAAAGATAAGCCTGTGCTGGTGCATTGCCAAAAAGGTACGCAGGCCAGAGCGGCCTGCACTATTCTACAAGCACAACAATTCAGCAAGTTGCACAGCCTGCAGGGCGGGTTGGATGGCTGGGTGGAAGCTAAATTGCCGTTAGTAAAAGCTTGAGAGATTTAATGATGGCCAAAATTATCATGTATACCACGGCAGTTTGCCCGTATTGCGCCAATGCCGAACGCTTGTTAATCAGTAAAGGTGTGAAGGAAATCAACAAAATCCGTGTTGATTTGCAGCCCGAGCAACGCATCGAGATGATGCAAAAAACAGGCCGCCGTACCGTGCCGCAAATTTATATTGGCGATCAACATATTGGCGGTTTTGATGACTTGCGCGCGCTGGATTTGGCCGGCGGACTGGATTCATTGCTAGCTCCATTACTATCTGCAAAATAATTTAATGAACAAAAGCCGATTAATAGTTAAAATGTACAATCGGTTTTTATTTAATCACAACCACATCACCAGTTTTAGGAACAAATCACATGGCAAAAGAAAATAACGCCGCTTCAAGCGGAGCTGCACAGGCAGAACAAGCAGGTCAAGAAAACCAGCAGGCACAACCCGGCTTTGGTATCGAGAAGCTTTATGTAAAAGATGCATCTATCGAAGTGCCCAATGCGCCACAGATATTTACTGATCACACTGTCCCGCAAGTCAATGTAGAGCTTGGCAATTCTGCACAAAAATTGGATGAAGGTGTGTTTGAAGTGTCGCTTAAAATCACTGTAACCGCAAAAATAGGCGAGAAAACTGCATTTTTGGTAGAAGTGACACAAGCGGGCATTTTTGCAATTCGCAACGTGCCTGAAGAAAACTTAGAGCCAATTGTTGCTGTAACTTGCCCAAATATTTTGTTCCCATTTGCGCGCGAAGCGGTTTCAGACATGGTGACTCGAGCTGGTTTTGCGCCTGTATTGCTGAACCCGATTAATTTTGAAGCCTTGTTTATGCAGCAAAAACAGCAAGCTGAAAATGCAGCAAAAGCCAATTAATTTCTCTAGGCAATTATTAACACTAGGTTTAGCCGCGTCTGCTAACCTGGTGTTTTCTTTTTCTGCCCAGGCATTGGAGTTTCGCTCCGTTGTGCCACCTAAGGCGGTTTTATATGATGCGCCCTCTAAAGAAGCTAGCAAGCTATATATTCTAAGCGGTGGCTATCCGGTTGAAGTGATTGTAAACCTGGGCGATTGGACCAAAGTGCGCGATCAATTGGGCAGCTTGAGTTGGATAGAAAATAAGCAGCTAAGCAGCAGGCGCATGGTGCTGGTGATTGTAAAAACGGACATCAGAATGGCCGAAGATGCAACTTCTGCATTGCTTGCCACAGTAGATAAAGATGTGATGCTAGAGTTGGTATCGCCCGGCATTAAAAATGGCTGGGTGAAGGTCAAACATCGTGATGGCATTATAGGCTTTGTGCAAATTGGCAGCATCTGGGGTGCAAATTAAGTGAGTAAAATAGCCGGTTCTAAAATAGCAGTCCTGGGCGCAGGCGCCTGGGGTACGGCGCTTGCAATGCACATCAGCAATCAGCATCAAGTTAGTCTGTGGGCACGTAACGCGGGGCATGTATCCGGCATGCGCAAAGCGCGCGCTAACCCAATGTATTTGGGTGATTTTCAGTTTAACGATAACCTTCAGGTTGAAGATGATTTAGCCACGGCAATTCAAGGTGCCGACTTAATTTTATCAGTGGTACCAACCGCAGGTTTTCGTAATATTTTAAAAGAGCTTAATAAGTTAAAATCAACTAAGCCCATTATTTGGGCGCACAAAGGCCTGGAACCGCAATCGGCCAAATTGCCATATGAAGTGGCGCTTGAAGAACTTGGTCCAGATCAAAAATGGGGCGCGCTTTCAGGCCCTAGTTTTGCGGCAGAGCTGGTGCGCGGGCTACCAACCGCGGTTACATTGGCCGCAAATGATGCAGATTTTGCGCTTGAGGCTGCCAGTTTAATTCATGGCGGCAACTTACGAGTTTATAACAGCACCGATGTGATTGGTGTTTCTGTCGGTGGCGCACTTAAAAATGTGATGGCGATTGCTGCCGGCATTTCTGACGGCATGGGTTTTGGCAACAACGCACGTGCCGCCTTAATTACGCGTGGCCTTGCAGAGATTACGCGTTTTGGTGTTGCGCTGGGCGCTAAAACCGAGACCTTTATGGGCCTGGCAGGCGCGGGTGATTTAATTTTAACCTGTACGGGGCAATATTCGCGCAACCGAGAAGTTGGCCTGCAATTGGCCAGTGGTAAGGCTTTAGAAGACGTGCTAAAAGGCTTAGGTCACGTGGCTGAGGGCGTAAACACGGCGCGTGAAGTGATGCGCCGCGCAGATAGCATGGGTATTGAAATGCCAATTACTTATGAAGTCAATCAAGCACTTACACACGGAAAATCTGCGCGCGAGGCGGTGACGGATTTGCTTGGGCGCGAACAAAAAGCCGAGGCAGTTTAGTTTCCACCTTCAAACCCCGCCTTTAAAGTCCATCTGGCGCCAAGCCTCATACAGCAACACTGCGGCGCTATTCGATAAATTCAAGCTTCTACTTTCTGGCAGCATTGGCAAACGTAATCTAAATTCTGGTGCAAATTCATTACGAATTGCTTCTGGCAAACCGCGCGTTTCTGGGCCAAACACAAATACATCGCCTGCTTTAAATTCCACGTTCGCATAGTTTTGACTGCCTTTAGTGGTCATTGCAAACATGCGCTTGCCTTGCATGGCTTGTTTAAACGCATCCCAATTTTTGTGCAAAGTTAAATTCGCGTATTCGTGATAATCCAGCCCGGCGCGTTTCAGTTGTTTGTCTTCCAGCTTAAAACCGAGCGGCTCAATCAAGTGCAAAGCCGCACCGGTATTGGCACACAGGCGGATGATATTGCCTGTGTTAGGCGGAATTTCGGGCTCAAATAAAACGATATGGAACATCGCGACTAATGCTTAAAAATGCTTATGGCCAGCAATACCGCAATAACTATTAACAATGAGTAAATTTTGCTTAATATTTTCTTGAAATCAGACGGACTTACCTGCCCGGGTTTGTCACCACTATTGGCTGATAATTCCTTTTTCTCATTCTGTTCCCGCTCTTTGATTATCTCGGCAGCCTCTATGTCTAAAGCAGTTTGCTGGTGCAATTTATAATGGATTGAAACGCTGCTAATTTGAAGTATATCGTTGATGTTGTTTTTATCGATATCCCAAATTGTATGGCTACCATCTGGCTCCCAACCATATTCCAGACCTTTTAAATCAATATTTATTGCTGAGGGAATATTTTTATTGAGCAGCTGGCTGAAGAGGTGGTTGTATGCTTTGCTGGACAACCATACCTGAAGGCCCAGCAAGCCAGGATAGGTTTGGAAGTCGGTTTCCGTTTCTTCAACGAACATGCCTATCCCGATGACTTTTTTATCCGATTGTAATAAATTCTGATAGGCTCCAGGCGCTGTTCTTTTAACGCTGGATATATCGTTGAAGGTGATGCTTGTGTTGGCGAGCTTTTTATCTTTCATCAACCATTGCTTGTTCATAGAAGCGACTGCATATTCCTTACCAATTTCAATGTAGTCCATTTCAGTTGGGCTAAGTGTGAATGTAATACCAAAATCATCAGTATCTTCTGAGTGAGTGTAATTTTGGTTTGCTTCTAAGATGTTAAAAAACATTGTTTAATCTCCCTCAATATTCTCAATTAACCTAAATTACTTATGTGGTAATGTGCGCGCAATCACCCAGCATTCTACATGGCTTGCACCGGCTTTTTTCAAGGTTTTTGCGAGTTCGTTCAGGCTGGCGCCGGTGGTCATGACGTCATCGACTATGGCGATGCGTTTGCCGGTTAAATCGCCATTTACCTTAAATGCGCCTTTAATATTTTTGACGCGTTTTTTCAACGGCAAGCTTGCTTGCGGCGGCGTGAGTTTTTGTCTTTCTGCACTTTTGTAATCTAATTTTTCTTTGTGATTTTTGGTTAAAACTTTAGCAATTTCAAGCGCCTGGTTAAAGCCTCGTTCCTTGATCCGCGCGTGGTGCATGGGCATTGGGATGATTAAATCGACGCTGTCTATATTGATTTTTTGAGAGAGTAGTTGCCCAAAGGTCTGGCTGATATTGAGCAAGCTGCCGTATTTGTAGCGTTGCATCATGGCATCTATGGGGTATGCATATAGAAACACGGCTTGCGTTGCATCAAAATCGGGTGGTGAGCTGATGCAGCTGCCGCATACTTGGCCACTGGAGCTTAACCCGCATTGCGGACAACTCGTTTTTGGATGCCAAGGCAAGTCATTTAGGCATGCCCTGCAGACCGCATGGATATTGCCTCCTGGCGATGCACATAAAAGGCAGTGTTGCTTAAGAATTGCATTAATAAAACTGCCGTAATTTGACAGATGATTATTTTTTAACCAATTGTTAAGTTGTTGCATCGTAATCGCTTTACAGCTTATAATTTGCCAATAAAATTAGTCACATACCAAAGGTGAAACATGCTCGAGACGACAGATAAAGCCAGTCAAAAAAACAGCCAGGAATCTATTATAAACACAGATGCTCTTCACAACTGCAAAAGCGAAACAAAGATTGTGAATCGCTGGAACGTAGATGAAATCGTCGCATTATTTGAGTTGCCGTTTAGCGATTTGATGCATCGTGCGCAAACCGTGCATCGTGAGAACTTCGACCCTAACGCTGTGCAGGTAAGCACGCTTTTATCAATCAAAACAGGCGGTTGCAGCGAGGATTGCGGTTACTGTCCGCAAGCGGCGCGCTACCACACCGATGTGGAAAATGAGCCGCTGATGGCGTTGGATGATGTACTTGCTGCTGCGCAAGAAGCCAAAGACAATGGCGCAAGCCGCTTCTGCATGGGTGCTGCTTGGCGTAGCCCAAAACAAAAAGATTTGGAGCCTGTGCTCAAAATGATCGCCGAAGTGAAAGCGATGGGTTTGGAAACCTGTGCAACGCTAGGCATGCTGAAAGATGGGCAGGCGGCACAACTAAAAGAAGCGGGGCTGGATTATTACAACCACAACCTGGATACCGCACCAGAGTTTTATGGCGACGTAATTACCACGCGTACTTATCAAGAGCGGCTGGACACGCTGGATAGTGTGCGTGAAGCGGATATCAATGTGTGCTGCGGCGGCATCATCGGCATGGGCGAATCACGCAATCAGCGCGCGGGCTTGCTGGCGCAGCTGGCGAATATGGAGCGCCCGCCCGAAAGCGTGCCGATTAATCTGCTCACACAGGTAGAGGGGACGCCATTGCATGGCACTGAAGAACTGGATCCATTTGAATTTGTGCGCACCATTGCGGCGGCACGTATTGCCATGCCAAAGAGTTTTGTGCGCCTTTCTGCCGGTCGCCAGAGCATGCATGAAGGCATCCAGGCGCTTTGTTTTATTGCGGGCGCCAACAGTATTTTTTATGGTGATAAATTACTCACTACGGCCAACCCTGAAACAGAAAGCGATAAAAAGTTGTTTGCCAAATTAGGTATTCACCCAATTTGAATATGCTAATGGCATTACAAAAAGAGCTAAGTCTGCATGCGGACTTGCGAAAAGAACTAGACCAGCGTAAAGCCGATGGTTTATTGCGCCAGCGCAGGCTTCTGGATTCGCCGCAAGCCGAGCATATCGTTGCTAATGACAAGCAATATTTGTCATTCTGCAGCAATGATTATCTAGGTTTAGCCAATCATCCAAAACTCATCGCCGCCATGCAAAATGCGGCAGGAGATTCCGGCGTAGGCAGTGGCGCTTCCAATTTAATCACTGGCCATCATCGTTACCATGATGAGCTGGAGAAAAAGCTGGCCAATTTTGTGGGCATGCCTGCGGCACTGGTATTTTCAACAGGTTATATGGCGAATATTGGCGTGGTCAGCGCGCTGATGGGGCGTGATGACGCGGTGTTTTGCGATAAACTCAATCATGCCTGTTTGAATGATGGCGCGATATTAAGTCGCGCGGATTTTCAGCGCTTTGCGCACAACGATGTGGCTGCGTTGGAAAAGTTGCTGAAAGCAAGCACAGCAAAACATAAACTCATCGCTGTGGATGCAGTATTCAGCATGGATGGCGACGTTGCGCCTATCCCTGATTATTTGCGCCTTTGCGAGCAGTATGATGCCTATTTGTATATTGATGATGCACATGGCTTTGGCGTATTGGGCGAGCATGGCAAGGGCAGCCTGAGCCATTTCAAACTAAAGTCACCGCGCATCATCATGATGGCTACGCTGGGCAAGGCGGCAGGTGTTGCGGGTGCGTTTGTGGCAGGTGAGCAAGTGGTGATTGATTATTTAATTCAAAAAGCGCGCAGCTATGTTTACAGCACACCGGCACCGCCAGCGCTTTCTGCAACGCTTGCTGTATCAGTGAGTTTGATAGAGCAGGGCGATGATTTAAGGGCACATTTGCAGCATTTGATTCAAACTTTAAAGCGGAATTTAAACTTAAAAAAATGGCAGTTGATGCCTTCTGAAACGGCCGTTCAGCCCTTAGTGGCAGGCAGCAATCAGGCGGCTTTGGCGTTAAGTGAACACTTGCAAACGCAGGGTATTCTGGTGCCGGCGATACGCCCGCCTACCGTGCCTGTGAATACGGCGCGACTGCGGATTTCGCTCTCTGCAGCGCACTCGGAAAAAGATGTGTTAAGGCTGGCAAATGCGTTAAATGAAGCAGAGAGGGTGCTATAAAGATGAGTTGTCATGTAGAGATAATCGGTCAAGGCCAACCGCTGGTGATGATTCATGGCTGGGGTATGCACAGCGGCGTTTGGCAGCCTTTAATCAAGCGATTATCTCAAAAATATATGCTGTATTTGGTCGATTTGCCTGGCATGGGCAGCAGTCGGCCGATAGAGCCGTATCATTTACATGCACTGGCGGATGAAGTTGCGCAGGTGATCCCCGGTGTTTCGGACGTGTTGGGTTGGTCGCTGGGCGGCCTGGTGGCGCAACGTATTGCGCTCAATCAGCCCGATCGCATTCGGCGTTTAGTGTTGGTGGGCTCTACACCAAGCTTCGTAGGCAAGCCAGGTTGGCAAGAAGGGGTTGATCCAGAAAACTTTAACACCTTCGCACGGAATGTGAATGCAGATTATAAACGCGCAATATTGCAATTTTTAACGCTACAGTGCATGAAATCTAAAGACGCGCGCGTTACCATCAAGCAGTTGCGTGCGAGCTTTGAAACCAAACCCACTCCCACGCAGACCACTTTGCAACGTGCTTTGAATGTGTTGCTTGAATCTGATTTGCGCGAAGAAATCCCCAATATTCGTAAACCTACCTTGCTTATCCATGGCGATAGAGACACACTCGCACCAGTGCAGGCGGCGCACTGGATGATGCAACAATTGCCAATCGGCTATCTGCGTGTGATGTCAGGGGCGGCGCATGCACCCTTTTTATCGCACAGCGAGCAATTTGTAGATGCGCTCGACCAGTTTTTAGAGCCAACCCAGTGATGCCCAATATGCGGGATGAGTATTTCATAGACAAAGCCCGCGTGCGCGCCTCGTTTGACCGTGCCGCCAGTAGCTATGATGCCGCAGCAGTGCTGCAAAAACAAGTGCGCGAAGAAATGCTGAGCCGTCTGGACTTGGTGAAGATTTCCCCACAGGCCATACTGGATGCGGGTTGTGGCACAGGGCACGGCAGCTTTGGCTTGCAAAAAAAATTCAGAAGGGCAGAGGTTTATTCGCTGGACATCGCATTCGGCATGTTGCAAAAAACCGGTGCGCAGCAGCCGATTCTAAGAAAAATATTCGGTGCCAAAAACCTCATCTGCGCGGATATTGAACATCTGCCCCTTGCCGGCAGCAGCATAGATCTGGTTTGGTCAAACCTCGCTTTGCAATGGTGTAATGATCTGGATGGTGCATTTGCGGAGATGACGCGCGTGCTGCAGCCCAATGGCCTGTTTATGTTCAGCACGTTTGGGCCGGATACCTTGAAAGAACTGCGCGCGGCGACCAGCAACGGCCACACGCATGTGAGCCGCTTTATTGATATGCACGACATTGGCGATGCGCTCACACGTGCTGGTTTTAGCGCGCCGGTGCTGGATGTGGAGCGCTACACGCTGACTTATGACGACGTGAAAGGCGTGATGAAAGACCTGAAAGCCATTGGCGCGCATAACGCGACAAATGGCCGTGCGCGTGGCTTGCAGGGCAGAAGCTTTTTGCAGAACTTGTCGGACCATTACGAAAAATTTCGTACCCATGGCAAGTTGCCCGCGACATTTGAAGTGATTTACGGGCATGCTTGGACAAAAGAATGCATGCCAGTATCCATGCGGCCTGCAGGGCAGGATTTTGCCCCAATTGTTTTTACAAAACGTAAATGAAAAAAGCGTTTTTCATCACCGGCACCGATACAGGGGTGGGTAAAACCTACGCCGCCTGCAAACTCATCCAAGATTATGTCGCGCAAGGCTACAAAGTGATTGGCATGAAACCCGTTGCGGCCGGATGCGAGTTTGTGGACGGAGAATGGGTGAATGAAGATGTGCTCAGGCTCACGCAAACCAGCAACGTCAAAGCCCCGCGCGAACTAGTCAATCCCTATAGTTTTAAGGCGCCTATTGCGCCGCACATTGCCGCGGAACAGGCCGGCGTTGAAATTAAAATTGAGGTGATTCAGCAGGCCTTTAACCAGCTTGCGAGCATGGCGGATATCGTGATTGTAGAAGGCGCGGGCGGTTTTCTGGTGCCGCTCAATCATCGGCAAAGCATGGCCGATTTGGCTGCAGCGCTTGATAATCCAGTAATACTGGTGGTGGGGATGAAATTGGGCTGCATCAATCACACCTTGCTGACGCTAGAAGCCATCAAAGCGCGACAACTGGTTTTGCATGGCTGGATTGCTAATCAGATTGAGCCCGGCATGGCGGTTTATGATGAAAATATTGCGGCGATCGCGCAAAAAATGGGCGCAAACTGTATGGCTAATTATCCATACAGTTTGTGAGTGGCTATGTATGCAATGACATTCTCCGGCATCAAATAGCGCACACTTTGACCAGCCTTTAGACTTTCCCGAATCTTGGTTGCAGAAATATCCAGTGGCGTAATCTTTTGCATATGAATGTAACCACTTGTTTTATTTGTTAAATCATCCACGTTTTCTGTGTAATGGTCGTGCAGCAGCGCTGTAAGTTCTACGGATAACTTGGGTTGATCTGGCGCAATATTAGGCCTTTGTACCAGAATGATATGGCAGTAATCCAATAGTTTTTGCCAGTGGTGCCAGGTGTCAAGTTTTACAAAAGCATCGCTGCCCATGATCAGGCATAGCACTGCATGCTCACCCAATTCCTTCCGCAATGAAATGAGTGTATCAATCATGTAGGAAGCGCCCGTGCGCGCTAGTTCTCGCATATCCAGCTTAAATAAAGGATTATCAGCAATCGCTAACTGCACCATCGCGGCGCGATGCTCGGCAGAAACTTCTGGCGTTGTTCTGTGGGGCGGATTGGCCGACGGGATGAATCGTACTTCGTCAAAGCCAAGCGCATCGGCCAGTTCTTGCGCCATGCGTAAATGTCCATAGTGAATGGGGTTGAATGTGCCGCCCAAGAGGCCTATACATTTTTTCATGTGAGCTGTTGGCGGTTGTTCTGGCGGCGGCGATAGTAAAACAGCAATATTAAGCCCGCGACATTCGGCAGCCACACATACCAGTGCGCCCAGGAAATGCCATCAATCTTAAAGTCATAAATCGGCCAAAAAATTGGTGTAGGGAAATATGCGAAGGTGTGAAACGGAAAATCCAGCACGATATGAAATGGCCATGCCAGCATGGCGAATGCAATGGATTTGCGCCACAACGCAACCAAGCCGATGACAGGCAAACAGATCACAAAGCTATGACCCAATGAATAGGTAGTAAAAAGCCAATCCGGAATAATTGCCACAGGAGGAGGCCCGATATGCCAGGTGCCTTGAATCATTTGCATTAACATGAATGCGCCAAATGTGATTAAATCCGGCATGGCGCCGAAAAATATGGCTAGCCAGGCATAGCGTTTATAGCCAAACAGGCCGTAGCCCCAAAGCGCGTTGCTGAACGTGTCCATAGCGCGTAATTAGGCTCTTACTTGCCCATCACCCAGTACGATATATTTAAGTGAAGTCAGGCCTTCCAAACCCACCGGGCCGCGTGCATGCAGCTTGTCGGTCGAGATACCGATTTCGGCGCCCAGACCATATTCAAACCCATCGGCGAACCTTGTGGACGCATTCACCATCACGCTGCTGGAATCTACTTCACGCAGAAATTTTCTGGCATGCGTATAATTTTCAGTCACGATTGTTTCGGTATGCTGCGATGAATATTGATTGATATGCGCAATTGCCTCATCTAACCCATCCACCACTTTGCAGGAGATAATTGCTGCCAGGTATTCAGTGTAATAATCTTCTTCAGTCGCTGGTTTGGCTTGTTTTACCAGCGCGCAGGTTTCGGCGCAGCCGCGAATTTCAACACCGTGCGAAATAAGCATAGCGGCCAATTTAGGCAACATGGTGCTGGCGACAGAACGTGCAACCAACAGCGATTCTGCTGTGTTGCAAGTGCCTAGTCGCTGCGTTTTGCTGTTTTCTAAAATGCGCAGTGCTTTATCAAAATCTGCATCGTCATCAACATACACGTGACAATTGCCATCCAGGTGCTTGATCACTGGGATACGTGCATCATTGCTGATGCGCTCTATCAGACTTTTGCCGCCGCGTGGCACGATGACATCTACAAATGCCTTCATGGTAATAAGTTCGCCCACTGCAGCCCGGTCTATAGTTTCAACCACCTGCACGGCAGATGCGGGCAAACCAGCTTTTTCCAGTCCTTCATGTACCAGTTTAGCCAAGGCCTGGTTACAATGAATCGCCTCGCTGCCACCGCGCAGAATGGCCGCATTGCCCGATTTGATGCAAAGACCGGCCGCATCTGCCGTTACGTTTGGCCGTGCTTCATAAATAATGCCAATCACGCCCAAAGGCACCCGCATCTGGCCGATTTGTATGCCGCTTGGGCGGTATTTGAAATTGCTCATTTCGCCAATTGGGTCAGGCAAAGTCGCGATTTGTCGCAAGCCTTCTGCCATGGCGCTGATGGATTTTTCGGTTAAAGTGAGCCTGTCCAGCATCGCCGCATCTAGGCCATTTGCGTGTGCGGCATCAACATCCTGCTTGTTGGCTGCTAGCAAAGCAGCTTTGTCACGCAAAATTGCCTGGGCAATATGTGTGAGCGCGAGGTTTTTGGTGTTGGTGCTGGCGCTGGCCATCAGCCGAGAGGCTTTGCGCGCTTCAGCACCCACTTTTTGCATGTATTGCTTAATGTGATCTTTATTTTCCATGGTTGGCATTATACTTTTTTGCTGGCTGATAAACTAGCGACTGCGTACTTTAGCCAGCCCGAAACATAATCTGGAGAGTTCGAGCCAGGCATCGCCTTGCATCACGCCTTTGGCGGTTTTGTCGATATCACATAGTTTTTGTAATGCGGCTTCAAGCTGTCGCAGGCTAAGCCGTGCCAATGCACGCTTTACCAGCGATTGCCGGTCGCCATAAATGCGTGCATTCGTCATCGCATTCATCACATTTTCGCCGCGCGCTTCTGCCTGCTTAATGCGCACCAAGGGGCGCAATAGCCACATCAGCGGGTTCATTACGGCAACAGGCTGTTCGCCTTCGTCCTGCAAGCCCTGCAGAATACGTGTGGTACGTTCGGCATCGCCCGCCAATACGGCCTCGCCAAGCTGGAACGCGTCATAGCGCGATACATTGAGCACCGCCTCACGCACCGCATCAGCGCTGATTTCGCCAGCTGGGTACAACAATGCCAGCTTTTGAATTTCCTGATGTGCAGCCAGCAGATTGCCTTCTACCTGATGCGCAATAAACGCTAACGATGCGGCATCTGCGCTTTGATTTTGCAATGCCAACCGGCCTGCAAGCCATTGTGGAAGCTGGTTTGGTGCGATTTCTTTCAATTCAATTAGCATCGCAGCATTTTGCAATGCATTAAACCAGACGCTATTTTTAGCCTCGCGCTCCAGGCTTGGCAGCACGATAATCGCAGTGGTGTCCTGAATTAAATTAGCAGCAAGCTCGCTTAAAGCTTTACCGCCATCCACGCCAGGTTTACCGCTGGGAATATGTATTTCGAGAATACGTTTTGATGAAAAAAGCGAGAGTGCCTGGGCATATTGCTGAATGGCCTGCCAATTAAAATTGCGCTCTACAATATAACTGGTGCGCTCATCCGCTCCTGCCTTGCGCGCAGCCTGGCGTATCATGTCCAGGCATTCGCTCTGTGCTAATGGCTCATCGCCAACCAGAACATACAAGGGCGATAATTGTTGTGTAAGCTGTTGTTTTAGATGATTTTGTTCTAGGCGCGCCATTTAATGTTGTAGGCCATTTAAGCGTACTATTTCTTTAGGGCAGATAGCCTGCGCATTAAACCACTTATTACATCTTGTTGCATGCCTTCGTTTAAGCGTTTTTCTTCACCTTGCTTGGCCAACAAATTAGCATCGCTGTATGAGAAATCGCGGCGTGACTCTATAGTTTGGACCGGGCTCCAGAGCTCCGCACCAGCAAGCTTAGCGCGGTAATGCACACGATAATAGAGCTCAAATTCATTTACTTTGCCCCTACCACTTAAAGAAAGAATACGCTTTTCGCTTTCCTCGCCTACCATTTCAAGCAATAGCTCAGCGCTTTCCGCGCTATCAAGCACTTTTACGCCATTGGTATGAAGTGTTTTGTTGAGGTTTTTTGAGATGACCAGCGTGTTGCCTTGAATAAATATGCTGTTAAATGATAAATCAGTTGTGCCACGCAAATGAAAGCCACAGCCAATCAGGCTGGCAACTAAGACAATATAAAGTAATGCACGAAGGCTGAGTTTCAACATTTATCCTATCACTACGTTCACCAGTTTATTCGGTACAACAATGATTTTACGCACAGATGTGCCTTCTAGCAAAAACTTTGTCACATAAGTTTGTTCAAGCACCATTTTTTCAACCGCCTCTTTACTTGCCTGGCGTGAAGCTGTCATATTGCCGCGCAGTTTGCCATTCACCTGAACCACGTATTCTACCGTGTCCTGTACCATGGCGGTTTTATCAGGGATAGGCCAGAGCGCGCTTAGAATATGACTTGCAGGGCAGAGTTCTGACCATAGTGCCTGGCAAATATGCGGCACGATTGGTGACAGCAACAGGGCAACATTCTGCAAAACCTCTTGGCGCACGCTGCGCGTGGTTGCATCTGTCGCTTCGATTTTCGCGAGCGCGTTCATCAATTCCATCACACTAGAAATCGCTGTGTTAAAACTGTGGCGGCGGCCGTAGTCGTCGCCCACTTTTTCGATGGTTTGATGCAATTGTAGGCGTAGAGCTTTTAATTCAGCCGTTAAATCTCCGGTCTTATAAGCCTCAATTGCACCTAAGCTGACATGCTCAAAACACGCTTTCCACAAACGTTTTAAAAACCGGCTCGCACCTTCAACGCCGCTGTCCGCCCATTCTAGGCTTTGGTCTGGTGGCGCGGCAAACATCATGAAAAGCCGTGCGGTGTCTGCTCCGTAGGCATCAATTAAGGCTTGCGGATCCACTGTGTTGCCTTTGGATTTGCTCATTTTCGAGCCATCTTTCAGCACCATGCCTTGCGTCAGCAAGTTAGTGAAAGGCTCATCGTTTTTAATCAAACCCACGTCACGCATGAGCTTGTTAAAAAAGCGCGCATAGAGCAAATGCAGAATCGCGTGCTCGATGCCGCCTACGTATTGATCCACCGGCAACCAATAATTAGCACGCTCGTCGACCATTGCGGTGTTGCAATCAAAACTCGCGTAGCGTGCAAAATACCAGGAGGATTCAAAAAACGTGTCTAGCGTATCTGTCTCGCGAGCGGCCTTGCCACCACAAATCGGGCAAGTAGTTTCGTAAAATTTCGGATCTTTTTTGATTGGTGAACCGACACCGTCCATGGTCACGCCTTCAGGAAGCACCACTGGCAGCTGCTCAGCAGGCACAGGTACTTCGCCGCATTTGGCGCAATGGATAATCGGAATCGGGCAGCCCCAATAGCGCTGACGCGAAACGCCCCAATCACGTAGCCTAAATTGTGTGCGTTTTCTGCCTAAATTTTTTGCTTCTAAATCTGCGGCAATGGCATCCATCGCAGTGTTGTAACTTAAACCATCATACTTTCCAGAGTTGACGCAAACGCCTATATATTTATTGCCGTACCACGCTTTCCATTTCGAAGTAGTGAAATTTCCATCAATAAAGTCATCACCACCGCCACTACCATCACCAGCTCCCGCGCCGCTTCCTGTGCCACCACCATATCCTGCACCATCACCAAACCCATCTGACCTACCTAGCTCAATAACTTGTCTTATTGGCAGATTATATTTATTTGCAAACTCAAAATCGCGTTCATCGTGCGCGGGTACCGCCATCACTGCACCTTCGCCATAGCTGGCAAGCACGTAGTTGGCGACCCACACTGGCAATTGCTCGCCATTCAATGGATGCGTGACAAACAAGCCCGTTGGCATGCCTTTTTTCTCGGCAGTGGCCACGTCGGCTTCGGCCACGCTGCCGCGTTTACACTCGGCGATAAATTCAGCCAGTTTTGGATTATCTTTTGCGGCTAAAGTCGCAAGCGCATGTTCTGCTGCAACGGCCACATAAGTGGCACCCATTAGGGTGTCCGGGCGGGTTGTGTACACTTTTAAATTATCATTTTGACCGACGATTGGAAACCCCACCTCGCAACCGTAGCTTTTGCCTATCCAGTTGCGCTGCATGGTTTTGACTTGTTCAGGCCAGCCATCAAGCTTATCTAAATCATTTAAAAGTTCTTCGGCATAGGCGGTGATTTTCATAAAGTATTGCGGAATATCGCGCTTTTCTACCAGCGCGCCACTGCGCCAGCCGCGGCCGTCGATCACTTGCTCGTTGGCAAGTACGGTGCCATCGACAGGATCCCAATTCACGGTAGAGGTTTTTTTGTAGATCAGTCCTTTTTTGAACAGCTCGGTAAACAGCCACTGTTCCCATTTGTAATACTCGGGCTTGCAAGTGGCGATTTCCCTGTCCCAATCCACCGCCAAGCCCAGCTGTTTAAGCTGGGTTTTCATGTGTTCGATATTGCTGTAGGTCCATGCGGCAGGCGCGGTTTTGTTGGCAATAGCCGCATTTTCCGCAGGCAAGCCAAATGCATCCCAGCCCATTGGCTGCATCACGTTATAGCCCTTCATTTTGTGGAAACGGCTCAATACATCGCCAATGGTGTAATTACGCACATGCCCCATATGCAAGCGGCCGCTAGGGTAAGGGAACATCGATAGACAGTAATATTTGGGTTTGTCGCTGGTTTCCTTAGCGGCAAATGTTTTGTTGGCATCCCAATATTGTTGTGCCTTTTGTTCGATTTCTCTGAAAGGATATTGCTGCTGCATGATTCTGCGGGAACGAAAAGTTAAAACGAGATTATACTTGAAGGCAGGCGACGTGCGACCAAAAAACCAATTCTAAGTAGCGCTAATTGTCCTGTTGGGAAGAGGGTGCATTCTTAATTGCCAGCCACTGCTCACGATTCACAATGCCAATAGCAGAGCCTTTGTAGGCTTGCACAAACTCCGCCTGCAGCTGGTCAGGTCGTTTAGACTTGTCGAAATATTCAATCAATCGGCCATTTGGGTGGGCAGTAAACCACGCTTGGGTTGTGTGCTCACGGATTAATTCAGGGGACTGCTTCAGCCTGCCAAGAAAATTAAAAATACCAGGATATTTACCCAAATAAGCTATAGGAATATTTTTTGACTCGAGTTCTTTGAGTTTTATGCTGATTGGTCTCATGTCATAGGCTTCACCGGCAGTATGAATCACCACATACATGCAAATAGTCACCAAGGTGATTGAAATGACGGACAACTGTGAGATGGTGGCTGAAATAGTTTTTTTGGGTAAAAAATAAATCAGGATAGCTATTGCGATGGTAAACCAGCCTAACCATTGGGGAATGCGTTGAATCCAAGCGGCTAGGTTAGCGTGCGCGCGTGCGTATGAGGGTAAAGCCAAAAAAATAATCCCAAGTATAAAAGTGGCAATCACGATAGGTAACAAGGGTGAGCGTGAGTTTGCGTTATGTTTGTTAGTAAAGCGGGCAACCAGTAACGCAAACGCGGGGAAAATTGGCAGAATGTAATGCACCTGCTTGCCGCTGATGAACGAAAAAGCAACAAAAACAGGCAGTATCCAGGCGATAGAAAACCGTATGCCCATTTCAACCGGGTTATGTTTTATTAGCCCTTGCCAGAAGGCACCCCAAAATAACCAGGGGAAAAGCAACAATGGCAGAATAGGCAGATACCACCAAAAAGGGCGTTTATGTGCAAACGAATCGACCATCCGGTCTGCTGTTTGTCCCCAAAAAATGGCATGTTGATATTCGCTGCCGCCATGCATTCCTGCTGGAATTGCCCATGCTAGGACGATTATTGCCCCACCTAACACCGAGTAAATTAAGGGTAAATACCAATTTTTAGCATTGAGATTCTTATCAACACTCCACCATGAAGCGAGTAGTGCAATAGGCAAAAGTTGCAGGAATATCGTCGGACCCTTTGCGAGCAGCCCGCCGCCAATCGCTAGTGTAAATATGAACCAGCCTTTTAATGCTTGATTTGACGTATGCGCCTGTAAAGCAATGAGCAAACCCCAAATACCCAGCACAGTAAAAAAGGCAATTAGCATGTCGAACATGAGTGCAGTAGAGAAGACGACCCAAAGGCCGCTACCAATCAATATGAGCGAGGCGTTGTCTTTAATAGCGGTTTGTTCTGGCCATAATCTGCCAGCGATTTTGCGGGTGACGAACACGCTGGCAAGTGCGAATAGAGACGGTACGACGCGCGGCCACCAGTCATTGACGCCGAAAACTTTCCAGCCGAGATTAATCAGCCAAAATAGTAACGGCGGCTTATGGCTGTAAGCAACGCCATTAAGATAGGGCACCAAATAATCGCCGTTAAGCCACATATTCCAAGCGACGGTAACATAGCGTGTTTCATCGATGGGGATATAAGAACGACCATTCAGACTGATGATAACCAAAAAAAGCCACAACAGCAGAATCTGAATGGGTATCTTTTTATTCTTCACGTGATGTGCTATTAAAGAGTGAGGAAGCTAAATGCGGTGTCAGACAAGTGCAGTGAAAATGTTGTTTTTGATGACATCCATCTCACCCAAGCCATTCACTTTTACATGTTTTGGCGCGCCCGCAGCACCGCTTTTTGCCCAGTTGGCGTAATAATCCACCAATGGTTTAGTTTGTGAGTGATAAACTTCCAGGCGTTTTTTCACGGTTTCTTCTTTGTCGTCTTCGCGCTGAACCAAATCTTCGCCAGTTATATCATCTTTGCCGGCTGTTTTAGGCGGGTTAAATTTGATGTGATAAGTACGTCCGCTAGCAGGATGTGAACGGCGACCGCTCATGCGTTCGATAATCGCGCTGTCAGGCACATCAATTTCTACCACGTAATCAATCATCACACCGGCAGCCTTCATGGCATCGGCTTGTGGAATGGTGCGTGGAAAGCCATCAAATAAAAAGCCATTGGCGCAATCCGCCTCTTTAATGCGCTCGCTCACCAGTCCAATAATCACGGCGTCCGGCACCAGGCCGCCGCTATCCATATGACCTTTGGCCTCAAGCCCGAGAGGCGTGCCTGCCTTAACTGCGGCACGCAACATATCGCCAGTAGAAATTTGCGGGATGTTAAATTTTTCTTTAATAAAAGTGGCCTGTGTGCCTTTGCCAGCACCAGGTGCGCCTAATAAAATTATTCTCATAAAAGCTCCTTAAACTAGGCGCTAATTATATCAGGGGAAAGGTTTTTACTCACTGCTGATTTCAGAAGATGACCAGATTAATATTTGAGTTAACCTGTCACGGCGCAATTTTAATTAAATGTTGACCAATAATTATGTCTAAAAAATTGAAATCAATCGTTGACCAAAACCGCGCTTTCCAGCATAATCGCGGTTCCCAAAAAATGGGGCGTTAGCTCAGCTGGTAGAGCAGCGGACTTTTAATCCGTTTGTCGTGGGTTCGATCCCCGCACGCCCTACCAATATCCAAGCGGCTTAGCGAGAGTTAAGCCGCTTTATTCTTTTCCGCAAAAAAACATTTTTGAGGAATTTATATTATCTGGTTAGATTTTTGGCCGTCACCAAGCATGACAATCAAGTTGCTGCTTTTAATGCTACTGAATCAAGGTTTGCGATTGTTAAAAAAACATTGAAATAAAATGGCTTGCTATGCAAAAATAGCCCAAGTTTGAATTAGGCTATTTAATAGCTTGGTACGTGGCTTTTGATAGGTAGGTTATAAACCCATACAGCTTGTGTCTGTAAGTGAGTTTAAACTGATGGGAATTTTTGACATATACTCCTGACGAAATGTTAATATTAGACTAAATATCCTTGCAATATTTGGATTGTAGTTCCATAATTGCAAGGATGAATAAGCGACATTTACTTAAAGAACTGATTGATAGTCTAGATGCTTCTCCTGCCGTGGCATTGCTAGGTTGTCGGCAGGTAGGTAAAACTACACTGGCGTTTGAAGTCAGCAAGCATTTGTCAAAACAAGTGCTTTATTTAGATTTGGAATCTGAGCAAGATCGCGCCAAGCTTGCCCAGCCTGAGCTATATCTAAAAGCGCATCAAGATAAACTTGTCATTCTAGATGAAGTGCATAGAGCGCCAAACCTGTTTCCAGTATTGCGCGGTTTAATAGATAGCGCACGTCGTGATGGGCGTCAGGCGGGGCTGTACTTATTACTGGGGTCAGCATCACTCGATTTGCTTAAACAAGCCGGTGAAACCTTGGCTGGGCGCATTAGCTACTTGTCGCTTAACCCGTTTAACATATTGGAAGTAGAATCAAAGCAATTACAAAGGTTGTGGGTACGGGGCGGTTTTCCAAATAGCTTTTTAGCCAAAAGTGATACCTTGAGTGTGCGCTGGCGACAAGACTTTATTCGCAGTTATTTAGAGCGAGATATTCCTCAATTTGCGCCGCGAATTTCAACAGAAACCTTGCGTCGTTTTTGGGGGATGTTGGCACACCATCAAGGAGAATTATTAAATACGGCACAACTGGCACGTAATTTGGGCATTGATAATAAAACAGCCGCTAATTATCTTGATTTGCTGATTGATTTATTACTGGTGCGGCGTTTGCAGCCATGGCACGCCAATACAGGTAAACGCCTGACAAAAGCACCGAAAGTATATGTGCGCGATAGCGGTATCATTCATGCTTTATTACAAATTGCAGATGAAGAAAGTTTACTTAGCCATCCTGTGTTGGGTAAAAGTTGGGAGTGTTTTGTGATTGAAAATATTCTTAACATTGCCCCTAATGGTGTGCAAGGCTACTTTTATCGCAGCAGTGGTGGTGCAGAAATCGACTTGATACTGGTCTGGCCGAATGGTGATTTGTGGGCAATCGAAATAAAGCGCAGCCTCATGCCTAAGCTAGAGCGTGGCTTTTATTCGGCATGTAATGATTTGCAGCCAGCCCGTAAATATGTGGTGTACGCAGGTGAGGAGCAATATCCAATTGCTAATGATATAGAGGCTATCTCGTTGACCGGCTTATGCAGGTTACTAGCATCTGATACGGCCTAATAAAAAATAAGTTGGCTTAGTAAAAATGCGGGTTGCAAGGCTACAAAATCAGCAACGTATTAGTTTTGTAAATCGCTTCCTTGGGGCAAACAATAGGCACTAATCCTAATCACGATCCACATCCTTTTGACTTAAGTTTGATGTTGTTTTGCGACTTAACGCTTGGTGCATAGCAGCGAGATGTTTGGGGATTTCGCTTGGCTTGCTGGGATTTATTATTTCAGAATGATTTTTTAGTTTCTCTAGCTTTGCTAGATCACGAGCAGATGCAACCCGAGCGCCTGCTTCTGGCATGAACTGCCCTGTCTTTGCGCGATTGATAAGTGAGCGTAGATAACTAAGTGGTGCACCAGTAACTTTATTTGCATTAAGGCGGGCTGCTAACTCATCAAGTACTGACTGAGCTAATGCTGAGTCAACCGAATCTAATTGAGGTTTAGCCAATTCACGCTCTTTAAATGTTAATTGTTTTGGGAAAATAAAATCAACATCACTACAACCAATTACGCCATTAGTTTCTTGAAGGTCAATATTGAGTGGTTGTAGTGGTTTTTGGTTAATTGATGGTTCTGTAGTGGTTTGGGTGACAGTTGTACCACCATCTAGTGGTGCAGGTGTCACCACCCCCTGACGTAGGGCATAAGATGGTGGTGACAAATTGTCACCAGATGTTTTTAGTGCCAATTTATATTTGTTGCTGGTAGGTGAGCCATCTTTACGAAACTGTGCTTTGACCTGAATTAGGCTGTCCTCTCGTAATGTTTTTAAAATGCGCTGCACGCTACGTGCATCCATGCAGGTTTTAATTGCCAAAGTTGTTACGCTAGGCCAGCAGTAACCATCATCGTCTGCCGCATCAGCAAGAGCCATTAATACGAATTTAATAGTTGGCTTTAGGCGAAGCTGCCAAGCCCAGTTCATAGCAGCGATGCTCATTTTTTACTTAAAGATAGATGGGCTTTTCTTGGACGACTGCGAGAGGTGTTGCTAACTATCGTCTCTTGATGCCTAGCATTCCCACTATCAATACCAGCTTGTTCTATAAGCCATTTTTCAATTTCAGACTCAATAAATAATCTGCGCCGGCCAATTCGAAAACTTGGTGGCATTGGTAAACCTTTGCTAAGACGATTTCTACCGGTTTGAATAGTAATTTTTAATGACTTACAAACCTCTTCTAATCCCCATACGTTCATTTAAATCCCTGTAATAGATGATAAAGTAATGAACGGTATTATTTAATGCAGGTTGTATGATTAACGTGCAAATAATAGAAAATTTCTGAGGTATTTCTTGTATGGAAAGAGTTGTTAATTGACTGGAAAAACTTTGTTTGATAAATTTCACTTAAGACCAACAGCGAAACTGAGGCTTGCTGCAACTACATTTCTGATAGAAAACGAATTGTTTGCTGATGTGAGTATTAGTCGGAGGGTTGCCAGCAGGAAAGTGGCTGAACGGCTAACCAAGGTTGTTTTTTTGGATCAGGGAGTAAATCGTCGTAAATTTCAGGAGATTCAATTTTCTCGAAAAAGTCAGACTAGTTTTGATTATCGAACTTGGGATAAGTGGCGTTCTGGCAATGTGAAAAGTGAGCCTACTTATCTTAGCAGTGTTTGTAAGTCTATAAGTGACAAGAAACATTTAGATCGCTTTATAGATGGCACTTATATGGATAATTCGATTAATCTACATTTTTATGCCCTAGATGTTTTTGCTTCAAAATTTTCAAATGCAAAAGTCAAGGCAGCAAATAATATACTTAGAAAGCTTGAGGTAGTTTGGACTGTTGATAAAGGTATTTCACAAATAAAAATTCACGATAATTGGTTAAGTCGATTGGACAAGAATAAGCCATTGAAATTAAAGAAGCCACCCAAGACAATTGAGGATATGCTTGATTATGATTATTACTGTGAAAAAACAAAGCTTCACTGCTTTTCAGTAGAAAGTGATGTTTCAAAAAGACATGAAGTTGACGCGCCTTTTCTTTTGTTGCCTTACCTACTTAGGAATATACTTTATTTGGGTAAAAGTAAAACTCTCCCAATTAATACTTTTGCGATAGATCTCGCTACTGCTACTTTAGCAACAAATGTAATAATGAATTCAAGGGTCGATAAATCCAATTTTATTGGTCCTAAAAGAGAGACTTTAGATGCCGCACAAAGTATATTTTTTGGATTAGGTATTGACCACCCACGCCATTTGATTTCTTCTAGGGCGCCCTGGGAAAGGGATGAATATGATAATACGGGTGTCGTAAAAAATATCATACAAGTGAAAAGAGCATACCGAAATGTGCTCCATGACATCGGTATTTTTTCTCGTGATATTAGAAAAGTCTATAAAGGTTTTGCTTCTAGTAGTATATAAAATACCTGATTTTGAAGGGTATATAGATTGAAAAATTGGTTACCAGCCTAGTTTTTTAGCTAAATCTACTGGGCGTAGGTGGGTATATCTTTTTAGCATCTGTAAGGTTTTATGGCCTGATATAGTAGCTACTTCCATTGTATTTAAGCCACCTTCAAAAAACCTGCTTGTTGCTTCATGGCGTAAATCATGGAAACGCAAATCTTCAATGCCTAGGTTTTTGCAGCAGCGACTAAATGCCCTTGATAGTCCATCGGCTGTCACGCTGAATACTTTCCCACCTTTAATAGCTCTTGGTAGGCTAGAAAGTAGGCTCATAGCTTTTGGCGATAGTGGTATGGTGCGTGATTCGCCGTTTTTCGTGTCGATTAAGTGGGCTAGCTTTTGATTGAAGTCTATGTTTTGCCATTGAAGTTTTAATATTTCACCTTGCCTGCTGCCAGTCTCAATGGCAAAAATTACGATAGGTGCGATATATTTATTACGGCACTTTGTTAGCTCTTGAATTAGCTTTGACTCTTCTTCATCTTCTAGTCTGCGTGAGCGTTGATTTGAGCCTGATGGCATCTTGATACTTAAAATAGGATTAGTTAAGCCTTCCATACCCCATTCGCGTCTGGCAGTATTGAATAGGTGGCTTAATAATGCCAAGTCTAAGCGAATGGTATTTTCAGCTTTGCCTTCAGCCCTTTTTTGATCACGAAAAGTAGCGAAATCACTGCCTCGTAAATTTGCTAAAAAACGAACAGAAAGGGTGGTAGTTTGTAAGTTTTTGATTCGAACTAATTCACGCGCATGACTTTTTTTAAGGTTAGAAACTTCGCGTGCATATCGGTCAAGTGCTTCTGATAATGTGGTGGTTTCAGATTCGTGCCTAGAGATGAATATTCCGCGATCCATTTCATGCTCAACACCTCGCGCCCATTTCTCAGCATCTTTTTCGGTGAAAAATGTTTTTCGTTGTTCAGGCCAACCTTTTCTTCGGATGACTGCTTGAAACTGTAAGTCTCCGCGTTTACGAATCATTGCCATGTTTTTACCTCGCTAAATTTACATCTAGTGTGCCAAAATTGTGCCAATAAATCAATTTTTATTTATAACTATATGATTTTATTATACTAGTTAAGAGACTTAAAATCTCTCGACTTTACGGTCGTGCCGGTTCGATTCCGGCCCCGGGCACCAAATCAGTAAATCACCCCACATCATGGTGTCTAAAAAACTTTAAAATACAATATGTTAAGTTAAGAAACTGCATTGCGATGCATCAAATTATTCCTTGATATAACGTCGTGTTGTACGGCACTTTTGACGGTAGGTCACATACCGTCAAATTGAGATACCGTCATGCCACTAACCGATCTACTATACGTATGCTAAGCCTACCGCCAAGCCCTATAAGTTAACAGATGGTAAAGTCCATCATGCAGTATCGTTGATAATAATTTTTTCAAGATCTTCATTAAACCTTAACCTCTTTTCCAAGTATGATATTTTTCTACCCAATTTAAAATTCGGTGCGGCACATGCGCGCGCTTCCATTCGCCAGCGGCGTATTTATTGGCTTCCGACCAGGTTGGGTAGGTATGGATGGTGCCGAGGATTTTGTTTAAACCCAATCCGTGTTTCATGGCAAGCACGAATTCTGCCAGCAGATCTCCCGCATGCTCGCCGACGATGGTTGCACCTAAGATTTTATCTTTACTCGGCACAGTCAGCACTTTGACAAAGCCATGCGCAGCCTCGTCTGCAATGGCGCGATCCAGGTCGTCGAGACCATATTTCACCACTTCATAAGCGATACCCTGGGCTTTGGCTTCATCTTCCGAGAGCCCAACCCGCGCCACTTCCGGGCTGGTGAAGGTTGCCCATGGAATGACCGAGTAATTGGCCTTGTAGCGTTTCAGGCTACCGAATAAAGTATTAACCGCCGCATACCAGGCCTGGTGCGCTGCGGTGTGCGTGAACTGGTAAGGCCCCGCCACGTCACCAGCGGCGTAAATGTTGGGGTAGAGCGTTTGCAGCCAGGCATCGACTTCAACCGTACGGTTTTTGGAGAGAGGAATTCCTAACTCTTCCAAGCCGAAGCCTTCGGTACGCGCGGTTCTGCCGACGGCGCACAGCAGGGCATCAAAAGGGATGGCTTCTTCTGTACCATCCTGATGTTTTACAATCAAACGTTGCTTGGTATCATCACGCTCGCAACGCATTGTATTGGTATGGGTCAGCACGCGCACACCATCGGCAATCAGCGCTTCTTCTACCAGAGCAACCGCATCAGCATCTTCTTTGCCCATCAAGCCGCTACGGGCCACTTGTGTGACCTGGCAACCCAGGCGTGCAAACGCCTGTGTCAGTTCGCAGCCAATCGGCCCGCCGCCCAGCACCACTAGATGGTCAGGGCGTTCGGTGAGTGACCAAATGGTGTCAGAAGTATAGTGCGTGACAAGATCTAAACCTGGAATGTCAGGAATCGTCGGCCGCGCCCCTGTCGCAATGACAATGGCACGGGTGGTGAGCGTTTTACCGTTTACCTCTACAGTCCACGGTGAAGTAATGCGTGCATGGCCTTGTACCACATCTACACCCAGCTTGGTGTAGCGTTCCACCGAGTCATGTGGTTCAACCGTGCCAATCACACGATGCACGCGCTTCATCACATCGGCAAAATCATAGCTGACATCGGCTTTGGCAATACCCAGTTTTTCTGCGTGTTTTGCTTGATTCACGAAGGTAGCCGAACGGATGATGGCTTTGGAGGGCACGCAACCAAAATTAAGACAATCACCGCCCATTTTGTGGCCTTCAATCAGTGTGACTTTGGCGCGCGTGGCAGCGGCAATGTAAGAAGTCACCAGGCCAGCCGCGCCCGCGCCAATGACTACCAGGTTGCGGTCAAACTTTTTCGGTTTTGGCCAGCGTGCGTATAGCTGATGTGTTTTATAGGTATTGACCGCCCATTTTGCCAGCCAGGGGAAAACGCCGAGCAAGGCAAATGAGCCGATAAGTGCTGGGGAGAGGATGCCGGACAGGCTGGTCAATGCGGCCAGTTGGGTGCCTGCATTCACATAAACCGCTGTGCCAGCCGCCATGCCTACCAGACTCACCCAAAAATAGGTGCCGGTTTTAATCGGGGTAAGCCCCATCAGTAAGTTGATGAGAAAGAACGGAAACACGGGCACCAGACGCAAGGTAAACAGATAGAATGCACCATCTTTTTCAATGCCTGCATTGATGGCGGAAAGCCCATCACCAAAGCGATTCTGTATGGAATCGCGCAGTACAAAACGTGCGGCTAAAAAAGCCAATGTCGCGCCGATAGTCGCAGAAACCAGCACTACAGGCACTCCCACCCACAGCCCGAAAATAGCGCCGCCTGCCAATGTCATGATGGTAGCACCGGGCAGTGACAACGCGGTGACCACAATGTAAATGACTGAAAAAACCGCTATCACCAATAGCGGCTTGGCATGATAAGTTTGCAGCAAACCATCCCGGCTGGCCTTGAGCGCATCCAGGCTTAAAAAGCGCCCGAGGTCAAAGGCAAAAAACAGTCCGATCAAAATAACGACAAGTGCAATAATCCATGCGCGGTTTTTCATATTATTTTCCTGATTTTTTATATTTAATTGCTACTTCATTTCGCTGCAGGAAGCACCATACTTGAAGCAGCTATAGCAACGGTGGTGCTTCATGCTGACGGGTTCTGCCATGCTGGCAGCCAGCGTTTCACCCAGCACATAATCCTGGTCATCGTCGACCAAAGTACAGGCATACACGCGCATGCGACCTTTGTCTTTCACCACCATTTTGCTGAATGCACACATATAGGCACGGCGCGAATCTTCCGTTTGGTAACTCACCATGCAGTTTGCGCTAATCTGTGGCGTAGTGACATCCAGGCCTGGCGGATGAAAGTCCGGAAATTCCACGCGGTGCAAATCTTCGGGCAAGCCTGCATTTCTAAAAATTTCAGCAAAACGTTGCGCTGTTTCGGTTGGTGTGCTGTCTGCCAGCATCTGGTTAGCGACCGAAACGGGAAAGCCCATTTCATGCAACTGCTTTAAACCTTTCAATGCCAGGGAAAACATGCCAACTCCGCGACCAATATCATGCTTGGTCGCGTCAAAGTGGTCCAGACTTACACGAAAATGTAATTGATTGGGATGACCCAGTAACTGCTTGAGTTGTTTCAGGCGCTTAATCAAAGGCTCGGTGGCGTTGGTGAGCACCATGCACGGGCGAAATTGCAATGCGTAATCCAGGATGCGTACCATGTCCTTAGCGACGAAAGGTTCTCCGCCCGTAAATGAAAACTGCTTTACGCCTAAGCCAAGCGCCTCGTCAATATACGGTTTTGCGTCCTCAAAACGTAGCAGTTGCAGGCGGTCGTCCCCGGGTTTGGAGCCTTCCAGACAAAACGGGCAGGCGAGGTTGCAGGCGGTGCCGGTGTGAAACCAAAGCTCATCCAGCGCATGTGGCTGGATAAAGCCGCGTGGTTCGCCAGCCGGTGTTTGATACCAGGCAGCCGATTTTGCTGCCTGCGCTACTTGAATCTGGATCACTTTCATGTCCATAAAATTGCTTAGCAGCAGCCCCCTGTTTGGTCGCTCGCATGGCCATCATAAGGAAGTGAAGTGCCACAACCCGCGAAAATACCGAAGTGCTTGTCAAAATTGCCGTAGAAATCGAAATGTTTGGCAAAACGCGTTTCGTGCAGCATGCGCCAGGTATTGCCGCACACAGCGAACTGTTTGCCTGTCTCTATGAAATGATGCTTATCCAATACAAATGCATGTGGATGATGCGGAATGGTGCCGCGGTATACCACCGATTGCCCGTAATCCTCGCATGATGGTTCCAGGCCTGCTAACTTGAACAGCCGATATGTGGCGGAGAAAAATTTGATATTGCCGGTACGCGCGGCGAGTTCCGGGTTGCCGATAGTAATCGTGCGGTCAACCACCAGACGCGGGTCATCAAACCCATGCGCTTTGGCCAGGTTGTGAAAGTCGTTCCAGTACAATGCGCCGCTCAAGCATTCGCCATACAGCACGGGGTCTAAGGTCAAAGCTTTTGGGATGCGCCTGTCGGCATATACATCTGAAAAATACAGCTCGCCGCCAGGTTTCAGCACACGAAATGCCTCGCGCAGCACAGCAGCTTTATCCACGGCCAAATTGATGACGCAATTGGACACAATGATGTCTACGCTCTTGTCGGACAGTTCCAATTCATGCAAGCGCTCGATATAGCCATGCAAAAACAGCACGTTACTTTGGGCATGCCCAAACACCTGGCGGTGATGATCCTGATGCTGGCGCGCTACCGCCAACTGTTCTTCGGTCATGTCAACACCAATGACACGGCCTTGCTCGCCCACCAGTTTAGAGAGCACATATACGTCGCGCCCAGCACCGCAGCCGAGGTCAAGAATGGTCAAGCCATCCAGCAGTTCCGGCAGCACCAGTCCGCAACCGTAGTAGCGCATCAGCACCTCATCATGCACCTGTGAGAGAATGGGTTTCACATACGCAGGTAAACCCGTATCGGTGCAGCAGGCGTTGGTTTGCAAATCTACCGAGCCCGTCAGCGTTTCGCCGTAATACTGGCGTACGCTATCCTGTATCTCGTTTTGATCTTTCTTGAGTGTGGTTTCTTGCATATCATGCCTCGTTGTTTTCATAATTAAAGTGGGTAATGCGGCTGCGGTAGCGTGCTGCCAGTTCGTCCGGAGAACGTCCCCGCGCAAAGGCCAGTGCCAGCCTGCGATTCTCCCAGGTGCGGCGCCACCAGCCGTCACGTTGCCAGCGACGCGGGTCAACTAATATGGGTTCGTCTAAGGCGACAAAATTCCCCAATCGCCTTAAGCCTTTCACCAGCGGCACTTCCTCAAACAAAGGCCAGGGTGCATGGCCGCCGGCTTCGTCGTAATTCTGCTTGGTCATAAACAATCCCTGGTCACCATATGGGATGCCGAAGCGGCAGCGCAGGGCGATGGCAGGCTCCAGAAAGAACGCAGGCCAGGCACGCGGCGCATCAAATCTGAACCTGAAGTAGCCGCCCAGCGCGCCATTTTCAAGTGCAAGTTCCATCGCGGTGACAGGGTCTTTTGACAGACGGGCGTCTGCATGCAAAAACCACAATACATCGCCTTGCGCCATTGCTGCGCCTGCCAGCAATTGCTTGCCGCGAGATGGCTCGCTCGCCAGCCAGTTTGCGCCGTACTCATGGCAAACTTCCTGGCAACTTTGGCCGGCCGCACCATCGACTACAATCACCTCATGCGGCGTGCGTGGCAAATGCTGAATTTGAGCTAATAGCTGCGCCAGCTTCTGCTCGTCGTTGTAGCAAGGGATGATAATGCTCACATTAGACATAACGGCTTTCAGTTTTCGACATTACTTTTTGCCTGGAGGTTTTCATTTGAATAATTTGCTGTGCTAGCTTACAGAGCGCCTGTCTGGCAGGCCGTT
The DNA here is from genome assembly GCA_049687015.1 of Methylotenera sp. Taxonomy (GTDB): domain Bacteria; phylum Pseudomonadota; class Gammaproteobacteria; order Burkholderiales; family Methylophilaceae; genus Methylotenera_A. The sequence goes on along the minus strand of JBAVIP010000037.1, from coordinate 35,678 downwards.
GATCTTGTGCAAGTTTTACTACTAAATAAGATAAATCCTCAAGCTCGTCCACGTCAAAGCCTTCTAATAATTTGGCAACAGAATGCCCACTTTGTTGGCAGAGCACAGATAATCGGTCGCCCAATCGGGATGTGCTCCATGGCAAATCAGTCAGGTCAGGCCACGGTTTGCGGCTTGCCATGATGGATACGCCGCCATCCAAAGTGGGTTTGAGTACGCTATCAAAATCTGTGAGCATCTCGCTTACAGCAGCAAAGTCAGCCAGGCTGATGTCCGGCGCATCGCTGCCGATATAAATCAGTCGGTTAAAACCATTTGTGTGTAATGTGTGGTCGAGCGCATTTAGACGCTGACCGAGGTTGCCACTGGCCTGTGGCAGCACCTGCACATCGGCATGCGTTTGTTTGTTATGGCTTTGTTCGAGCAGACTGGCCGCCCATGCATAGTCTTTTACATCGGCAGGCGCGATCACCACCGTTCCAGGCCACGCGATAACATCTTCCAGCGCGCAAGCCAGCAGCGCTTCTGCGATTTGGTATGCAATTTCCGGCCCAAGCCTAGCGGCAAGGCGCTGTTTGCCGATGCCGGGAGCAGGCCGCTTGCAGACGAGAACTAATGCAGCTTGCGTCATATCGTATTCTGCAACATGTAGTGAAGGAATGTTATCATCAATGGGTATTTTGTTGGCACATGAGCGAAAATTAACAAAGCCGTATGTTGAATTAGACGCATGTCAGGCCAGTTCCTTACAAAATTTTATCCTCAGGGGATAACTTTTCATCTTGCTTGCCAGGCTTATTTTAAAGTTTATAGTGATGGATGTAGTTTCTTAAGTATTTGGTCTTATTGAACAGGAGTAATTGTTTGTGGAAGCCTATTTGCGATTCGGTATTTTCCTAGGCGTCTATCTGCTTGCGGCATCGCTGGAATCCTTCTTTCCCAAACGGCCGCCAACGCAAGCCAGGGTGCAGCGCTGGCTCATTAATTTCAGTCTGGTCGGCATTAATATTGTAGTGCAGCGGTTTACGCTGGGCGCTGCTGCGTACCTGACGGCAGTATATGCGCAAGACCACGGCTGGGGCTTGATGGGCGTGCTCAATCTGCCGTTTTGGGCGGAGGCGCTGATTGCATTTTTACTGCTGGATTTTGCCATCTATTTGCAGCATGTAATGTCACATGCGCTGCCTGTATTCTGGCGGCTGCATAGTGTGCATCATGCTGATCTTGATATTGATGCCAGCAGCGGGTTGCGGTTTCACCCGATTGAAATCATTATTTCCCTAATTTATAAATCCTTGATTGTGGCGGCGCTGGGTGTTGACCCATGGGTGGTCATCGCGTTTGAGGCCACGCTCAATGGCGCTGCCGTGTTCACTCACGCCAATATTCGCTACCCGGACAAACTGGATACGGTGCTGCGCTGGCTGTTGGTCACCCCGAACATGCACCGTGTGCATCATTCCATTAGGCGTGATGAAATGGACACCAATTTCGGCTTTTTTCTCTCTATTTGGGATAAGATTTGCGGCACCTATCACCTTGCGCCACCGCGCACAGGCCACGAAAAGGTCGCACTTGGTTTGCCTTATATTCGTGAGCAATCCCGTTTAGGGTTGTTACAGCTGCTCATGATGCCATTCCGAGTTACCAGGCAAACCGCGAGTTTGGGGTTGTCGCCCGATGTGGTGGAAGGTGAAGTTAAGCACTAAAACAAGCTTCGCCAATCTCCCGCAGAAAATTTTAATGCCTTGTAAAGATGATGCGTTTATTGTGCACCAAACCACATGTCGCCATACCATGCGGATGCAGTGGCGCCCGTGTTATCAGTATCTGTCATAATCGCCACCGCCTCTACCTTGTTCGGCTCTGTACCAAATAGTTTGCGGTAATCCGCAAGCACATCGTGTTGCTCTTCCACCCATTGCCCAAGGCGCTCTGTGCCAGATTGCACCGCGATCATTTGTGCGTTTTTAGTAAATGCGTTAGACCAGTGGCTGTTAACGGGCTGATTATTCGACCACACGTAGTTGATTGCGCGGGTGCGCCAAAAAGCTGCGCCGCCCGAAAACACCACATAGACGCGGGCAGGATAGTCATCGCCAGCCTTGGTGCGTTCATCTGCTCCTGCCAGAACGTTATCCACTCTCCAGGACCAATGGAGAACGGGGGTTTTTCTTAAGTCTACATTTATTTTACGAAATAGCCCAGAAGCCGCAGCCGTGCTGTTGGCGTGTAAGGCGGTACGCCCATTCATGGTTGCTGCCGCGTAACGGGTTTCTCCTGAAAAAATCTTGGTCTGCCAGCCGCTTAGATCTCCCTGTGAAAAATGGGCGACGTCGATACGTTCTCCATCAGCAAAAGCGATGATGGGAAGAAGCAGAAATAAACTACACAGGGATTTTTTCAATTTATGGTTCCAGATGATGGGCATGCGTTCTGCTTCAGTGAGGTGCGCCCCATACTTCACTTAGCCGGGCATCGCGTCCGCAACTGTTTCGATAGTACTTGTAGCGAATCGGATTCTTTTTATAGTAATCCTGATGATAATCTTCGGCGAGATAGAAGGCGCCTGCAGGGACGATTTCGGTATGGATGCGGGCGAATTTTCCGCCTCGCTCAAGCGCGGCCTTGCTTGCTTCCGCGGCTTTTTTCTCGGATTCATTCTGATAAAAAATGGCACTGCGGTATTGATTGCCGACATCACAGAACTGCTGATCCTTGACCGTTGGGTCGATATGGCGCCAGAAATAGTCCAGCAATTTTTCATAGCTGACCTGTTTGGGATTGTAAGTTACCCGCACAGCTTCGGCGTGGCCCGTACCGCCATGGCTGACCTGCTCGTAAGTCGGGTTTTCTAGCTGGCCGCCGGTATAGCCGGATTCTGCCTTCACCACTCCGGCCAGTTTTTCAAAGTCTGCTTCAGCACACCAGAAGCAGCCCCCGGCAAAGACGGCTGTTGCCACCTGTGCAGAGGGTGGTTTGGCAGGCGGCGGGGCATCTCCTGCCGAGCAGGAACCGGCCAGCAGGAGAGTGGCAACCGCACAAGTGAGCCTGGTGTAAGCGAGTCCAAAAAAGTGCTTCATGATGTTTCCTTTATGTTCTAAGCGCAGGCAGGGTTTCGGTTTCTGGAACGAATTGCAGCGCCAGGCCATTATTGCAGTAACGCAAACCGGTGGGTGCCGGGCCATCATTAAAGACGTGCCCTTGATGGCCGCCGCAGCGCGCGCAATGATATTCTGTTCTCGGCCACACTAACTTGAAATCCTGCTTGGTGCCGACGGCGCCAGGCAACGTATTCCAGAAGCTTGGCCAGCCAGTACCGCTGTCGTATTTATGGCTGGATTTGAATAGCGGCAAGAAACAGGCTGCGCAAATAAAAGTGCCTTTGCGTTTTTCATGGTTGAGCGGGCTACTGCCTGAGCGCTCGGTATCTTCTTCAAACAGCACACCGTAACGATCCGGGGGCAATAGTGCCTTCCAGGCGGATTTAGATTTTGTGAGCGGCTTCACGGAGGCTACCTCCTTGGCAAAAACTGGTAGTGTGCTTGCTAGCAATAGACCTGATAAATTACTAATAAATTGACGACGATTCATGATAGCTCCAATTCATAATTCCTTAGTTTCGACACTTTCATCTATCAGTCGGTTGAGCTTTAAATTCCTTACAACATCTATTGGAAAAAAGTGAAGGATGCTGTGGATTTACTTTTCTCTGTGAGCGGTAGTAAATATGGGCACCATCAGCATGGTTTCTACTTACGGCAATGGTTTGGACTGCGCACCGGACATTCCTGCAAAAGAATGCCTGCGTCACTGTGAGTAATAATATGGTTCAAGTGTCTAGATTCTCTGAGCTGGAAGAAGCGGAGACCCAGCCGGGGCGAAATAGCTGCCAAGATTTTCTTGAATGATGCGCAATGCCTTGTTGCTGGGCATGCTCTTGCGACAAGGGCGCCTGCTGGTCGCTGCATCATAAGCATTGCGGACACAGAAAAAGAGATCCCACCACTAGCCTTTTCAAATAAATATCAAGTCTTACAAGCCACGCTCACCACACGGCGTTGAATCAGATAGTTTTCATAATAATCAGCTGTATAAAAGCCGCGCGGACAGATTGCACGGGCTTGTTGCCTACAATCGTTCCATGTTAAAAAACCACTGCAGGTGAGCTCTGTCCATTTATCAGGATCAATTTTAGCTAATTGTGTGTTGCTGGCGCAGGCTGAAACGCTCAGTGCAAGCAATATGGGCAGACAGGCTCTATTCATTTTGCGCTCTCAATTTAATGCTGGTTTTGTTTAATTGCGCTTAAATCGTCTATGATTTGTTGCGAGTGTCGTGATGTATCTACACTCAAATAGCTTTTTTTCAGAATGCCTTCAGGGTCGATTAAAAATGTGTAACGCTTAGCTATTTTAATAAAACCTAAATTGGTAAGTGCACCGTATTTGTTGGCTACAGAACCATTTTTGTCGCTCAACAATGGGAATGGCAGATGGTATTTTTTGGCAAACTCGGCGTGTGAATTACTGTCATCCACGCTCACGCCAACCACTTTTGCGCCCAGTTTTTCAAGTGCGTGCAAGTCATCCCTAAAGCTGCAAGCTTCCTTAGTACAGCCAGGCGTATCGTCTTTCGGATAAAAATAAAGCACTAGCCAATTGCCTCGCAAGCTGGCTAAGCTTACCATTTCACCCTTGGCATCAGGTAGATTAAAGTCTGGTGCTTTATCACCAATTCTTGGCGCTGTGCCTGCCATGCTAATGCTCCTGAAACCTAAAAAAGCGATCAGTAAAATGACACTGTAAAAAGTTAATTTCATTAACATGCAATTTTCAATAGTTAAGATTGGAGTAATGAACTATTAAATAGTTTTCAAACAATAAAATCAATCAAATAATTGTGAGAAAATAGCGTTTCAGCATACGCCCTCGTAGCTCAGTGGATAGAGCATCCCCCTCCTAAGGGGAGGGTCACACGTTCGATTCGTGTCGAGGGCGCCAATTTACAATCCATAGCAGCCTAATAAAATCTTAAAAAGCCTTTTGTAAACACGTGTCAAACACCATTCAACAGATGATTCACTTTGCCAGGGAGATCTAGTGCTTGTAAGTCATCAAAGCTGCAGACATGATGCTCAGCGATATAAATTTGAGGCACTGCATCTATCCGTACGCTTCATCACTTCTACCAGCATTCGATTTTCTTGCCGTGTTTAAATAACCAGTTTTTGTGTCTGATTGCCCCGGTGTTAGGATGTCTAATTCGCCAGTCGGCAAATCGCCACAAACTCATCGGCTTTGAGTGATGCGCCGCCCACCAGCCCGCCATCCACATCAGGCATGGCAAATAATTCCTTGGCATTTTTGGAATTGACACTGCCGCCATAAATAATGCGCACATGTGCTGCGGCATCGCTATTGCGCCTGTCGATACGGTGCCGGATAAACTCATGCACAGCCTGTGCATGAGCGGGTGAAGCAGTTTTGCCAGTGCCAATCGCCCAAACCGGCTCGTAGGCAAACACCATATTCAGCTGCATGGCTTTTGCAAACTCCTTGTCGCCAAGTGTCGCCATCACTGCATCCATCTGGCTAGCGACAATGACCTCAGTCAGGCCAGCCTCATGTTCTGCCAGGGTTTCGCCTACACATAATACCGGGGTCAAATCTGCTTTAATCGCTGCGTCGAATCTGGCGGCGGCCGTCAGATTGGTTTCATGAAACAGGTTGCGCCGCTCGGAGTGGCCAAGCAGCACATAAGTGCAACCTAGATCAGTCAGCATGTGCGGCGCAACGGCGCCAGTAAAAGCACCTTGCTCGTGCTGGTTTACGTTCTGCCCACCCCAGGCGATATTGGTGTTTTTAAGCAGTTCTCTTGCTTGAAATAAATAGGGGTTCGGCACGCACACGACATAATCAGCATTTTTATAGTCGCGCAACCCGTTGATAATATCATTAAGCAATAGCTGGTTGCTTTTGATGTCGCCATGCATTTTCCAGTTGCCTACCACTAGTTTACGACGCATATTGTTATTCCTTTTTATTCTATTAGTCATTCATGGTTTTATAGTGCTTTGACAATAGCCTGCAACTCGCCAGTTTTATAGCGCTCAGCCATGCTCTCACAGGGGATGGGCTTGATCTTGCCGGCCTGTCCGGCAGAACCAAACGCCTCATAACGCGCTTTGCAAATGTCGCGCATAGCGATTGTAGCGGCGTTAAGAAATTTTCGCGGATCAAACTCTTTTTTGTTTTCGTCCAGGTATTTGCGTACAGCACCAGCCGAAGCCATGCGCAGGTCGGTATCAATATTGACTTTGCGCACGCCGTGCTTGATGCCTTCGATGATTTCTTCCACCGGCACACCATAAGTCTCGCCCATATCGCCGCCATATTCATTGATGATGTGCAGCCATTCTTGCGGTACAGAAGATGAGCCGTGCATGACCAGATGCGTATTGGGAATGCGGTCGTGAATCTCTTTGATGCGGCTAATCGCCAGTGTTTTGCCGGTGGGCGGATGCGTGAATTTATAGGCGCCGTGCGAAGTGCCAATGGCAATCGCCAGTGCATCTACGCCCGTTTGCCGTACAAAGTCTGCAGCCTCTTCAGGATCAGTGAGTAATTGTGAACGCGTTAATACGCCGGTTGCGCCAGAGCCGTCTTCTTCGCCCGCCAGTCCTGACTCCAAAGAACCCAGTACGCCAAGTTCGCCTTCAACCGATACACCGATAGCATGTGCGATTTCAACCACTTTTCTGGTGACTTCGACATTGTACTGATAGCTGGAAGGCGTTTTAGCATCCTCCAGCATCGAGCCGTCCATCATCACGCTGGAAAAGCCAGAGCGCATGGCTTGGATACACACAGCTGGCGATGGGCCGTGATCCTGATGCATCACAACGGGAATGTGCGGGTAAGACTCAATAGCAGCCAATACCAGATGGCGCAAAAAAGCTTCCCCTGCGTATTTGCGCGCGCCAGCCGAGCCTTGCAGTATCACCGGGCTATTCACCGCATCGGCTGCCTGCATGATGGCGTGCACCTGTTCCATATTATTAACATTGAAAGCCGCCAGACCGTAGTCATGTTCGGCAGCGTGATCTAGCAATTGACGCAATGAGACGAGTGCCATGATGTTATTCTCTTAATTGAATGAAATAATTATTCGGTTTTATTTTTACATTTACGTGAACAAGTTTGAGATTTGCCATGTATCAAGATCGCGCAGGGTATAAGCGTCATGACAACATTACCCCGAGATATATCCATTTTAACCTCCCCTCATCAATTTTGGACATTATCATTTGCCTACTAAATCGTAGGGAAGACCAGATTGATTTAACTTATTACTGCCTTTTAGATTTCAACAGGGTGCGCATGATGATAGCCAACTACTTTACCCACTTCGTTTTTTGAGCCCATAATCACGCCAATGCGCTGATGCAAAGCGGTTGGTGTAACGTTCATTATATTTTCATAACCAGTTGAAGATGCGCCGCCAGCCTGCTCAACAATGAAACTCATCGGGTTGGCCTCGTAGAGCATGCGCAACTTGCCACCTTGTTGTTTGATTTTGCTATCAATCGGGTACATGAATACGCCGCCACGCACCAAAATACGGTGAATTTCTGCCACCATCGAGGCCACCCAGCGCATGTTAAAGTCTTTACCGCGTACACCTTCTTTGCCTTGCAGGCACTCATCAATGTAACGTTGCATGGGTATCTGCCAAAAGCGGTAGTTAGACATATTGATGGCAAATTCATTGGTGTCGGTGGCAATCTGCATGCTGGGGTGGGTGAGAAAAAAGGTATTTGTTTCAACGTCCAAAGTAAAACCATGTACACCATGTCCTGTGGTAAACACCAGAATAGTAGAGGTGCCGTATAGTGCGTACCCCGCACAGATTTGCTGCTTGCCTGCTTGCAAAAAATCGCCTGCTTGCGGCTGAGTTATACCAGCGGGGCAGCGAAACACAGAAAAAATCGTGCCGACTGAAATATTGACATTGACATTGGATGAGCCATCCAGCGGATCAAACACTAACAGATATTTTTTGTCATGGGCAGATTGCTGCGGAGGAATATTAGGCTGCTCAAGCTCCTCCGACACCATGCCGGCAATATGTCCGCGCTTGCTATTTGCGGCAATGAAAATGTCATTACAAATCACATCGAGCTGTTTTTGCGTTTCACCCTGTACGTTTTGTGCATCCAGGCTACCCATCGTGCCTTGTAGCGCACCTTGGTTAATTGCGACAGAAATTTCTTTGCATGCAACTGCAACGTCTTCAAGTAATGGTGCAAGCTCAGCCGTGGAGTCGTGACCACGCTGTTGTTCCTCGATAAGGAACTGAGCCAGGCTGAGTTTGTTCATGATGTCTCCTTTTTAATTACTAATCGCGGTAAACAGTCACTTGCGGGTTAAATGTTTATCAGGCAAGCCAGAAGAGGTTACGTTGGCAACTTGTTTGCCTTGTGCATCAAACACCCATGCAACTTTATGTTCTTATCAAAACATATTGTAATCGCTTGTCTATCAGTCTCGTCTTTAATTTCTACGAAATTTTGTTTGAAACCTTTTGCCAATTCCGCAAATGGGTAGGCTTTGGCTTTATCGTTAATTTTCAGGTCGAATACTTGTTCTTTTGGGTGATAACTTTGTGCTGAAAACGTATAGGTATCAAGTGGTTGCATCATCAAACACACCATTTGTCGCAAATAACCAGATTGCGTAAGTTATAGTTCAATCCAAATGAAGCCACAACTCAAACAAACCTTTGGCAATGATTTAAAAACGTGGTCTGCCACCTATTATTCTTATAAGGGTATACCCTTATAGACTGGGATAGCGGGGGGGTAAGCTAGCCTTAAGCTAACGTTTTTGGCAAGTCAGCAACATTCGAGTTTCTAGTGGCTGAGCGTGCTGACTACACAAATGTGAACTGGCATAGCGAAGATCTCGAAGTTTAAGGATCATGTTGAGCAGTATCGCTAAGAACTTCAATAGCTTGCAATTACCTTTTTTAATTGATATGGGGAGTACAGCTATGAAACTACTTAAATATATTTCCACAATTATCCTTGCTGTCATGTTTGCCGCGGTGCTGGGGTGCGCCTCAACGTCCAAGCAATCTGGTACAGGGGAATACGTTGACGATACCGTTATTACGACAAAGGTAAAGGCGGCAGTGCTCAATGAAGCTTCATTAAAATCTGCTGAAATATACGTCGAAACCTTCAAGGGTGTGGTTCAGTTGAGTGGCTTCGTCAATTCAGAAGCCGATATTAATAAGGCGGTAGAAGTAGCTCGTAGCGTTAAGGGTGTAACATCCGTCAAGAATGACATGCGGCTTAAGTAACAATCAGCACTAAAACGGCTTGTCATGTTTAGGAGAAAAAAATGCTTGAAACTATTGCAATTATCTTGATTGTCCTCTGGGCGCTTGGTTTGGTTTCAGCGTATACCATGGGTGGACTTATTCACATTCTTCTGGTCATCGCGATTGTGGTGATATTGGTGCGTGTAATTCAGGGTCGACGACTGTAACGACGCTTGATTTTTTATGAAGCGAGGCGGCTTGGTAAAGCGGTTCGGTTGTTCACTGTTTCTATATTGCCAGGTTACCCGTTCCCAATATCAAGCATATCTCTACCGGAGAAAATGAAATGAACGCGGTCAAAATGTTAGCAATCGCACTAATCGTGGCAGGAGGCTTGGGGTTGGCGTATGGCAGTTTCACTTATACCAAGGAAACGCATCAGGCAAAACTGGGGCCGATAGAATTGTCAATCAAGGATAAGGAAACGGTAAACATCCCCGTCTGGGTAGGTGTGGGAGCGATAGTGGCTGGGGTAATCCTGCTTTTTGTCCGCAAGTAGCATGGATATTTATCGGTAAACTGAAAAAATAACAATAGGGAACAGACCGCGGATTAGTTTACGTAATCCGCCGCATGAAAAATCTTACTTTCGGCGCAATGCGCTTCGCTTATTGACGCCCTACAACATCTTAATGATCAATAAAAAAACATATAATCAGATGCTCTGGCAGGCAATATCCATGCGCCTTTCAGGGCATATTTTTAGCTAAACCTGCATATTCATGATGTCGTGATAGGCAGATACCAGCTTGTTACGCACCTGTACCGTTGCCTGAAACGAGATGTTGGCTTTTTGCCCGGCAATCATTACGTCAGAAAGGCTTACGCTGTCATCGCCCATGGCGAAATTTTTCCCCAACGTTTCGGCATTGACCTGCACCTGATTGACCTGATCAAGTGACGCTTTCAGTGCATCTGAAAAATTAACCTTCGAGGCACTTTGGGTGTTCTGGATGCCAGCAGAAGAGCCCAATCCAGCGACAGCATCATTCTGCGGGCGCTGCGCCGCGGCTTTTAGCTGTGCAAGCATAGATTCTATTCTGCTTGAATCAATTCCACCTGCTTTCATGGGTTACCTCCATTTCCTCTTAGAACATTAATAGCTGGTTTGTTAATTAGAACAAATTGTCACTGATGACTAATTTAACACTTCAAGACCAGCGCGAGCGCTCAAATAGGCCGATGAAAATTGCTCTATTCTTAAATTTGAAAATCCAGGCAATCGGCATAATGGTATCTAATCGGTCGGGCAGGTAATTATTGAAGCGTAGTCGGTGAAATAAAAAACCTGAACCTGAAGTAATTGGCAGATGCAAATAAAGGAATTGTGATGGCGGCAACAGCTGATGCGGTCTTAACTGGTGGAGGTACGATGGGATCTGTCTCTCAAATGGGCAACAAGTTGCTATTATTGGCGGGCGTAGCCGCCGTGATTGCGGTGATGGCGGTGTTCTGGCTATGGAGCCAGCAGCCGGATTACCGCGTGTTGTTCTCAAACTATTCCGATAAAGATGGCGGCTCAATCGTGGCGGCGCTAGAGAAGATGAATGTGCCTTTTAAATTCTCCGAGAGCGGCACCGCGATTCTTGTCCCGGCTGCTCAGGTGCATCAGGCGCGTTTGAAACTGGCCTCAGACGGCCTGCCTAAAGGCGGCAACATCGGGTTTGAGATTTTAGAGAATCAGAAATTCGGCGTTTCGCAATTTGTGGAACAGGTCAATTTCCAGCGCGCGCTGGAAGGTGAACTGGAACGCAGCATCCAGTCAATCGGTGCGGTGGAAGTGGCGAGAATCCATCTTGCAATCCCTAAAGCCTCAGTCTTTGTACGAGATCAGCAAAAACCGACTGCCTCCGTGTTGTTGAATCTGCGTGCAGGCCGCAGCCTGGATGCGCAGCAGGTGGGTGCTGTGGTGCATCTGGTGGCCAGCAGCGTGCCTGATTTGCCCGCAGCTAATGTAACGGTGGTGGACCAGAACGGTAACCTGCTTTCAGACACTTCCAAAAAAATGGGTGCTAATAATCTGGACCCGACACAGCTTAAGTATGTGGATGATATACAGCAGAGCATTGCCAAGCGCGTTGAATCTATCATTACACCCATCGTTGGTGCCAAGAACGTACGCGCGGAAGCGAGTGCGGAAATCGATTTCTCAAGTCTTGAGCAGGCCGCGGAAACCTACAAGCCGAATCAGAAACCCGAAGATGTGGTTGTGCGGAGCATGCAGAGCAATGAATCACTGAGCAGCAATGGCAACGGTGCTGCTAGCGGCGTGCCTGGAGCCTTGTCGAACCAGCCTCCCGCAAACGCTACCGCGCCAATCACAGCGCCTGCTGGAACAGAAGCAGCAGCGGGTACGGCTACAGCGGCAGTGCCGGTAGATAGCCAAAAGAATGTAACCACCAATTACGAGGTAGACAAGACCGTGCGTTATGTGCAGCAGGCAATGGGCGGCATCAAGCGCCTGAATGTTGCAGTGGTGGTGAACAACATGCCGGTTGTGGATAAAAAAGGCAAAGTGACCTATCGCCCATTGACCGTCGCCGAGAAGCAGCAGATCAACGATTTGGCGATGCAGGCGATGGGCTTTAATAAAGAACGTGGTGATTCATTGACCGTAGTGAACAGTTCATTTGCCGGTGAACCGGCAGAAATCATGCCAGAAGTGCCGTTATGGAAGAATCCGGAAACGATTGAGTACGCCAAAGACGCCTTGCGTTTTATTGTGGGGATTGTGGTGTTGTTCATGCTTTATTCCCGCGCCTTGAAACCCATACTGAATAAATTGATGACTGCATCCCCAAAATCGCTGAATGCGCCAGATGGTGAAGATGCCATCGTGAATCTGAGCAGCGGGCAGGCTAAACTGGCGGCTCCGGCATTTGATCAGAATCTGGTCACGGCCAAACAAATGGCAAAAGAGAATCCACGCATGGTTGCGAACGTGGTCGCTAACTGGACGAACGGGAACGGATAAAGAAAATGAGTGACACTGGTGTAATGAGAAGTGCAGTGTTAATGCTTGCACTGGGCGAAGATGAAGCTGCCGAAGTGATGAAGTTTCTCAGCCCGAAAGAAGTGCAGAAGCTTGGCGAGGCTATGGCAACGATGAAATCGGTAGGCCGGGAGCAGGTAGAAACCGTGGTAACGGAATTTTTGACAGAAGCCGGACAAAGCAGCGATTTTGCCGTTGATTCCGATGAGTATATCCGTTCGGTATTGAATAAGGCGCTTGGCGAGGATAAGGCATCCGGCCTGCTTAACCGTATTCTGCAGTCACCTGAGTCAAGCGGTATCGACACCTTGAAGTGGATGGATGCACATACTGTTGCCGAGTTTATCCAGAACGAGCACCCACAGATTATCGCGACTATTCTGGTGCATCTGGAGCCAGACCAGGCCTCGGCCGTGCTTGGTCATTTTACCGACCGGTTGCGGCAGGATGTGATGCTGCGTATTGCGACGCTGGACGGCGTTAAGCCCATTGCCCTGCGTGAACTCAATGACGTGATGAGCAAGCTGCTCACAGGCAACGAGAACATCAAGAAACAGACCATGGGCGGCATTAAGGTGGCGGCTGATATCATGAACTTCATGAGTGGTGATAACGAGGCCAGCGTCATGGAAGGGCTGAAAAGTTACGATGACGAGATGGCGCAGAAAATCATGGATCAGATGTTTGTATTCGACAACATCATGGATATCGATGACAAAGGGATCCAGGTCATCCTGAAGGAAGTGCAGTCGGAAACGCTGATTGTTGCACTTAAAGGCACAACCGAAGAAATACGCGCCAAGATATTCAAGAACATGTCGTCACGTGCCGCAGAAATGATGAAAGAAGACCTGGAAGCAAAAGGTCCGGTCAAACTTTCGGAAGTGGAAGCGCAGCAGAAACAAATCCTGCAAATCGTTCGCAGACTGGCGGATGAAGGTCAGATCATGCTGGCTGGCAAAGGTGGAGATGATCAATATGTATAAAGGTGCTCAATATGGCTAATCTGGCTACCCCCAAAGAACAGCAAACTGCCTACGAAAGATGGCAGATGTCATCGTTTGCCGAAGGCGACCAAGGTATCGGCAGCAATAAACCGAAAAAGAAAGAAAATGCTGCTAGCGCCGAAACGGTCTCGCAGATTCTGGATGCTGTGCGCAAAGAGGCTTACGCCAAAGGCATGCAGGAAGGATTTGCCGTCGGCATGGCAAAGGCGAGGGAGGCTGCTTATGAGGATAAGCAGAGTTTTCTTAAACTAATGGCAGCTTTTAGCGAAGCACTTGAAAAATCAGATGAGCTGATTGCAGATGATGTGTTGTCATTGGCGCTGGATATTGCAAAAGCCATGCTGAAAGTCAAGCTGGACGTAGATCATGCGATGGTGTTGCCGGTGGTCATGGATGCGATTCATTACCTTCCCTATGTCCAGAAACCAGCCAGAATTCTGGTGCATCATGAAGATGCGCAGATGTTGCGTGAGTATCTGGCTGAAGAAATATCCAGCCAGCATTGGCAGATCCAGGAAGACAGCAGTATTGAGCGTGGTGGTTGTTTGGTAGAAACTGGTGCCAATCAGATCGATTCCACCAATGCAGTCCGCTGGAAAAGAATCAGCGAAGCTTTGGCGCAAAATAACGATTGGTTGTTGCCATGAGCCAGCAAAACCTGCCGTCACAAAACCTGCATCAACAGCGCTGGCATGATCAGATGCGTGACTGCAAGGAAATTTTGCGCATTGTCGAGCCTGTAGAAATCGCTGGCCGCATTACAAAGCTGACCGGGCTGGTGATGGAGGCCGTGGGAATTAAATTGCCCATAGGCAGTGCCTGCTACGTGCCCTTGACAGAGGGCAGTAGGGTAGAAGCTGAAGTGGTTGGTTTCGACGGCGACACTCTATTGTTAATGCCTCAAAGCAGTGTCGATGGCGTAGTTCCGGGAGCCAAGGTATTTGCCCTGGAGGTCGCCAAAGCTTTACCCAAGCCGCGCTTTGGCCAGCCGCCGCGCAGAAGGGTCACCGATATTGCACGCCATCTGCCGGTAGGCAATGAACTGCTTGGCCGCGTGGTGGATGGTGCAGGCAATCCGCTGGATGATTTGGGCAAGATAGAAACTTTGCATAGCGCACCGTTAAATGCCCGCCCGATGAATCCATTGATGCGTGCGCCGATTGAAGAGGTGCTGGATGTGGGCGTACGTGCGATTAACAGCATGCTGACAGTTGGACGAGGCCAGCGAATGGGCTTGTTCGCTGGCTCTGGCGTGGGCAAGAGTGTGCTGCTTGGCATGATGGCACGTTACACCACGGCCGATGTGATCGTAGTAGGACTCATTGGCGAACGCGGCCGTGAAGTGAAAGAGTTTATCGAACAGATTCTAGGCCCTGAAGGACTGGCACGTTCGGTCGTTGTCGCAGCGCCCGCGGATGCGCCCGCATTGATGCGCTTGCAAGGCGCCAACTATGCCACCACCATCGCAGAAAATTTCCGCAATCAGGGTAAAAATGTGCTGCTGATTATGGATTCATTGACCCGCTTTGCCATGGCGCAACGCGAGATTGCACTGGCGATCGGCGAGCCGCCAGCTACCAAGGGTTACCCGCCTTCCGTGTTTGCCAAGCTGCCGGCACTGGTAGAGCGCGTGGGTAACGGCAAGCCGGGTGAAGGCTCAATTACCGCATTCTATACCGTGCTGACCGAAGGCGACGACCAGCAGGATCCCATTGCCGATGCGGCGCGCGCCATTCTTGACGGGCATATCGTACTCAACCGCAGCCTGGCCGAGAGCGGCCATTATCCTGCGATTGATATTGAGCAGTCGATCAGCCGCGCCATGCACAATATCACCAGCACAGAGCACCAGAAACTGGCGCGCAAGCTCAAACAACTGAATTCACGCTATATGCGCAGTGTAGATCTGATTAATGTCGGGGCTTATGAAGCGGGTAGTGATGCTGTGCTGGATCAGGCGATTGCTAAACATGAAAGCATTAACGCATTTCTGCAACAGGATATTTCGGAACGGGCAGAAATAAATGAGAGCATCCATCATCTGGCGCATGTGCTTGATGAAACGATACAGAACTAAGCCCAGCTTAAAACCGCATAAAAATTAAAAAGATTGAGACGATATGGCAGCACATTCAGCCTGTATATTGAAGACCTTAAAGGAGATGGCCGCCAAGGAAGTGGATCTGGCGGCGGAGGCTTTGGCGCATACCATGAAGGTGGCAGAAGAGGCGCAGAACAAGCAGCGCATGCTAAGTGAATACCGGCAGGATTATCTCAAGAACCTCAATCATCTTTTGGAAACTGGCGTGAGTGCGGAAACATACCGGAATTTCCAGAATTTTTTTACCAAGCTGGATCAGGCTGTTCTGGGCCAGCAGGAAGTGGTGGCTTTTGCAAAGCAGCAAGTAAAAGTGCAGCGCGAATTGTGGCAGGAAAGCCAGCGTAAGAAACTGTCCTATGAGGTGCTTTCGCAGCGCTCGGATAAGCGTGCACATAAAATCGAGCAAAAAAAGGATCAGAAGATGATGGACGAATTTGCCACGCGCACCAGCAGGACCAGACATTTATAAATGATTGACAGGGTGAATGGCCAAAGTATTTTGAAATCAGTAGCGGTTAATTCTTGGGGTTAGACAATATGCAAAATTTAACATTACAAATGGCACAAACAACAGCGTTAAAAAAGGCGATGGGCGTGACAAACAACAATAATGCGAGTGCTGATAACGCTGCAGCTCCGGAGTCAAATACATCGTTTCAGGCTTTACTGAATAAGCAGGCGAAAGCCCATAAAGATTCAGCTCGGCAAGAATTGGCTCAACAAAAATTGGCTCAGCAAAAACCAGCACCAAAAATTTCAAATGCACAAGAGGGCGATGAAGGTGAGCAGAAGAGCCGACTTGCGGCTGATTATGCCGAGTTTGTAGTGGCCGTCAATGATAAAAAAAACAATGATAGCAGTGTGAGTGAACATATTGAGTTTGTGGAAAATGCCAGCGCAGCGCCCATTGTGCAAGCGATTGATACTCCTAATAAAACGCAAATGGCTGCTGAGGATGCTGATGATAGAGAAGCATCAAATAGTCCGACAGATGCAGGTGTAATCGCTACCACAACGCCGATATTGGCACCGATTGTGTTAACGCCAGCAACGCATTCCCGCATGGCCAGTGCATCGGAAAACTCAGGTTTGCCTGCTGCTAACACCGCTTCGCAAGCAATCATTACCGCAGAAAGTGCAGCGCCGCAAAATAAATCCGCTGCAGCAGCGCGGAATGAAGCTCAGGATGTGCTATCGGCAACAAATGCCAAGGCCGTTCCAGAGCAAATCCGCTGGACAGATGTGATGCAGTCGGCAACCAAGCAGGTAGCGATCGATGAATCCGTGACGGCAAAATCGATGCTGGATACTGCTAAAGAGGGCAATAAGGACATGGCAATAAAAAACATTGCGATACCTGCAAGCCCACATACGCTGACGCAAATGAGTGCCAGCTTGCCAGTGCAGGCTGCAAGTACCAATACCATCAATGTTTATCCGGGAAAAGCGGGTTGGGATCAGGCGATTAGCCAAAAGGTGGTGTGGATGGTGGGGGCGGGGGAGCAATCCGCAACGCTGACACTGAACCCCCCGGAGCTTGGCCCTTTGCAGGTGGTGATTAATGTACAGAATGATAAGGCAGATACGACATTTATTTCGGACAACGCCGAGGTGAGACAAGCCTTGCAGGACGGCATGTCTAATTTGCGTGAGAAAATGAGCGAATCCGGGATTCAGCTAGGTCAGGCCAATGTAAGCTCCGGCGGACAGGCGCAGCAGGAATTCCAGCAGGCTATGCAGAACAGAGCCGCTTCACGGCTCGATAAAAGTGCCCCCATTTCACATGAGGAAAACGCTGCCAGCACGAAAACTTTAACCCGCGTAGCCAATGGGCTGGTAGATACTTTTGCCTAACTGTCTGATTTTATGATAGTTTTGTACGTGTCAATTCAGTTTTCGCAGGCATCATTAATGCTTTGTAAAGGCAAACTCTAATTTAACGCCTTTTTCCCCTTCTTATCCATGCTTGTTGTCAGGCCATTTTTTTTCATAATGGAGCCATCAGTAACGCCGATGACTGCCTAACAGGCGGCACAGGCTCCAGCCAATAAGGAAAGGCAAAAATATGGCATTAGATCCTAAATCAGAAGAGGCTGCAGCTGCAGCACCGGCAGCATCCTCCAAAAAGAAATTAATCATCATAATTGCTGCAGCCCTTGTGCTGCTTGGCGGAGGTGGCGGAGCCGCCTGGTATTTTATGCATCAGAAGCCGGATCATAAAAAGGAGGTCAAGCACGAAGAGCCGGCAAAAGCGCCAGTTTTTGTTACGCTGGAAACATTTACCGTGAACCTGCAGCCTGATCCTGATGAAAAGTTTTTGCAGTTGGATTTGTCAATGCAGGTTGCCAACCCGGAAGCTGCAGAGCTGTTAAAGACGCAGATGCCTGCGGTGCGTAACCGTTTGCTGATGTTATTGACCAGCAAGACGGCGACCGACATTTCCAGCATGGAAGGCAAGCAGCAGCTGAGCGATGAGATCATCGCCGAGGTGAAAAAACCTTTTTCTGCGGGTGCCAAGCCTCAAGAGGTCTCAGGTGTCTTTTTCACTTCTTTCGTGATTCAATAATCAGAAGATTTTTTAGCCATGGCCGATAAATTTCTATCTCAAGACGAAGTCGATGCCTTACTGAAAGGCGTTGAGGGCGACAGTGATGACACCAAGCCTGCAGAAGAAGATGAGGCTGCTGTGCGAGATTATGACATGGCGACGCAAGAACGTATCGTGCGTGGGCGCATGCCTGCGCTCGAGATCATCAATGAGCGATTTGCGCGCCTGGTTCGTATTGAGCTGTTCAGTTTCTTGCGGCGCAGTGTTGAGGTTTCTGCCGGCCCGGTGCGTATTGTCAAATACAGCAATTTTATTAGCAATCTGGTAGTGCCTACCAACCTGAATTTAATCCAGATGAAACCATTGCGCGGCAATGCGCTGATGGTGTTTGATCCAAGCCTGGTGTTCCTGGTGGTGGACAATATGTTCGGCGGGGATGGCCGTTTCCACACCCGCGCAGAGGGACGTGAATTCACACAGACAGAGCAGCGTATTATCCAGCGCATTCTCAATATCGTGTTTGAAACCTATTCAAAATCATGGGAGCCCGTATATCCCGTGCAGTTCGAGTATGTCCGCTCTGAAATCAATACCCAGTTTGCCAATATTGCCACTCCGAATGAGGCGGTGGCGGCGATTACGTTTAATGTCGAGTTAGGTCCGGCAAATGGCGAGATGCATTTCTGCTTTCCCTATTCGATGCTGGAGCCAATCCGCGACATACTGGCGTCATCATCACAAGGTGAAACTTTGGGCGCGGACAAGCGCTGGGTAAAACTGATGACACAACAGGTACAGGCCGCAGAGATCGAGATTGTGGCTGATCTGGCCAAGACCAGAATGCAGCTTGGTGAAGTGCTGAACATGAAAGTTGGCGATGTCATTCCGCTCAATATTGCTGAAGAGATTGAAGGGCAAGTGGATGGCATCCCGGTGATGCTTTGCAAATACGGATTATTCAACGGTCAATATGCATTG
Organism: Methylotenera sp.; assembly: GCA_049687015.1. GTDB lineage: Bacteria > Pseudomonadota > Gammaproteobacteria > Burkholderiales > Methylophilaceae > Methylotenera_A. The sequence continues at coordinate 16,665 of JBAVIP010000037.1, read as the reverse complement.
CGTGTAGAGAAGCTTTTAAGATCTAACTCAACTGAATATATTAAAGGAGAACCTTATGGCGACTGATGCTATAGAAGAGGTTGTTGAAGAAACGATAGAAAATGACTGGAGCGCGCAGTCAGCCACAGAATCTTCTGTGTTGCAGACCAGCAATGTCGAGCAGGCTCAGGTATTTTCGGAGTTCACACCGAAAAACAAACTGAACGAAACCCAGAATGACATTGATTTTATTCTGGATATTCCAGTGCAGCTTACGGTTGAACTGGGGCGCACCAAAATCGCCATCAAGAATTTACTGCAGCTGGCGCAAGGCTCGGTGGTCGAGCTGGATGGCATGGCCGGCGAGCCAATGGATGTGCTGGTGAACGGATGCCTGATTGCACAAGGTGAGGTCGTGGTGGTGAATGACAAGTTCGGTATTCGATTAACCGACATCATCACGCCAGCCGAGCGTATCCGCAAAATTAACAAGTAGGTTATTCAGAAAAATCATCCATGAAAATGCGTTTAAATTTACACTTTTTAAGTGCTGCTATTTTTTCTTGTGGTGCGTGGGCTGCTGATACAGTTGCTGCATCGCCAACAGGTGGCGTGTTGAAAATGGTGCTGGGCCTTGCCGTGGTATTGGCCGTGATGGCGCTGCTGACTTGGGTATTAAAGCGCATGATGCCGGGAGCGGGCGGCAATAAACAGTCGGTGGCGCGCATTGTAGGTGGCGTCAGCGTTGGTTCGCGCGAACGTGTCGTGGTGGTGGAGGTGGCGGGACGCTGGATCGTGGTGGGCGTAGCTGCCGGTCAGGTAAACGGTATTGCCAACCTGGAGGCTGGTTCTATGCAGCTTGCAGAACATGCACTAGAACCAAATGGTCAATTGAATCCAGATTTAAATGGTTTTGCGCAATCATTGGCGCCATCGTTTGCGCAATGGTTAAAGAAATCTACGGCCAAGATGGCTGGAAATAAGATGGCAGGAAAAACGGATGCAGAAAAAGATGCGCAAGAATAATCTAAAGGCTCTATGGATACTGGTGTTGATCGCACTGGCTCTGCCGCTTACCGCATTTGCCGAGAATGGCTTACCGCTGGTGAATGCCTTGCCGGCTGCAGGTGGCGGACAGAATTATACCTTGAGCCTGCAAACCTTAATCCTGCTGACATCCTTAACCTTTTTGCCAGCAGCCTTGCTGATGATGACAGGGTTTACCCGCATTATCATCGTACTGTCGCTCTTACGCCAGGCACTGGGTACACAATCCGCGCCACCCAATCAGGTGATGATAGGGCTGGCATTGTTCCTCACTTTTTTTGTGATGAGTCCGGTGATAGACAAAATCTACACGGATGCCTATCAACCGCTTGCAGAGAACAGAATCACGATGCAGGAGGCGATGGATAAAGGTGCAGAGCCGCTTAAAGCTTTTATGATGAAACAGACGCGCGAAAGCGATCTCGCATTGTTCGTGAAAATGGCGCAAATTGAAAAAATAGAAACGCCGGAGCAGGTGCCTTTGCGGGTTCTTGTGCCGGCTTTTATGACGAGCGAGCTAAAAACCGCGTTCCAGATTGGCTTTGCCATATTCATTCCATTTTTAATTATCGACATGGTGGTGGCCAGTGTGTTGATGGCGATGGGGATGATGATGGTGTCGCCCGCGATTGTGTCACTACCCTTTAAGTTAATGCTATTTGTGTTGGTTGATGGCTGGCAGTTGTTGCTAGGCTCATTAGTGCAAAGTTTCTATTAATTCCAGATGCATCCAAAACGATACTTTGTTGCACCTCCTAGCCGTGCTAATTGCACTGTCTTCGTCAGTGCGCCTAGTCTCGCTTTGGATGCATCTGGAATAGTTATTTCGTTGTAATTTTTAAGGAAAACTAAATGACTCCAGAGAGCGTAATGACTCTAGGCAGGAATGCAATGGAAATCACGTTGCTGGTGGCCGCGCCCATATTACTCACGGTGCTCATCATCGGTCTGGTCGTCAGCATATTTCAGGCCGCCACACAGATTAATGAGGCCACATTGTCATTTATACCCAAGCTGGTGGGTGTGTTCGTAGCGTTGATGTTCGCCGGCCCATGGATGCTCACCACTATGGTGGATTATATGCATCTGGTGTTTACCGGCATCCCAGCGATGGCGAATTGACTAAATCAGTCAGCATATTTTTAGGTTGATATGGTTTCAATCAGCAGTGAACTTCTTCAAACATGGATTGTTAGCCTGCTCTGGCCCTTGACCAGAGTGCTGGGTGTGATGGCGACAGCACCTATCTTCAGCCATAACTCGATTCCCAACCGGATCAAGCTGGGCATAGGCATTGTGTTTACCTTGATTATTATGCCTATGCTGCCGCCTTTGCCGCAGTTCGAGATATTTTCGTTTCAAGGTCTGCTGATTTTGGTGCAGCAGCTTGTCATTGGGCTGGCAATAGGCTTCAGTATGCGGCTGGTTTTTGCTGCGGTTGATCTGGCAGGGCAACTGATCGGCATGTCAATGGGCTTGGGTTTTGCCAGTTTTTTCGATCCGCAGTCACAAGGCCAGAGCACCGCGGTGAACCAGTTTTTGATTCTTCTCACCATGCTCATTTTTTTAAGCCTGGATGGCCATTTGATGATCGTCACCGCCATGGCCAACAGCTTCATCACCATGCCGATTGCAATTGGCGGGAGCGGAATTAACCCGATGAAAATAGCCCTGTGGGGTGAAACGATTTTCAGTGCAGGCCTGCTACTGGCCTTGCCAGCGGTGGCGGCATTGCTGATTACTAACATGGCATTGGGGATACTGACCCGAACCGCGCCACAACTGAATTTGTTTGGTATAGGTTTCCCCATCACCTTAAGTATCGGTTTTTTAGTATTGGCATTGGCACTGCCGGGCATGCTGAAGCCGATTGAAAACTTTATCGAACAGGGGATAAGCAATATGCATCAAGTGGCCGCGCCTGCTGCAGCGCCTGCGGCATCATCACTAGCTCCAGCTCAATCTTTTGGCAAGCCGTAAGGCTTCAATTTAGGATTCCGTTCTAGCGCATCAAGGATGCTGTTTCAGAGTTTATCTATCAAAAAATGCTTAGCGAATTCGTCATAAAAAACGATACCAGCTAATGGCCAAAAGGCAGCAACGGCCACTTTTGAAGTATCTGGTAGCGCGCCCCTTGCTCCGTCATGACTGATTCCACCAGCACAAACGAGTCTACCCGCCACGTAATGGGCGTAATGGTTTGCGATTCCAAAACATGTCCGACACGACGTAACAATGTGACGTGCGGATTAAACTCATAGTTTTCAAACAGGAAACCAGCTGCTATCAGTTCCTGTTGTAGTGCCGCGGCTAGTTGGTACAGTGCCGGCACTTCCACCAGCGGTGTAGCATAAGCAATTCGGTTATGCGGCCAGAATGATAGTCTTTCCAATACAAACCCAAAGGGCGGCACTGATACCTTGCCCGTGGCGTTCATCAATTGCGGCAGACGTGCACGTTCGACCCCTCCCAGAAACAGCAATGTCAGATGCAAGGTATCCGCTTCCATGGCACGCGCTTCACACTGTGATTGGTATTCCTTAGCTAACATATGTAGCGCGCTTCGTACCAATTTATCCGGCCACAGGGCAAAAAACACGCGCGCTACACTGGATTCTTTATATTTGTATTCCATGTTGATATGCATTCAAAATTGAACCATTCTCCTCTGGAATCTGCATTTTATTTGATCTCATATTTTTAACGGTAACTTAGTATAATGCTTAGTAAATTACAAGGTTTGATAGGAATGATGCCTAATCAGTGTGACCATGCCCCGGGTAGAATGCTATTCCGCAAGCAAATTATTGCAGGAGAACAAGAATGACCACCCTTCCAGCTCTACCACAAAAGAAGCTGCGCCTCGTGATTCATGGCCGCGTGCAAGGCGTGTTCTTCCGTAACTCGATGCGTCTGGAAGCGCAAAAGTTGGGGATCAGCGGTTGGGTGAGAAACCGCAACGATGGCTCGGTAGAGGCCGCGGTGCATGGGAACTCCGCTGCCGTGGATTCAATCGTGCGCTGGGCCCAGCGCGGCCCGGAGCTTGCGCATGTGGAGAGAGTGGAAGTCGAGCTGGACGATGGTAGTTATAGCCGCTTCGAGGTCGTCGGACAGTCCAATTGTCGCTCTCTTAAACTGTAAACCTTGGATTGTAAATCTTAGACTGTAAATAAATTTTGATATATTTAAAATCGATTCCTAATATAAATTTTGGAATTGGCGTTCCAGCAAACTCAGCGTTATATAAATTGAAATAGCGACAGTTTGGTGGTTTCTACAAATGATTTCTGCGCCGCTTCCATAATGGTTTGCTGTTTCGCCAGATCTGAGAGCGCGCTGGCATAGTCAAGATCTTCCAGTTCGGAGAGGGATTTACTGTATTGCAGAGCATGGTCTGAGCCAGCAGTGTCCAAAGCGTCGAGTTCATTCAGTTTGGAGCCGATGGCGGCACGCACATTGAGTACATTGTCTACCGAGCCCTGCAGATTGCTGATGGCTGTTGCCAGGCCGCTACTGAAGGCTGCTTGCGTGGCGGCATTGGTGATCGGCGTGTTCAGCAATGTGACCAGATTGCTCAAAGTGGCAAATACATCATTACCGCCAGCTTGAAATACGTTGTCACCGCTGACATTTGCCGCTATCAGGCGCTGGGCATCCACTTGGATCAGCTGCTGGTTGCTGTCACCAGCATAACTTGCACCCGAGGCATTTGCCACAAAAGGTTTGGTATCCGTTTTAAAGCCTGCATAAATAAAATCTCCCGATGCATCTTGTGCATTGGCAAGGTTAATCAATTCTTCAAGGGAGCTACTGAGTTCTGTCGCAATAAACCCTCTTTGTAAATCTGAAAGAGCGCCATTGCCGGCACCGACCAATGTAGATTGTGTGGATACAAGAAGGCTGGTAATGCTGGCCAGGCTCGATTCCAGCGTATTGAGTTTGAGCTGTGCGGTTTGACGGCCACTTGCGAATGATGAATTAACCTCTTGCGCGTGAGAGATCTCTAAAGCACGCGCCGAAGCAATAGGGTCATCCGATGGCAATGTCATACGTTTGCCAGTAGAAATCTGCTGTTGCAGTTTGGTCTGGTCTGCCTGTAGCGAGCTGATTTTTGAAATGCCGCTTTGGTAGATGGTGTTGGTACTTATGCGCATGATCAATTTCCTCGAGTCTTTCTTTAACCTAATGGCCTAATTGCAGCAGCACATCAAAAAGCTGGCTGGCGATTTGCATCATCTTGCCAGCGGCCTGGTAAGCCTGCTGGTAGCGAAGAAGGTTGGTGGCTTCTTCATCCAGATTTACGCCAGATTCTGATTGCACCGCTGCGGCTGCCTGTTCGAGCACTTTGGCTTCTGTTGCGCCGATGACTTTCAATTCGCGCGCTTTGTTGCCTACGGTGTTGACGAGCTGGCCGAATGCATCCGAGTAATTGGTTTTACTGTTATTTAACGTGCCCTGGCTCTGCAGGCCTGCCAGCAGCAGTCCATTGCGGTTGTCGCCAGAACCGTTGCTGGTATTGGGCGTAATGGTAAACTGGTCGCCATTTGCAGGCGCGCCAGTAATCACAAAGCTTAAGCTGCCCACGGCGATGGTCGCGCCGCTGGTGTAGGTGATGGGTGAGCCTGCAGGAAAGGTTGTGGTTACGCCGCCTGCAGTTACGGTTACTGGTTGTGTCGATGGCGCAAGGGTAAAAGTACCCGGAATTCCACTGGTATAGGTAAGTCCAAGTGCGCCGGCCAGCGGGCTTGCCGCATAGGTGTTGCTGGCCGTTAGTGCGCCAATGCTGGCAGCACCAGTATTGGCTATATTGGAGGTAGAACTTAAGGCTGGTCCGCCTACAGCTAATTTACTGGAATCTGTAATAGTTAAACTCATGGTAGTGGCTGCATTTTGCGTAGGGCGGATGACAAAATCATCGCCTGCCATCATGGTGCCTGAGGTCTGGCTAAAGCTCAGGCCATCTATGGTCTGTGGCAGACTGGTAAAGCTCTGCACGGTTTTGTCACTGAGCCGGGTAATCTTATAGTTAGTGCCATCATACTGCAGGCGGTAATCGCTGCTGGTAATTGCGTGGGCATCCACAATTTTACTGTCGATAACAGCCGATCCCGTGTTGTCACTATTGCTGCTGACCGCTGGGTCAGGAATGCTGAACAAGGCGCCGCCAGGATTGCCATTTTTGTCCAAGCCTTGTGCATGCTGGGCATTAAAGGTTTCTGCGAGCACGACAGCAATTTGTCCCAGCTGATTTTGTACGGTGTCCAGTGATTCGCTACGGAATTGCAGCAAGCCGCCAATCGCTCCGCCAGGCAGGCTGTCCACACCTAAAACCGTGGTTTTAGTGTTGCTCTGATAAGCCACTTCCAATCGGCTGGGGTCTGTAGGTGAGCTAGTGGTGGTGAGTGTATACGTGTCTGTACCCACGACCAATGGTAAGCCGTTACCGATAAATATGTTATAGCTGCCCTGATTCTGAGGCACGACAGTTGTTTTGATTTGTTTACTGAGTTCCAGCACTAATTGGTCGCGCTGATCCATCAGGTCATTGGGTGAGCTACCGGAAGCGTTAACTGCTTTTTCAATCACATCATTTAGCCGTGCAATCTGTTTAGCGTAACTATTGACCATGCTTACATTAGATGTGAGTTGCGTATTGACGCTATCGCGAATTTCGTCAAGACGATTGCTAGTGCTATTGAAGCGGTTGACCAGGGATTGGGCATAGGACAACATGGTTTGTCGTGTCGGCGTGTCGCTAGGGTTGGCGGAAAGACTCTGTACGCTGGCAAAAAAATCATTAAGCGCGGGGTTAAGGCCTGCGGAGGAATCGGATAGCATGTTCTCTACAGCACCAAGATTCGAGCTGTAGACATCAATGCCTGCACTGACAGATTGACTATTGACGACTTGTCTGGCTTGTATTTCATTGTAAACACGTGTTATGGCCGAAATTTCAGTGCCCTGGCCAATATAACCATAGCCGAAGTTTTGCGCTTGTGCAGTAGACTGAACCACGACCTGCCTGGAGTAACCTGGTGTGGAAGCATTGGCGATATTGTGCCCGGTGGTGCTAAGACCAACCTGAGCTGCATTCAGTGCGCTTTTTCCGATACTAAGTATGTTAGAAGCCATGATATCTTTTCGTCAAAATCTATAATATATGTTTGATGACGGCATAAATATTTATAACTTTAGGCCGAATGGTTCATTTAATTTTATGATGCCGAAACTTTCTGTATCACACTGGCTAATTTGCTTGCGTAATTTGGGTCGGTGGCATAGCCGGCTTTTTGCATGGCTTGAGCGTAACTGTTCACGTTCTGCAGATTTTCCATCACTTTTTCATAGCGCGGGTTGTTGCTCATCATGTTGGCGAAATCTTTGAATGAATCTGCGTAACTGTCATAAGCGCGGAATTTTTCGATACGTTTTTGTTTAACTCCGTGAATGTATTCAGTGGTAGTTGCTTCTACGATTTTGCCATCCCAGTTGCCAGTGGCTTTGATGCCAAACAGGTTGTTGCTGGGAGTGCCATCGGCACCTTTCAATTCGCGTTTTCCCCAGCCGCTTTCCAGCGCAGCCTGACCCAGCATCAGGTGGGCTGGTACGCCGGTAGCGCGGCTGGCTTCTTCAGCATGTTTGGCCATACGGTTTTTAAATTCAGCAGAGCTGCTGGGCGAATTGCCAAGTGAATTGGTTGCTGTTGGGAATGCATAGGTTGGTACAGTTTTTTGTTCTGTTTTGCTTTCAGTTAACTTGGCTTGAGATGGCGAAAGGGGATTGCTGATGATAGGATTGTTTAATGATGAGCTGTTTCCTATGCCAGGTGGCGTATCTGACACTGCTTGTTCCATAGTGTTGGTAGCAGCGCCACCACTTTTGCTTAGTTGCCTGGCAAGTACATCTGCAAGCCCCAGCCCTTTTGAGGCCAGGTTGCTGCTCAGTTGCTGATCAAGCATTGAGGTGAATGTACGGCTTTGTTCGTTATCAAACGGATTGTCCTGCGGTGAGGCCTCACGCATGCTTTTCAGCATCATGTTCATGAAAATCGCTTCAAACTGTTTGGCAACACCCTTGATCGCTTCTGGCGAATTTTCTTTGGCCGCCTGCTTGAGATTATTTAGGCCATTGGCATCAAAAGCGACTTTCCCAGATAAATCTGTACTATTAATCATATTTGAGCTTTCTAGTAACCATGTTAGATAATCTCTAATTCGGCACGCAAAGAACCCGCCGCCTTCATGGCTTGCAATATTGCAAGCAGATCTTGCGGCGTAGCGCCAATCGCATTGAGTGCCTTGACTACGTCGGAAAGATTAGCGCCATTGTTAAGTTTCAACACCTTGCCAGGCTCTTTGTTGATGTCAATTTTTGAGACGGCAGTTGAAACGGTTTGGCCGTTTGAAAATGCGCCTGGCTGGCTGATGACAGGTGCAGTGTCGATAACTACCGACAAGTTACCATGCGAGACGGCACAGGTTTCCAAAGTGACCGCTTTGTTCATCACTACCGAGCCGGTACGCGCATTCAGGATGATTTTGGCTGAACCTGCGGCGGGGGATATATTGATAGATTCCAGCGCGGCAAGAAAAGATACGCGGCTGGTGTTGGGGGTTGGCTGCACCTGTATCACGCGGCCATCTTGCGCGAAAGCGGTATTCTGGCCAAAGCGGCGGTTAATAGCATCCACTACCAGAGCCGCTGTAGAGAAGTCTGATTCTCTTAGCTCTAAATTAATACCAGCAGTTTGACTAATGGGATTAGGAAGTGCGCGCTCAACGGTGGCGCCATCTGAAATGCGGCCTACGCTCAAGTGATTGATCTGCGTTTGGCTGCCATTGGCGGAAGCGCCCACTCCACCTACCACCAAGTTGCCCTGTGCGATGGCGTAAATCTGGCCATCAGCACCTTTAAGCGGGGTCATCAACAAAGTGCCACCACGTAAGCTTTTGGCGTTACCCATGGAAGAAACGGTAATATCTAAGGTTTGGCCAGGCTGGGCAAAGGCCGGCAGGCTGCTGGTAATCATTACTGAGGCTACATTTTTAAGTTGCAGATTGGTACCTGGAGGCAAACTGACGCCCATTTGCTGCATCATGCTGATAATGCTTTGCACGGTAAATGGCGTTTGTGTGGTTTGATCGCCGGTGCCATCCAAACCTACTACCAAGCCATAACCTATGAGTTGATTGTTTCTCACGCCCTGGATAGAGGCCAGATCTTTAAGCCTTTCTGCATGAGCTGTCGGAACGATCATCACGCTGCAAAATAGCAGGATACAGCCGATTTCATACCGATTTTTAATAATGATGGTTAAAGCCTTTTTTAAGTATCTGCTCATGATGTTGTCTCTACAATGCTCCCATGCTTAAGAAGAAACGGGCGAACATGGAGGCGATTTCTGCCGCATCGATTTTGGTGCTGGTTCTATATTCAACGCGGGCATCAGCCACTTTGGTAGAGGTTACAAAATTGCCAGCGGTGATGGTGTCTGGATTGACTACGCCAGAAAATCGAACAAACTCAGTGCCTTTATCCAAGGAAACCTGTTTTTCTCCACTAACAACCAGGTAACCATTTGACAGTACTTCAATTACAGTAGCGGTGATAGAGCCATTAAATGCATTGCTAGAATTGGCGGCCGCTTTATCTGCATAAGAAGTTGCCGAATTTGCAGCAAAGTTGGCCGCAGGAACGTTGTGACTAAATAAACCAGTAATTGCAGCATCTACCTTACCGTCCTTGCTGCCAGAACTGCCGCCAGCCTTGGTTGCGGTAGTGCTCTCGGTGATGTTGATGGTGACAATGTCGCCCACATAGCGAGGACGTCTGTCCTCAAACATGGGTCGGTACGCTGCACTGTTGAAAATCGCACCGCTTCTGGTTGCCGTCGCTGGGACAGCTTGCGGTTTGGCAGTCATCGGTTGCTTTACAATAGAATCCGGCGAAATAGCGCATCCGCCAAGGGCTAACATACTAATAATAAACATTTTTTTAGTATTATGCATAATCGATTCTTTGTCTTCTAAAAATAAGCGCATATAAATTGTTATCCAGTTGTTGATGCTTGGCTCAAATTACATTTGTGTCAGTTTTTGCAGCATCTGGTCTGAAGTCGTAATCGCTTTGCTGTTGATTTCATAAGCGCGTTGCGTCTGAATCATGTTGACCAGTTCTTCCACCACATTGACGTTGGAAGTCTCCACATAGCCTTGTGACAAAATGCCTGCGCCATTGGCGCCTGGTGTATTGGTGTTGGCATTGCCGGAAGCAGCGGTTTCTACAAACAGGTTTTCACCTTTGCCCTGCAATCCCGCTGGATTGATAAATGTGGCAAGTTGCAATGAACCGACCTGAGTAGACGCTGCCGTGCCTGCGGTCGTCACAGAAACCGTGCCATCACGGCCTATAGTCAGGCTTTGAGCTGTGGCGGGAATGGTAATAGCCGGTTGCACAGGAAACCCGCTAGAGGTTACTAATTGGCCTTGGCTATCTACCTGAAAAGAACCGTCACGGGTATAGGCTGTAGTGCCGTCAGGTAACAATACCTGAAAGAAACCGGCACCTTGAATGGCGACATCTTTATCGTTGCTGGTTTGCTGCAGATTACCTTGCGTGAAAATACGCTCAGTGGCGACAGGCCTCACTCCTGTGCCGAGTTGTAGGCCAGATGGCAACTGTGTTTGCTGTGAAGTTTGAGCGCCAGGCTGGCGAATGTTTTGATAGAGTAAATCTTCAAACACTGCGCGCGAACGCTTGAAGCCATTGGTGCTGACGTTCGCCAAGTTATTGGCAATCACATCCATTTGCGTTTGCTGGGCATCAAGGCCAGTTTTTGAAATCCATAGTGAGCGTATCATTTTATTTCCTTTATAAAATCAGCTGCTAAGTCGATATTAACTCCATCCTGCTTAATTCATACTGAGGAGCTGACTGGCTTTATTGGCGTTATTCTCAGCGCTCTGTACCAGCTTCATCTGCGTTTCAAACTGTCTAGCCAGGCTAATCATGCTGACCATGGCTTCCACTACGTTCACATTGCTGCCTTCGAGCGCACCGCTGACGACATTGACGTTTGCATCGACTTCGGCATTTCCATTTTTGGTGACAAACAGCCCGTCTGCCGCGCGTGTCAGTTCCGCTTCAGGCGGATTAACCAGTTTCAGGCGGCCAATCGCATTGGATGGGCCGGGCAGGGTGTTGTTGGATACCGAAGAAATGGTGCCATCTTTGGCGATAGAAATCGTAACATCAGGCGGAATGCTGATAGGGCCGCCATCGCCCATCACAGTTTGGCCGGATGCCGTTTGCAATAGGCCGTTTTCACTGACTTTGAGCGATCCATTGCGGGTGTAGCCTTCGGAGCCATCTGCGCGTTGGACTACTAGCCAGCCTTTGCCTTGAATAGCAACATCCAGATCACGATTGGTGGCTTGGATAGCACCGGGATTGAAATCTGCACCTACAGTGGCATCGACAACAAAGGCGCGCGTCGGCAACCCTTCGCTGATAACAGGCACCGCGCGAAACGAATCCACCTGCGCTTTAAAGCCGGTGGAGGTGGCGTTGGCCAGATTGTGTGCAGTGGTTGCCTGTTGCTCGAGTATATGTTTTGCGCCCGTCATTGCGGTATAAATCATGCGATCCATAATGCGCCTCCTTGTTTAGGTTTTAACTAAGTTAGGTTAGTTATTAACGTAGGTTCACCAAGGTTTGCAGCACCTGGTCCTGCGTCTTGATCGTCTGTGCATTGGCCTGATAGACGCGCTGTGCAGTAATCATATTTACCAGCTCTGCGGTAAGATCCACATTGGAGTCCTCAACTGCAGAAGATTGCAATACACCCAATAATCCAGTATTAGGTGTGCCAACCAGAGGGGCGCCAGATGTCGCGCTCTCAGCCCATGCATTACCGCCTAATGATTGCAAACCATTGGGGTTGATAAAGTTCGCCAGCACTACTTGCCCCAGAGTTTTGGATTGGCCATTGGTGTAGCGTCCGACAATTGTGCCATCTGATCCTGTATTGAAACTTGCTAGGCGACCCGAAGTGAAACCATCTTGCGATAGGCTGTTAACGCTGAAATTAGAACCGAATTGTGTGCTACCGGAATAATCCATGGTTAGTGGAACCGGAGTCGTTGCCCCTGTGGTGACTGGAAAAGATACAGGTGCTGCACTACTAGGCGAAACAGTCGGGGCAATGCCAGTACCAGTAAAAGTCAGCGTAGCAGTTGGCGCCGGTAGCGCCGTAGTGGATACACCATCCGCTGTTGTATATACATTCCAAACACCCGGTGCGGTTTTTACAAAATAGCTTTGCAAGGTGTGCGAATTACCCAGGCTATCGTATGTAGTTACTGCGGTTGAGTTATTGTAGGTAGTCGGGTCTGCAGGGTTAAATCCTGCTGCGGTGAGTGTGCTGCCGCGTGAATCCAGATTGACCAGGCCGACCACCTTGGCGGTGGCTGAAGGTTGTAAATCCGCCGTGTTGATGTTGAGCTCTGCTGGCGCACCAGTTGATAAATTACCTAACGCATCGGCTATATAACCTGTGAGGCGCTTGTTTTCTGCATCAACAATATAGCCAAACTTATCCATCTGGAACTGGCCATTTCGAGAGTAAGTAATGGCTCCGTTATTGCTCATACGGTAAAATCCGCCGCCGTTGATTGCAATATCAAGGGAGTTGTTGGTGCCAGTCACATTGCCCTGCGTGAATTGCTGGGCGACATTGGCCAATTTAGTACCAATGCCGATTTGTGATGCACCACTACCATTGAGCGAGTTGGCAAACACATCGGCAAACTCGGCACGTGATTGCTTAAAACCTACGGTATTTGCATTGGATACGTTGTTGCCGATGACTTCTAGTTGTTTTGAAGCCGCATTGAGACCGCTTAAACCTTGTTGAAAACTCATGATTTTCTCCTAATCGTTTCTGTTAAATGAGGAATATAGTTTAGAAAATTTCTTTCACTTCGCTTGTGCTTACCGATGCCAAGTTGCTCAAATTTAGTTTGATGCCATCGGCATTATTGGAAATGCTCATGACTTGAGCATAGCTTAAGCCATCGGCTGCAACGCTCTGGCCAGCTGTAGTTGCGGTGACTTCAAATTTGTAATTACCGGTCTTGGCGACCGAACCATCATCCGCAAACCCATCCCAGCTTAAAGGCAGCGTGCCAGCATCTTGTGCACCTAGTGCAAGGGTTCTGATGGTACTGCCGGCAGAGTCTTTGATGGTGACAGATAGCTTGTCTGCGCCTATTGGCAAGTCAACACCAAAGTAGCCGCCAGTTCCATTGGTACTTATTCCATGGCCAGGCACCAGTACGTTGTGGCCGATCATGCTGGATGCCTGATAGGATTGGCCAGTCTGCACGCTGCCAATCAGCGATTCCAGCGTGTTGTTGAGTTTATCGATGCCGGTGACGGTAGATAGCTGTGCCATCTGGCTGGTCACCTGGGCATTATCCATCGGGTTGAGCGGGTCCTGATTCTTCATCTGCGTGACGAGCAACGTCATGAATCTGTCCTGTGCCGCATCTACGCTGCCTTTGGCGGTGTTTTTCTTGCCGTTTACACTGTCCAGCAAGGCTTGTGAGGCAGTGTTTGTGGTGCTTTGTACTGTGGTCATATTGGATTCCTTTTAGGTTTTTGTATCAGCAATTAATACTTATTGCTGACCAATCGTAAGCGTTTTAAGCAGCATGGTCTTGGCTGCATTCATGGTTTCCACATTGTTCTGGTAGGCACGTGAGGCAGAAATCATGTTCACCATTTCTTCAGTCACATTGACATTGGGCATGGTGACGTAGCCTTTTTCATCGGCTAGCGGGTGCTTGGGGTCATACACCACTTTGGGCGGTGAAGCATCTTCAATAACTTTTTGCACCTTGACGCCGCTGGCGTCAGGAGATTTAGTAGGCATCGCACTAAACACGACTTGCTTGGCTTTATAAGGCGTACCGTTGGCGCTGGTTGCACTATCGGCATTGGCAAGGTTGCTGGCTACTGTGTTTAATCGCTGCGATTGCGCGCTCATGGCTGAACCGGAAATATTGAATACGTTAAATAGAGACATTTTTTTCTCCTGTCAAAATATTAAGTTGCTGACCCTGACTACTGACCTTGTATGGCCGCAAGCATCTGTTTGAGCTGCGCATTGATCATGGTCAGGCTGGCTTCATAGCGAATCCCATTGTCAGCAAACTGGTTACGTTCCACATCCATATCTACCGTGTTGCCATCCACGCTGCCCTGAATAATCGGCCGAAATAGCGGTTCGCCAGGAGCGCCATTTGACGCGTCTTTTGAAGGTGTGCCATCTAAATGTCCTGCGGATGTTTTGGTCGTATTGAAAGTTTCTCTGCTGATACCCGCCGTTGCCGCTTGCATGGCAGACTTAAAATCGATGTCACGCGCTTTGTAGTTTGGCGTATCAGCATTGGCGATATTGGCCGCGATAAGCTCTTGGCGCTGGCCACGCACTCTTAATGCGGTTTGATGAAAACTCAAAACATCATCCAATTTATTCAACATCATCGTTTCCTTTCATAACAGCGTTTGTCTTCAAAAGTTAAAGAAAAGACATTTTTTGCCGTTAACATGTATGAGGGCTAGTCTAGGATTAAAAGGCTGACTTTAATTGATGAAGTAAAAGGGTAAATCTACCCCTTTTCTTCGCTTTGCTATGCAGCAGACTCCGTATAATACATATTCATCAGTTTGCCATTACGGATGGAGATAGGGATGAACCAGGTCAGCCAACACTTGCGATTAAATTCAACACGGATGGTCTGTGTGTTAGCCGGCATGGCCATGTCGGCGTTCTGTCATGCTGAATCTGCTTCAACAGTTCCATCAACGGCAACCACAGCAAACAATCTTTCTGCAAAGCAGAATCTGGCTGTAGTGAAAGCTAAAATTACAGAGTTTTTAGAGACGCAAACCATCGGTTACCCCGGTAAAGTGAGTGTGCATGCCGGTGCGATAGACCCTAATTTGAAGCTGGCACAATGCGCGGATGTGCATGTGTTTCTGCCAACCGGAAGCCGCGCATGGGGAAGAACCAGTGTGGGCGTGCGCTGCAATGCGCCAAGTATGTGGACAATATACGCACAGGCAACAGTCTGTGTGGTTGCGCAGTACCTGGTGGCAGCAGCGCCTTTGGCGCAAGGCCAGGTTGTTACCAGTCAGGATCTGCTTTTCGAAAGCGGTGATTTAACTCAGTTGCCAGCAGGGGTTTTTACTGATCAGGCACAGGCTATCGGGCGCACAGCGAATATATCAATGAATGCGGGCACGGTGTTAAGGCATGAAATGTTGAAAATTTCTCCTGTAGTACAACAAGGGCAAACCGTTAAATTGACTTCAAGCGGCAATGGTTTCAGTGTCTCGGCTGAGGGTCAGGCGATGAGCAAGGCCAATGAAGGGCAGATTGTGCAGGTGAAGGTGGCTAGCGGCCAGATAGTTACTGGAATTGCACGTAACGGCGGCCAAATTGAGGTCGGGTTTTAATAGCCGCGCTATAAGGCTAATCTTTTTAATTATATTTTAAACACTAACAAAGCATTAAAGTTCGCTTAAACTATGCCGATACAAGCAATAGAGATGCGCTAAGTGTGCACCTTAGCCATGCATGGTAAATCTAGGCATAGTAAATTACGCGAAAAGGAAAATCCTCATGAAAATTAATGACTCATTTAAAAACAAGGTAGGTCTTGGTGTTGATAAAGCCGGCGCAGAGAAAACAGGCGCAGGCAAAACAGCCGGAAAACCTCAAGTTGATGCCAAAGTGGCAGAAAACGTCACGTTGTCGCCAATGTCTGCGCAGCTACAGTCGTTGGAGGCAAAAATCGCAACCGATAACGTATTTGATGCGGAAAAAGTAGCCGCTATTAAATTAGCCATCGCAAGTGGCCAATTTAAGGTGAGTTCTGAAAAAGTCGCAGATGGATTAATTGAAACTGTGAAAGATTTACTAACTACCAAAAAAACATGAGGACAACATGAAAGCACCGGCTTCCATTAAAGCAATTTCTTTTGAACAAGATGCTCAATTAGCTAAAGATTTGCTAGCAACTATACGCAGTGAACAAACCGCCCTGGTGAAGGCGGACATTGACGCGATAGAGGCTTTGCTAGATGAAAAGTCCGAGATGCTGCAACGCATGAATGTTGTTGTATTGAACCGTTATGAGGCATTGGCTGCCAATGGCTTTGAGCCTAATGAAGCGGGTATGGGTGAATGGCTCAAACAGCAAGCAAAGCCAGCCTTAAATGAGGCATGGGCAGTATTTAAAAAAACATTAATCCAAGCAAAAGAACTAAACCGTCTTAATGGCATGCTGATTAACAAGCATTTCAATCTTAATCAGCAACTGCTCAATCATCTGCAAGGCAACTCAAACACTGGCGATGTTTATGGTAGAAACGGCCAGGCAAAAACACAATCAACAATGCGTGCAGCTTTAATGGCATAAGCATTTTCTATAGCCTTAGATATTTCGCTAGCAAAGAGCTATGTTGACTTTCCTAGCAAAAGCTTGCAGGATAACGTCTAGGCTAAATATTAAAGAATAAAAAAACTGGCTTATGTGTTAAATGGGATAAGTTAAGTTTGTGAAAGCATTC
>JBAVIP010000036.1:0-3724 GCA_049687015.1 Methylotenera sp. | reverse complement strand
CTTGGCGATTCCCTACTTTCGCATGGCAAACTGCCACACTATCATCGGCGCTAAGCGGTTTCACTTCCGAGTTCGGGATGGGATCGGGTGGTTCACGCTCGCTATGGTCACCAAGCAATTCGGTGTCACGCCCAGGTTGGCTTCAAGGTTCAAGGGAATTGTCGCCCCCTGGCGCCCTGTTCTTGGCTTTAATCCTGGTTGTGTCGTTCTTTGGGCCTCTGCCGTTGTCCTGGCACGCTGTCTTCATGGGCAGGCTTGTGCGCGGAGGCAGGCATTTTGTTTTGTGCCTGTCGCGCCTTTGGCCTGCCTCATGGAAATCTGTACGTTCTGTTCTCTCGCTTTGGCGCCGCAGATGCTTTGGGTGACTTAGGCCTTGCAACCGCTGTCAGCCGTCTTCTGCCCTCTGTCTCCTGAACCACCCAAGCCAATTGGGTGTTATATGGTCAAGCCTCACGGGCAATTAGTATGGGTTAGCTTCAGCCATTACTGGCCTTCCACACCCCACCTATCAACGTCGTAGTCTCCAACGGCCCTTCAGGGGACTTGGCGTCCCAGTGAGGTCTCATCTTGGGAGGGGCTTCCCGCTTAGATGCTTTCAGCGGTTATCCTGTCCGCACGTAGCTACCCAGCAATGCCCTTGGCAGGACAACTGGAACACCAGCGGTGCGTCCACTCCGGTCCTCTCGTACTAGGAGCAGCTTCCCTCAAACCTCAAACGCCCATGGCAGATAGGGACCGAACTGTCTCACGACGTTCTGAACCCAGCTCGCGTACCACTTTAAATGGCGAACAGCCATACCCTTGGGACCTGCTTCAGCCCCAGGATGTGATGAGCCGACATCGAGGTGCCAAACACCGCCGTCGATATGAACTCTTGGGCGGTATCAGCCTGTTATCCCCGGCGTACCTTTTATCCGTTGAGCGATGGCCCTTCCATGCAGAACCACCGGATCACTATGACCTACTTTCGTACCTGCTCGACTTGTCCGTCTCGCAGTCAAGCACCCTTATGCCATTGCACTCATCGCCTGATTTCCGACCAGGCTGAGGGTACCTTCGTGCTCCTCCGTTACTCTTTAGGAGGAGACCGCCCCAGTCAAACTACCCACCAGACACTGTCCCCGGCCCGGATAACGGGCCTAGGTTAGAACTCCGAACAAACCAGGGTGGTATTTCAAGGTTGGCTCCACACGGGCTGGCGCCCGCGCTTCATAGCCTCCCACCTATCCTACACAAATCGGTTCAAAGTCCAGTGCCAAGCTATAGTAAAGGTGCACGGGGTCTTTCCGTCTAGCCACGGGTATACGGCATCTTCACCGCAAGTTCAATTTCACTGAGTCTCGGCTGGAGACAGTGTGGCCATCGTTACGCCATTCGTGCAGGTCGGAACTTACCCGACAAGGAATTTCGCTACCTTAGGACCGTTATAGTTACGGCCGCCGTTTACTGGGGCTTCGATCAAGAGCTTCTCCGAGGATGACCCCATCAATTAACCTTCCAGCACCGGGCAGGCGTCACACCCTATACTTCCTCTTTCGAGTTCGCAGAGTGCTATGTTTTTGCTAAACAGTCGCAGCCACCAATTTTTTGCAACCCCCGTCAGCTCCACGAGTAAATCGCTTCACCTACCAGGGGCATACCTTCTCCCGAAGTTACGGTATCATTTTGCCTAGTTCCTTCAGCCGAGTTCTCTCAAGCGCCTTAGAATTCTCATCCCACCCACCTGTGTCGGTTTACGGTACGGCCACTTGTTACCTGAAGCTTAGGGGTTTTTCTTGGAAGCAGGGCATCCATCACTTCATGGTATCCGAGGATACCATCCGTCATCACGTCTCAGGATTGACCCTCCGGATTTGCCTAAAGGACCTCCCTACGCGCTTAAACCGGCACTTCCAACCGCCGGCTGATGTAGCCTTCTCCGTCACCCCATCGCAGTAACAACTAGTACAGGAATATTAACCTGTTGTCCATCGACTACGCCTTTCGGCCTCGCCTTAGGTACCGACTAACCCTGCGTCGATTAGCGTTGCGCAGGAACCCTTGGGTTTTCGGCGTGCGGGTTTTTCACCCGCATTATCGTTACTCATGTCAGCATTCGCACTTCCGATACCTCCAGCCAACTTCTCAATTGACCTTCGCAGGCGTACGGAACGCTCCTCTACCGCTTCAGAAGACAGAAGACTGAAGACGGAGGACAGAGTCCAGAAGGCGGATGACAGAAGACTGAGGACAGATAAAAATAAACCTGCTCTAGCTCCACTTGCTGTGGAGTCCGTTGAGCATTTTGGCAATGATTTGGTATTCTTCACGCCAGGCATTTGCTTGGGGGGTAGAAATGTATTCCAAATCTTCACTATATTTCACCCATACGCGCATTTCATCTGCAGAACCCATCGCTATCATTAAAAAACGCTTGAATTCTGCTTTTGATACACTTTGCTTGCCAAAACCTTCTGCCAGATTCGCACAAATCGATTTACTCGCTCTACGCATCTGGTCTGCCAAGGCAAACTGTTCTATTTTCGGAAATAGAAGGCTGACCCTATGAACTTCCAGCGAAATTAAATACGCTTTCTTGTACACGTTCAAGTCTTCCACATCCCGTATGGTTGGTTCATTCATATCTGTCCTCTGTCTTCTGTCTTCCGTCCTCTGACACTCTGTCTTCTGTCCTCAGTATTCTGTCTTCTGAAACCCGTAGCTTCGGTACTATGCTTAGCCCCGGTAAATCTTCCGCGCAGACCGACTCGACCAGTGAGCTATTACGCTTTCTTTAAAGGATGGCTGCTTCTAAGCCAACCTCCTGGCTGTCTGGGCCTTTCCACATCGTTTCCCACTGAGCATAGATTTTGGGACCTTAGCTGACGGTCTGGGCTGTTTCCCTTTCCACGACGGACCTTATCACCCGCCGTGTGTCTCCCGTGCTGGCACTTGTTGGTATTCGGAGTTTGCATCGGGTTGGTAAGTCTAGACGACCCCCTAGCCGAAACAGTGCTCTACCCCCAACAGTGATACACGAGGCGCTACCTAAATAGCTTTCGAGGAGAACCAGCTATCTCCGGGCTTGATTAGCCTTTCACTCCAATCCACAACTCATCCCCGTATTTTTCAACAGACGTGGGTTCGGCCCTCCAGTTAGTATTACCCAACCTTCAGCCTGGTCATGGATAGATCGCCCGGTTTCGGGTCTAATCCCAGCGACTCATTCGCCCTATTCAGACTCGCTTTCGCTACGCCTCCCCTATCCGGTTAAGCTTGCCACTGAGATTAACTCGCTGACCCATTATACAAAAGGTACGCAGTCACCCCACGAAGGGGCTCCCACTGCTTGTACGCATACGGTTTCAGGATCTATTTCACTCCGCTCTCCGCGGTTCTTTTCGCCTTTCCCTCACGGTACTGGTTCACTATCGGTCAGTAAGGAGTATTTAGCCTTGGAGGATGGTCCCCCCGTGTTCAGACAAGGTTTCTCGTGCCCCGTCCTACTCGTTTTCATCCAACACCCGTTTTCGTGTACCGGGCTATCACCTTCTATGGCTGCTCTTTCCAGGGCATTCCACTAACTGGTGCTGGACTTAAGGGCTAGTCCCCGTTCGCTCGCCGCTACTAAGGGAATCTCGGTTGATTTCTGTTCCTCTGGGTACTTAGATGTTTCAGTTCTCCAGGTTCGCTTCGCTAGACCTATGTATTCAGTCTAGGATGACCAAGTGACCTTGGCCGGGTT
>JBAVIP010000035.1:0-156188 GCA_049687015.1 Methylotenera sp. | reverse complement strand
TCAAACGTTAGGGTTTATCTTTATTCGTGTGGCTCTGGAAGCCGCGCAGATATTGGCTCGCAGAGCATCGTTTTTCGCTCGGTGGGTTTTGGTGGCATTTTTGGGTTAGTTTTGCTTGGTTGGTTTTGTGGTTGTTTTTGGCTTTTCGGTAGCTAAAATTGTTCGGTTTTTAGGCTTAGTTTGCGTTTGGTTTTGTGGGGTTTGCAAGCTTTGCGGTTTTAGGGTATTTTTTAGTTTTGCTGGGTGCGGTGCGTTGGCTGCCTTTTTGGCGGCTTTCCCTAACCCATCATTCAAGCGGGACTGGCGAAACGCCGCCCGTTTTAAATTTTTTTAGTAAACGTGGCTCGCGCATAGTTTGTCGCCAGCCCCTTAATTCAAACGTTAGAGACAATGATGTATAAACCGAGAAAATTTGTGTGCCTGTTAGGCCTTCTAATGCAATACCAACCCGCATTTGCAGATGAGCCAGATGAGATAATCGGCCAATCTGGTGAATATCAAGTGCGCTTTGGAGGTGAAGAAGATAGCATGCGTGTCTATAGAATGACTGTTGATGATTTGTCTTACGAAAAGCTAGTCTTAACAACAAAATTTGAAAAAGAATGTAGTATGTTTAAAAATGGATTAGGCTTTACTTGTTCAAAGGCAGGCTCAACACCGCTTGCTGGTGCCACATATCGTGTAACAAACGATGCAACTCCAAGATGTCCAGGGCTATTAAAAGAAAAGCGATATACCTGTGTTCATGGTTGTAAAGTGAGTACTCCCAAGTATTTAAGTATTAACCCTTATGAGTGTTAATTTAAACTCTCTAACCCATCATTCAAGCGGGACTGGCTAAAGCCAGCCCCTTAATTCAAACGTTAGGCGTCACAACGAGAGGCCGCAGCTGCGAGTGCCAAAGCAGCTCAGTGCCCAAGAAGAGAGCAGTTCCAAAATCTGGCATCAATCAAACTGGGAGCAGAAATGAGCGCGTATGTGATCTTCGACGTCGAGATTCGTGACATGACCAAGTACCAAGAGTTTGTGAAGGGAGTCAAGCCTGCTATTGACGCAGCGGGGGCCCGCTACTTAGCAAGGGGCGGAGCGCACAAGGTCTACGAGGGCGACTGGACGCCACGGCGAATCGTCGTCCTTGAGTTTCCGTCGGTCAGTGCCTGGGAGACCTTCTACAACGGTCCGACCTATCAAGGCCTAAAGGCCGTTCGCGACCAGTGCAGTTCCGCCAGACTTGTGTCTGTTGAGGGGCTTGACCCCTAGTGCATGCGCATCGCAGTCACGCCTAACCATTCGGTCAAGCCGACGTGCCTACGGCACGCGGCTTACCTCAAACGTTAGGTTTCAAGGAGAATATATGCGATGTTTTAACCATCAAATAGATGCAATCGGCATTTGTAAGCATTGTCAGCGTGCCCTTTGCCATGACTGTTGCACCGATCTTGGCGATGGCCTCGCATGCAAGGAAGTTCACGAAGAGGAGGTTAAACACTTAAACAGCCTTATTCAAAATAGCAAGAGGGCTTACACCTCCGCACCGAAGGCATCTTTATTCGGGCCAGTATTCAATATTTTTATGGGGCTAGTCTTTGTCTATTTTGGGTTTAAGAAAGGCCTTGATAGTTTTCTATTTATCCTTGGCGCTGGCTTCGTAATTTATGGCGTGGCGGCTTTGATATACAACACAAAGTATTTCAAAAAAGTCACCACAAATTATGAAACCTAACCCATCATTCAAGCGGGACTGGCTAAAGCCAGCCCCTTAATTCAAACGTTAGGGTTTATCTTTATCACAGCACCTCTGGAAGCCTTATTCTAGGCGGGTTGCAGAGCATCATTTTTCGCTCGGTGGTTTTTTGAGGCGTTTTTGGGTTGGTTTTACTTGCTTGGTTTTTAGGTTTTAGTTAGCTTTTCTGTGGTGCAGTTTTTAGGTTTTTAGTGCCTAGTTTCCGTTTGGTTTTGTGGGGTTTGCAAGGTCGGCGGTTTTAGGTTATTTTTTAGTTTTGTGGGGTGCGGTGCGTTGGTTGCCTTTTTGGTGGCTTTCCCTAACCCATCATTCAAGCGGGTCTGGCTAAAGCCAGCCCCTTAATTCAAACGTTAGGCCACTATGCCCCTGTTTTCACTATTTATCAATTGCGAAGGAATTGGAAATTATGTAACCCAATGTCAGGGTTCCTCGCCTTACGATACAATTGAAAGGTTTTTACAAACATCTACTAGTTTGAAGAGTTTTACAGCGAAACACGCAGACTGGCCAGATGATTTTTCAATGCGAGACAACTATATATTCGTATCCCTTGATGGCCTTCCAAACGCTTACTATTGTGGGCTTGGAGCTAAAGGAAAATATGTTGAAATTAATATTTTTCAAACTGTTAAGCGAAGCTCAGCAAGCCAAAAATACTGTGGCCCACATCAAAAAGTGGTCAATTTACGATGAAGTGGCCTAACCCATCATTCAAGCGGGACGCCTGACGGCGCCCCTTAATTCAAACGTTAGGCTGCCATGAAATTAACGGTTCGTATCCTCGTTATTGCAAGTCTCTGTTTAGTTTGCTTTGCGGCTGGTTTTTTTACCCGCCATAAGTTTTATCCAGTATCGGATGAATTTGGAGACTATGCTCTTACCAACTTACTAAACGAACTTGCATACGCCTCTTATCTCAAGCAAGGTCGCAATACTGAACTTCGTAGCCTTATTGACGTAAGTATCAACTCTCACCTTTCAAAAGTAGTTCGCCACAAAGGCACTACTTTAAACTCCGAGGCAATAAATGCAAAAAATTACATTTTGGTAAAAATTGGAAATCTTTGGGCGAAAGAACCACCCTTTCAAACCCCTGACTTTCAACAATCCAAGGGGCAATTTTGGTATCCTGAGTGGGAAGGAATTTATAAAGCTAATACTGAATTGTTATCTCAGGCTAAAATTGAGTGTGCTAAAACCAACTGCAATAATAGCCTAACCCCTCATTCAAGCGGGACGCCTAACGGCGCCCCTTAATTCAAACGTTAGCCCTCAAATGAATGAAGCTATAGAATTTCACGATTCAGAAGTACAGCTAGCCGAAGGTGCTAGCGACGTATTCCGTATTGTTTTTTCTTCTGCTTATGTTCATCGCTCAGTGGGTCAGCCTGGCATTGATGCAGGGGCGGGTTATACGCAGCAAGCTGAACTTACATTCACTTCAGCCACATGGTCAAAATCTTCACTTCCCTTTGTTGGCAAGTTGTCTGATGGTTTTCTAACGCTAGGTGGCAAAAAGCATTCTCTCATTCCCCTACCTTTGCTAGTTTCTGGCAAAGTTGAGGCTGAGTTAGTTTTTGTTTCGGGTGCGGTGCTATCTATTTCGGCATCGTCAGTGTCTTGTAAATTTACTAGTGAGGCTCACTTCGTAGAAAATTATGCGGGCTAACCCATCATTCAAGCGGGACTGGCTAAAGCCAGCCCCTTAATTCAAACGTTATGCCCCATATGTGTAGCCGACTCTTTCTCGCATCGTGTATATCGCTGGCCGCCGCTGGATGCACAGCCACTGATGCATCGTCGTCTATCGCTCGTCAGTTCGCCGAGAGCAAAGGCACCTCTGTCAACCTGTTTACCGCCGTGCCGGGAAACTGGGAAAAGGTTTGTGTCCTTGGGCCATATTCAAACAACGACATCGCTAAAAAAACACTGGGGTTCGAATGGAGCGCAGAAACAAAAACCTCCATTCAAACCAACGAAGGAATTTCCGTGCTTCTCTTTGTGCAAGACAACAAAGTCGTTTCCTTCGTTGAGCACCCACGGAATCATGGAGACTTCAGCAACTTAACAACGCAGTGTTTTCTGAAACAAAAAGCACAGTTCATTCATGACCCCAAACCCACTAAAGGCTGGCCCGGCCTGTTCCCGAAAAATGTGGCATAACCCTGCGCTCAACACGGACGCCCTCCAGCAAGCTTCGCTTGCTTCCGGGCGCCGGTTAGCTCCACGTTCGGCCTCAACGGAATGACGACACGCTCCGCTCGCTTTGGTGTTGGTGACCCATCCGGCCTTCGATCATCGGAGTGGGTCGTAATGTGGAAGTCCGATGCAAGCGATGTGTACCTTGCTGGAAGAACCCTCGGCGGATATTTGAAAGCAAGCATTCACCAAAGCGGAAGATGTCACATCCGCGCACCGGATCAGCAATTCTGGCGGTCAACTGGAACTCCGCCTTCGTTTCTTGATACTTGGACAATCAATCCCGAGAGCCAGTACGAGTTCCCATTCGGAATCATCATTCCTGCATCAGAGCTAAGGTGTTCGCGTTGGGCGAAGCACAAAGACAAGGGAACCATTTGGATACCAGCAAAAACCGGCTCATCGGTCGAAATAGCTGTGTTCTTGACCCGTGCGGAACCTCGTCCCGTCGAAGCATTGGCATCCGCAGGCTGGACAACGACTGTTGTTCTGGAGCGCTTGCCGGACGGTCGAGACTTGTGGGTGGTAGCGGGCGAAACGACTTTTCCAGAGGATCGAAAGGTTGAGATTGAAAATCTGAAAGAGCACCTTCGTCCCCAATTGGCCTTGCTCCCAACTCCACCCGAGAACCCTCGCCTGCTACTCGTCGCGACCGATGCAAAGGGCACCCGCAGATTTGTCGAGGCGGCGGTATTGCAATGAGGCCAAACCCATCATTCCACCGGACCTTGCGCATAGAGCTGCGCAAGTCCGGTGAATTCAAACGTTAGCCATGTCACTTCAAACCACACTAATCTACAACGAATCACTAATTAAAAAAGCTGTTCTAAGCTTTTGGTGGCGCGTTGTAGGCGCCAAATACTTACTTGCTGTTGCTTTAGTAACTTTTGGTCTTGTTTACGGTTATAGCGTTGGAGATAAATCCTGGTTAATGGGTATCTATGCAACAATCTTATTTTTCTCCATCACCTTTATTGTGGCTTTGTATTTAATACATTATCGAAGCTCAATTCAAAAGTTTAAGGCAATGGGTAGCCCTCAAGCCACATTCACTCTAACAAAAGACTCTTTTTCACTTGCCTCTGGGGCTGGCTCAGCCACACTTCCTTGGTCTTCGGTTACCGAGGTTTGGCAATTCCCTGAATATTGGTTATTTTTCTTTTCTAAGTCCCAATTTTCTACTTTGCCCGTTGCCAATCTTTCGCCTGATATTCAAGCTTTCATTATCGAGCGTATAAATTATGCAGGGGGTAAAATTGGCTAACCCATCATTCAAGCGGGACGCCTAACGGCGCCCCTTAACTCAAACGTTAGGGTTCAAAAGCATGGTGGAGTTTAAGTCATCAGATAATGGAGCAACAATTAGCTTTTCTGCTATTGGTAGCAGCAGTGATGGCACTGAATTTTATTTTGAAGTAAAAACACCTTTTGGCTCAGCAAAAATACTTTCTTCAACTTACTTCAATGGCTCGCCAGCACAACTTTTTAAGTCTATGGCTACCGATTGGCGGGGTTGGAGCGGTGAAAAGGTTTGGAGTGATTTAGAAAGTTCAGTTATCCTTTCTGCTCGCTCTGACTCGATAGGTCACACCAAATTAAAAGTTAAATTAACCGATTACGAGTCAAGCTTTGAGACGGTTATAATTTTTGAGGCTGGTCAATTGGAGAGAATGGCTAATGAAATTGCTACACATTTACCCTAACCCCTCATTCAAGCGGGACGCGCTAAAGCGCGCCCCTTAACTCAAACGTTCGACCCCTACTCTTTTAACGCAGCGCCAACCAATGTCTGCACCAACATCCAGAGATAGCCGAACGAAATCCATCCCCAATTATGAGCCTCTAAACCCCATCCCCACATCATCGTCATTATTGAAACTGGAACGATTGAGATCAATGCCATCAGTGCTAAAAACGCTTTCATTTGTAATTCCTTTCTTCGTTGACAGAAGGGGTCGAACCCTCCATTGTTGCGGGACTGCGCAAAAGCCGCGCAGCCCCAAAATTACACGTTAGAGAAAAATATGACTCCACAACAAATCGTTGGTTTAGCTGTTCGCCTATTTTCAATTTGGTTATTTATTTTTGCATTTCAAATCAATGGCTATATTAGCGCTCTAAGCAATCAGCCAGGAGCGGAGCCTATTCCGTTGCAATATCCAATAGTGGGTTTTGTTATAGTTTTATCAGTGCTGTTATGGTTTTTTCCCATGGTAGTGGCGCATAAACTTATCCCAAAAACAAAAGACGAAAATACCCTTAGCATTCCCGCTCAAGAAGCTGTGCATGTGGCTTGTGTAATATTTTCTTTATGGCTTTTCATAGTCAAGCTTTTACCTGCTCTTGCATATTACCTACCGCTACTTATTATTATTTCACGCCAACATCAATCAACTTTGGATTATGAGCAGTTCCATTTTATGAAAATTGCACCACTTGTTATTGAATTTATCGTTGCAGTAATTCTCACGTTTAAGTCTCGTTTAATTTCTAAGTATCTATTAAACATAGAGGGTAAGCCGTCAAATGAATAGTGCATTCTCTAACCCATCCATCAACACGGACTGGCGCGATAAAACCGCGCCAGCCGGTTATGTCAGACGTTAGGTTTCTTAATGCAGCCTATTACAAAAAAAGTAGCAAAGTATTACGGTGCATGGATATGTTTTTGGGTTTTGGTTGCGCTGTATGGCGAACTCTTCACTAATCATGGGGAGTTTGGCTTAGGCGCATGGTTCTGGCTTTCTGTATCAGGGTTGCCGCTATCGTTTCTTACTTGGCATATTTCAGCCAATGGCTCATTATTTGGAATCTTTCTTGTAAGTGTTGTCGGGCTTTTTCAGTGGTGTGCAGTTGCAGAGTTAAACGCAAAGTTTGAGGCGTGGAGAAAATCAAAAAATGTTTAAACCTAACCCATCATTCAAGTGGGACTGGCTAACGCCAGCCCCTTAACTCAAACGTTAGGCCGCACATGGACAACTTGTCGCACGTCGAAGCGGAACTCGAGCGCCACTTCCCGCAGCGCCTTGTCGGTGGTGTGATCACGCCCCACGAATGCGAGGAGTGCGCCGCGATTCGACAGTATCTCGGTCCACTGACTTGGTCTCAAGTATCAGATGCGTTCGCTGAGCAGTTCTCGGGTTCACTGCCTCTCCTTTCTCCGGACGCCTACAACGCCTACCTTCCAGCGTGGGTCCGAGCGGCACTTCACAAGCCGGATGGCGACGTCGCGGGCATCATCCTCATCAACCTTGCGGACGAACCGCCAATGGAGCACTTCACGCAGGGTCAAGCGCAATCGCTGCTCCGTGCGGCAAGGCTCTTTGTCACCATCAATCCATGGGGCGTGGACGACCCAGTGAATGTTGAGCGTCTTGCCGAAGTTGAGCGCACCTGGGCTACCCGCAGTGCGGCCTAACCCTTCGCTCCACCTGACGTTCGCCAGCCGGCTGCGCCGTCTGGCGCCCGCAGGTGAGCTCAAACGTTAGGGTTAGTTATGGATGGTAATGCCGGATATGCACTACAGAAACTTGAGCTTGCGATAATCGATATGGCAACCGGGCCTGGTGATATTAAAACTCGTTTAAAGGATGCTTTTACAGATCATCTCCATGTGATCAATGAAAATGATTTTCCTAGTTCTCTGAAACCATTCTGGAGAGATATTGAAAAGCAACTAACTAGAAAAGGACCAGCTCACGATGAGGATGGTGAAATATATATTGGCTCAATATCTAATACATTACATGGAATGCATAAAAAAACTGGTACTAAAATAGCAAATAATATACTAGTGCTTCGTGACCGACTTATTGGCTATCTTGAAGATGTTGCAAATAAACCCTAACGAATCGCTCGTGTGGGACGCTCCGCTTCGCTGCGCCGCCCCACAACTCAAACGTTGGGCATTTTAAGTCCAGCATTTTCACCTAAGGGAAATATCGAATGAACCGCTTACTAATCACTTTATTAGCTTCTGCACTACTTAGCTCTTGCGCTACCGTGAGAGAAACATACGCCCCAGATGGTCGTAAAGCTTATTCCTTAAATTGCAGTGGCACTGCTCGCGGATGGGATAAATGCTTTAACGCTGCAGGCGAAGCATGCAAGGGCGCTGGTTATGATATTTTAGACCGCACTGGTGAAGATGCTTCGTTTGCTTCACTTGCAGGTAGCGCTTATAAAGGGAGCGGTAGCGTTAGCGGATCGTCTGTAAAAACAAGCGAACGCTCAATGATTATTGCCTGTAAAAAATAAGCAATGCCCAACCCATCCATCAAGCGGGACGCGCTAAAGCGCGCCCCTTATGTCAAACGTTAGGCGCTTCATCCATCGAAAGGAAAGAACGAGCATGAGCAAGCAGTCCAACACGATTGACTTCGTCGAGTTCCCTGCTCGAAGCATTAAAGAGGTTGCCTCCGCAAAAGCCTTCTATGGCGAGGTGTTTGGCTGGTCGTTCAAGGACTGGGGGGATGTCTACGCCGATACAACGAGCAGCGGGCTGGGTAGTGGGTTCAATGCTGATCCAGAGCACCGACCCGCTAAGCCTCTGGTGGTCATCTACAGTGAAGACTTGAATCTTGCTCGAGCCAAAGTGCTCGCTGCGGGCGGGAAGGTAACCAAGGAGATATTCTCTTTTCCAGGTGGTCGGCGCTTTCATTTCACAGACCCCACATCGAATGAACTGGCGGTTTGGTCGGATCAATGAGCCGGAAACGCCTAACCCATCATTCAAGTGGGACGCCTAATGGCGTCCCTTAATTCAAACGTTAGGCAACATAAAATACTATCGAAGCAGCTATGACAAAATCAACCGTGACTTATTGGAACACACTAGCCGCAGAAAGCCGCGAGAAATGGACACCCATTGCTGGTTTGGAAGGATCTGTTGAAGAACTAACCTTAAGTATTGACCCAATTACTGGCGAATACACCCGACTCACTCGCTTTTACGCTGGTGCGGATACCACCCAGTTCGGAGGAAAAAGCCACCCTTACCCTGAGGAGGTGTTCATCGTCAGCGGCCGACTTTACGACCAAGCATTTGACCTGTGGCTAGATGCTGGCCATTACGCCAGCCGACCTCCTGGTGAAATTCACGGCCCATTCAAAACCGATGTTGAGTGTGTCGTATTGGAGGTGTCATTTCCTAACCGAGTTCAGGGTAGCAATGTTGCTTAACCCATCCATTAAGCGGGACGCTGCGCTGACGCGCATCGCCCCTTATGTCAAACGTTAGGCGTCATGTCCTCCCTTGTATCATTGCTCACTGAAGTCCGCGCTTGCAAGCTTTGCGCCGAGCAGCTGCCATTGGGCCCGCGCCCGATCGTTCAGGTGCACCCATTGGCACGCATCCTGATTGCGGGGCAGGCGCCAGGCCGAAAGGTTCACGAAACTGGCATGCCGTTCAACGACGCTAGTGGCGACAGGCTGCGCTCGTGGTTGGGCATCTCGCGCGAAGTATTCTATGACGCCACACAAGTTGCCATCTTGCCCATGGGTTTCTGCTTCCCCGGAACGGGCAAATCTGGAGACCTGCCTCCACGCCCCGAATGCGCGCCGGCGTGGCGGGCAGCTTTGCTGGCGCACCTGAAGAACCTCGAACTCACGCTGGTTATTGGGCAATACGCACAGGCCTATCATCTTCCGGGCGAGGTTGCATCGGTCACCGAGGCGGTTCGGGCATGGCGGAAGGACTGGCCGCAGACAGTTCCCTTGCCCCATCCAAGCCCACGCAATAATCTATGGCTGAAGCGTAATCCATGGTTTGAAGAAGAACTTGTTCCAGCCCTTCGAAAGCGAGTGTCTGAGGTGCTTGCACACGAGGGCTAACCCCATCGAAAGGCAGTACGAATTAAGACAACTTCGGAATGGTCGGCAGCCCTCTGGTACGCAGCCTGACAAATTATTGACACAACAGTGTTATCAACAGGATACCTTGTATATGCCGCACTTCACTTCAGAGGCGGGCGCCTGTTGCCTCAAGGTTAGCCGCTTTTCTTATGCCTTAGACAAAGCTAAAGTATCAGAATATTGCCTCTTTTGAATCAGCCTTGCCTTCTTCCAGCCGATACAGCCAGGCAAGAATCTCGGCAATTGCCTGATAAAGGGCTGGCGGGATGTGGTCGTCCAAATCAACCTGCATCAATAGTGCAACCAGGTCTTTGGATTCGTGCACAAATATGCCGTTTTCTTTGGCTTTAGCGATAATCTGTTCTGCAATTAAACCGCGACCTTTGGCTACGACTCTGGGCGCATAATCACTGGATTCATAAGCCAGCGCAATCGCTTGCTGATTGGCGTTAGGCTTTAAAGTAGCGGCAGCGCCGGGCTTGTTATCTTGGATGTTATTCATGATGTGTGATGGTCAACCTATCTAACTGCTGGCCATTTTTTTCAATCGCCTTGGCTAGACTTAGCTTCTGGCTTTCGAGAGCGTCTATTGTTTGTGTTTGCTCGGCCGATATGCCTACGCGCATACGCCCATCAATAATGCTCAATCTAGCAGTAACCTTGCCCAGACGCGGCAAATGCAGTGTCATCTCGCTGGCAATCGGTCTATCCTCAGCAGATTGTTGCTGGTAAGCATGCTGACTGTTATCGGCCTCTTTTTGCTGTAAATAAACGTCCCAATCCATTTTTTGGCCGGGCCATATTTCGCCGTGCCAGGACATGCGCTGATTTTCTAAAATGGCCAATTGCTGCGACATTAAGCCTGCAAGCGTCGAGTTTGCCTGGTTCTGCGGCTCTTGCCTAACCGCTGCCAGAGCTTGATTACCTTGCACCAGCTCGCTCAAGTGTGATTCATAAAATAAGCCACTGGTGCTAACTGCGTGCTTTAAATCATGCGCCACGGCTTGTGCATTATTAGGCGCATGCGTCACGATTGCAGTCGCTTCAAAACGGGAAGTCACGCCCTCGCTATCTGCCTTTTTAAGAATATGCCCGATAAGCTGCGCAGCTGGGCTGAGGTCTGCCGTACTTTCAGCATCATTGGTTGGCGCGGATAAAAGTAAAAATGTCGGCGTTGGATTCTCGTGTATATAGCGCAGCAATAAAGTCTGCCCAGTTTGTACGGCAGACCCCGAGTCCATTTTACCTAGATCCATTTTTCCTAGATCCATTTTAAGGATAATGTCTTTAAGAACGCCTTTGCCTTCAACCTTTACGGTGTAAGCTGTATTACCTACTTTTGATAAAACATGAGCGTAATACTCCTGCCCTTTAACAAGTTGCGTGGCTCGGTCGCCAAGCTCCTGCGTAATGCTACCTATGCTGTCCACGGCTAACACAGGCGCGATTCTGGATACGGGGTTGATGCTGGCTTTAGTGCCTAGGCTGTCGGGCTTGTTGAGCATGATAATTCAAATAAATTACTGACCATAGGCTCGCGTCAGCTTCTTGCCTGTCTGGGAGCTGCTAATCAGTGAGCTCAATCTTGCCATCCTGGGCGAAATTAAATCACGTATTTCACGGTCATCTGCAAGAATGCGCTTGATATTCGCCACCTTGCGTTCATGTGTATCGCTAGAGAGTGGCAATTCATCTTTAAAAAATTTCAGCTTTTCGACATGTTCGGCACAGCTGCTCTCCAGCTCCAGCAGCAAATCCCAATCATGTAATTTGGCCGCCATCAGCATTTGGTTGGTCAGCTCTGCAATGGTGTCGTAGATGGCAACCGTATTTTTATTTTCCATAGAATCAAGCTCCGGCGTAGTTAGCAATATGGCGATTTGCAGCAACGCCCTGATTGGGTTTCGCTATTGCGGCCACTGGAGTTACCACCTGTTCGTTGCCGATAGCTTCCCAAGCGCTTTTTAATTCAGTTAAAAGTTTAATAACTTCGTGCACCGCCTCAGGCTGGTTACGAATATTGGCAATCGCCAATCGATGACTCATATAGGCATAGAGGCTATCCAGGCTTGCCGCCACTTCACCGCCAGCCTTTTTATCCAGGCTGAGTCTGAGGCCGCTTTCGATAATCATAATTGCTTTCGACAGCATGGCCCCCTTATTCTGGATGTCCTTGTTCTGCATATGCACAATGGCACTCTGACATGCAGCAATGGCGCCTTCATAAAGCATAATGATCAATTTATTCGGGCTAGCTGCAAGTACGCCGGTCTCTATACCTATTTTGGCATACACGTTAACCCCATTTTGATTCAATCCAAACATCATCTTATCCTTTATTTATAATTATTTATTAGCGTTGATTGATGCAATTTGCTGTGTGAGGAAACTGCTGGTGGTAGACATGCTGGATAGCAATGTATCGAGCTTGGTGAATTGTGCACGGTAACGTGCCTCAATTGCAGTCAACCGCACATTGATTGCCTCTGTCTGTTTATCCAGACGCGTGACCGAGCTTTGCATGCCTTGTGTTCTGGCCGCTAAAAGCCCATCGTCTTTCAACAGGCTGGTAATGACGCTATCCAGCTGCGCCGCATATCCCATAGTGAAAATGACCGTGCCACGCGCACCCAACGCACCACCGTTCACCTTAATGCTCAACCCCTCGCTTGCATCGCCTACCGCACCAACCAAATTAGTACCCGCACCAGTTGCCGCAACACCATTGATAGTGCCTGCAGCATTTACTAGATTTGTTCCAAGCTGGCTAATCGTTACCGCATAGGTTCCGGCTTGTGTTTTGCTGGTGCTGTTCGAGTAAGTAACCAGCGGGTCTGTCGCTTTGGCAGAAGTCGCGAACAAAGTTGCAATATCACTAAAATTGGACGTCACGGCCGAGGCTAACTTGGTAGCATCCAGTGCCAGCTTGCCATCCCGCTGAAAAGACACACCAATCTGGCTGAGTGAATTAATGGTACCGCCAGTGCCAATGGTTTTAGTCATCACCGACTTGATCTGGTTGATGACTGATCTTGCGGTGGCATCACCCAATAACACACCTGATGCCTTGCCAGTTTCATCGTATTTAGTCAGACTGCGTAAGGCGTCATTCAATTTATTGTAGCCATCAACAAACGCAGTGACCGACTCTTTTATCTTATCCTGATTAGTTGCCACGCCTAAGTTCACGCTAAGGCTATTACTCGTTGCCAGCAGATTGAGCGTTACGCCTTCAATCGCATCGGTAATCGTATTGCTGGCTTTTGTCACAGCAATGCCATCAATATCCAGAATGGCATTTTTTGCAGCTTGCATTTGCGTCATGTTTTTGCCGCTGCCAGTGCTTGCGGTTGGATCATAAGCCAATTGTGACAGTCCAGCAGCATCCAAATTGTTAGCATCGCCATCGGTCACCGAAATTTTCAGGCTATTCACCTCGCCAGTGTCTTTCGAAGTAATCACCAGGCGGTTAGTCGTGCCGTCATTCACAATTGTCGCGCTTACACTAGAATTTGACGCATTAATGGCATCACGCACGCCAGCTAAAGTGTTATTTGAGTTATCAATCGTAATGGTCACATCGGTTTTAGCAGTATTTGGAGTAAAGGAACCTGGCATCGGCGGAGTAATGACTTCAGGCGTAAAAGCGCCGAAAGAGATAGTTAAAGTACCGGTACCGACAACATCAGAAGTATTTGTAAACCCAGTCATGGCAAGCTTTTGCGACTTTGCCAGCTGGCTCACCGTTACCGCATAATCTCCCAATGTCGCATTGCCATTGGATGTTGCCGTAAATACCGCAGGATTACCGGATGTGGCTGCTTGTGCGTTAAATTTAGCCGGGCTGGAAAGTGCTTTTACCGCAGTCTGAAAAGTAGATAATGCACTTTTCATTGTGCCATACGCAGATATTTGAGATTGATAATCCGTTTTTTGTTTGCTGACAGTGGTTAATGGTTGCTTTTCAACATTCATTAAACTGGTAACGATAGAATTTACGTCAAGGCCAGATCCAATTCCTGCAGATGAAATAGGCATGTGTATGTTCCTTTAGTGTTTAATCATTAACCGTAATAATGTTTATTAAAAATTTCATCAAGCAATTTTAGGCTGTCTGCCTAATCATCAGGCCTTGCAACTTATCTAGCGTCTTGGACATTGCCATGACTTCCTCATTTGGAATCTGCCTCAATACCTTTTGTGTTGTCGTATCAACTACTTTAACAATCATGCGTTTCGATTCGTGATCTAGAGAAAACTCAATTGTCTGTAGCGCTGGCGCTACATATTCATTCAGTTTTTTTACAGCACCGGCAAGTGTGTCTTTATCAACATGCTCAACCTGCTTATTTTCCAGCTTAGCCACCAGCTTATCTGCAGCCTTAAGCCCTGATGGATTGACTAATGCAACAGGGCTGACGGTAACGTGATGCGGGCCAGCCTGTCTATTAACAGAATCAAAAGCATCCAAAGATGAATTCAACATGATGAGCTCCTTAACAAAAGTCCACAGGATTAACATTAATCCTGTGGAAGTTGGATCAATTTACTTACTTACGATTAGCCTCTTAACAGTGCTAACACGCCGTTAGGTAATGAGTTAGCTTGTGCTAGCATTGCAGTACCTGCTTGTTGCAGGATCTGACCACGGGTCAGATTTGCTGTTTCTGCGGCAAAGTCAGCATCCATGATGCGTGATTTAGCAGCTGATTGGTTTTCTACCGATACTTGCAAACTACCGATTACAGATTCAAAACGGTTCTGCACAGCACCCAGCGTAGCGCGAGAAGTATTTACGCCATCTAATGCCGTATCAATCGCACCAAGCGCAGTGGTTGCATTCCCTGCAGATGTTACATCGCCAGCAATGCTTGATGCCGCAATAACACCAACACTGATCGTATCACCTGAATCAGCACCCACTTGGAAAACTTTAGCAGCGCCACCGAATACAGCAGTTCCGTTAAACTTGGTCGCAGTACCTAAACGTGTCACTTCAGCTTTCAGCTCCTGGAACTCAGTATCCAGATTGGTACGGTCGCCGGCACTGTTAGTCGCGTTGGCAGACTGCACTGCCAGTTCACGCATACGTTGCAATGCATCGGTTACTTTGCCTAATGCACCTTCTGTTGTTTGTGCATAAGAAATCGCATCGTTAGCATTACGGATTGCCACGGTTTGGCCGCGTACTTGTGAATCCATACGTGTTGCAATGGATAAGCCTGCTGCGTCATCTTTAGCACTGTTAACACGCATGCCAGATGACAAGCGTTGTAATGATGTAGCAAGACCACTTTGTGAAGCGCTTAAGTTACGTTGTGTGTTTAATGAAGCAATGTTGGTATTAATTACTGAAGCCATGATAAATCTCCTAAAATTAAGTTAAATTCAATTACACCTACTGCTTTAGCGTTGCAATTCACTTTTGAATTGCGTTGCAGTTAAAAATGTTATCGGTAAGCTTTTGAGAAAATTTAGGGTAAGTTCTAAAATTTTGTTTCTACTACAAATTTTTTCTCATGAACCTTGTTTTCGTTTCTTACCGAATTAGCAGTCCCGATGTAAATGATGTCGGCTGTAATTTTTAAATCTTTAGGGCGCAATGCTTCATTAAAGAATTTCGACTATGATATTCAATATTGTTTGGAAACAAAGGGGTAATACGGAGGAGAAAAACAGGTTAGATCTTGATTTACTGCACGGATATACCAGTCGGAGCTTGCAATATGCTAGTCAGATATTTAATGACAACAAATAATCAGTTCAATCACACACTAAGGGAAGATTTCCTTTGGTCTTAACAATCCTGGGCTATGTGCGATTAGGCAATTAGTAAACTAAATTGTTTTTAATCGCATAATGTGTGAGTTCGGCATTGTGACGCAAATGCATTTTTTCCAGCAAGCGTGTGCGATACATGCTCACCGTTTTAACTGAAAGCGATAGTTGATCTGCAATTTCGCCCACTGATAAACCAGAAGAAATCATCACCATCGTTTGAAACTCACGATCTGATAGCGTTTCATGCGGCGATTGCGGTTTTTCCATGCCGACCTGATCCGCTAATATTTCGGCTACTTCAGATGTGATAAATTTCTTACCTTTTGCCACCGTACGGATTGCATTCAATAAATCAGAAGAAGCACTTTGCTTACACAAATAACCTGCTGCGCCCGATTTCAGGGCGCGCACTGCATATTGCTCCTCCATATGCATAGACAGCATGAGCACAGCAATATGACTATTTTCACCTTTAATGTATTTAAGTACTTCCATACCACTGCGGTCAGGCATCGAGATATCCAGCAACATCACGTCAGCATCAAGCTGGCGAGAAAGTTTAATCGCTTCAGCACCATTCTGCGCCTCGGCAATCACTTCAACATCATCTGTTGCGGCAAGAATCTGATTAATCCCAGCTCTCAATATTGCATGATCATCTACAATGATCACTTTAATTTTATTATTGTTTTTCACACTTCGTACCTCTTATGCGTTGTAGTTATTTCAACAATTGTGTATATTTTTTCATCAGCAAAATTGGAATTTCTACTGTTTTCTACATATATAGTCTGTTAACTGCAAACAACATGCCAGCTTTTGCCATAGCTTATTTAATCTGGCAATTTAATGTGGATGGGAGCGTTTTACTTGCTATAGCGCGATGCTATTAGAGGGGTTGTTACTGGTATACCAAGGTTAGGTATCGGGTTAGATATTGCCGATGCTTTTAACAGTAGACTATAAAGTTTTGTTATAAGTGATTTACTGCTAAATCGGAAGCTTAACGGTAATGACGGTGCCTTGTTTATCTGCGCCTAAATTTGTCCGGCTAGGTTTAGAGATTCTAAAGCTGCCATGTAGCGCAATTGCGCGCTCCTGCATGCCACGTAAACCAAACGAATCGGTTTTTAGCTTATCATTAGGCTTTATACCAATGCCATTGTCGCTAATTGTCATCACCACTTCATTGGCGCTGGCAGTTAAATCAACACTTACCTGCGTTGCCTTTGCATATTTAGCAATATTAGACATAGCCTCTTGGCAAATACGAAACAGTGCCATCGCCTGATCTGCCGCGACTGAGATCTCTGCCTGATTGCATGTAAATTGGCAAGGGATCGCTAACTGCTTGGTGAATTCTTTGGCCTGCCATTCTATCGCGTCCACTATTCCCAAATCCAGAATGTTCGGCCTTAAATTACCCGAGATCCTGTGAACTGTCTCAAAGGTTTTATCCACGATCGCCGCCAGGCTCATCGTGTGCTCTCTTAAAGCATTTTGATCGGCGCCAAACAGACTGGCAATGGATGATAAACCCATCTTGATCGCTGTAAGATTACCACCCAGATCATCGTGTATCTCACGCGCTATCTTGGTACGTTCCTGCTCTTTGATCTTGTTGATATGCTCCGTCAGTTCAGCCAGATCACGCCGCGATTTCTCTATTTCCAGTTTCTCTTTTTTGCTTTGCGTGATATTGAGCATGATGCCATCCCACTGGATCATACCATCATCAAGTTTTCTTGGCGTTGCCCGCAAGTTAACCCACTTGGTGTCCTGCCAGCCATCAATCCATATCCTACCTTCCCAATCCAACGGGCTATGGTGTTCAGCAGATGACTTGATGCGCGAACGTAGCAAGCTATTGTCTCTAGCGTTCATCATTGAATAAAAAAGCTGAGGATTCTGTTTCAGCTCTTCTGGGTCAAGCCCAAGCAACGCTTTGCTTCCTTCGCTTAAATAGACAAAGCCTATTTCGCCAGCACTATCCTGCTGAAACTGCAGTACCAAACCTGGCGTATTTGAAACAATGGCATGAAAACGGGATTCACTCTCACTTAATGCCTGCAGTATTTTTTCTTTGGATAATAAGTCATTCTTAATAACGAGAATGTATTCCTTCTCGTCAGCCCGCATATGTATAACTCGCAACTGAAAATCGCCAGTTTTACTGATAATAGGCGCTTGATTCAGAGACATCTCAATAAAATGCGTCTGATTTCCGATACGGTCAATATGCTCTTGAAATGCTTGCTGGCTTACTCCCAGCGAGTCTTCTAAACTCTGTTGCTTAAAGCTCTCAAGATCAGTGCCAGAATTTTTTAGTGCGCTTTCGCTCATATTCACGAGCTGCATGGATGAGGCATCGATGAGATAAACTTCATCCGATATGCCCAGCATCATGGCTTTTAGAAATAGCTGGTTATCAACTAAAGGAAGCAATTGAACTACCCTGTTTATTTTTGTTAATTAAGTATCAATGTATCAAGTCTATTATAACTAACTTTTCTTTTCCATTAAGCTTCTTTACTGTTCAAATCATTTTCAGTCAAATCTCTTTCAGTCATGACGCGGTTTTTGCCTGTTTTTTTCGCCAGGTACATCGATTGATCGGCACGATGCAAGACGCTAGCCTCTTCTTCATCTTTTCTAAGCAGCGCAACGCCGGCACTGAAAGTAATGAGCAATCGATCGTTATTGCCCATAAAAAACTGCTTTGTGAGTGCCCGCTGCAACCGCTGAATGGTCATGACTGCCTGACTCAGGTCGGTGTCCGGCAGCAATATGACAAACTCTTCGCCGCCAAAGCGTGACACCACATCCGTCGGCCTGATGGTTTCTTTTATTGTCTTGGCCAGGTGCTGCAATGCGGTATCGCCTACATGGTGCCCATAGGTGTCGTTCAACCTTTTAAAATTATCAATATCGAGCAAAGCGACACTTAACTGACCGCCCCCGCGTTTGGCACGCGAAATCTCTCTCACCATGGCCTCATCAAGGCCGCGTCGGTTAAGCACACCAGTCAATTGGTCTACCCGTACGGCTTCACTGAGTTGGGTTAACTCCTCTTGTAGACTGCGGATTTTTTCCTGTGCCGATTCAACATTATCGCGCTGTTGCAGCAATACCTCGCGCGAATGCACAATCTCAGTCTGCATGGTATGTGTATCTTTCATCAGGTTTTCCAAAAGCTCATTGATTTGCAAGATATCTTCTGTTTCTGATAGTTTTCCGGCGTAACTTTCAATTTTTTCCTGATAAGTACCGCTTGAATCAGACATGTGTCCCAAGCGATCAACAAAAATTGATATCATATTTTTGAAAGAGGTTTTGGCTTCGTTCAGGCTGTGTTTTAGCATGCCCTGCTTGAATATCACCTCTTTCAGACTCTTTTCTGCATCCTGAATTAGCGCCCTTTCAAGCGGACTCGAGACGATGGTTTGCACTACGGCAATCTGCCCGCGTATCCATTGGTCGTCAGCAACCAGTTCACTGATATTATCAATCAACAATTTCAGCAATCTCAATAAATCTTGCTTCATGCCATCTTCGTTGGCTCCGATCAGTTCAACACGTACCAGAAGCGCCCTGAACTGCTTGGCCATAAACTGCCAATCTTTTAACTTGCGCGCCTTTTCAGTGAGGATGAAAATTGCAAGCGCCTCCTCTTTGAGTTCAGGATAACCGTCCAATCTTGGAATCAAGCCATGATTCAGCGATTGCTTAAGCATGTCCTGCAAGATACGGAAAGTTTCCTGGAACTGGTCCGAGTCATATGCGGCATTAACGGTCGTTTCTACTGCCGTTGCGGCAACATCGGTAGAAAGCGCAGTGCTGGATGAATTTGCTGCGGGCGTTTGCGTATCGTCTTCTCCCGTCGTGCCCTCGGTATTTGCTATTGCCCCTGTCTGCTGCCCCATCCTGCTGTCGCTGTATTGCATCCAGCTTTTAGCCAGATTCTGTATTTTTTGTGCCAGAAGCGGATCACCGCCAAAATTGATGAGCAATCGTTCCAGCGCCTCCCTTTTCTGTGATGAATCCAGCCCTATATGTTTGGTATCCCAAGCCAGCAAAAGCTCACGGATGGTCCCTGGCCATTGCTCTGAAAACGTAATGCTGGTGTCCATGCCCTCACCCAGCAACGTCGGCAGGGCTGCCCAATTGTTCTGTTTTAACAGTTTTTCCCAGCGATTAATCCAATTATTTTGTTCCGTTGTTTCGCTTGGTAACTGTTGGAGTGCTTTTCTAATTGCGCTTTCCAGATTTTCATCTGCCGGAATATCAGCTACTTCGTTATAAATAAGCTGGTAATTTTCTGGCGTAGGTTCCACACGCCGCACTGCCATCTGCTTGATAGTTTCACGGGCAATATTGATCGGTGTGAGCGCAGATTTATTTTGTTTGCTGATATTAAGCATAGTGTTCCATTAACTGATTAGCTGTTATCAAATGAATTGCATTGGTTATATTTTCCTACTAAACGACAAAATCAAAAGCGAATTAAGGAATACTTTTATCGCTCTGTTTTAAAGAAATATCTGTCTCCCAATCACAATTTACACGCAGTTCTGCACTGCAAGAATGGATGTTATTAGAAAAAACCCGCCAAACATTGTGGGTAATGCTGCAAATTAAGGTAAAATCTCGGCTGGCGGGCCTCCCCGCATTGTAAAGTAGCCAACCTGGTCAGATGCGGAAGCAAGCAGCCACAACTATTGAGCAAGTGCCGGGGGCAAGGCTCGCCTCTTCTACATTTTATTTCTAAATCAAAAATAACTGTGTTGTCGCGCCTTGCTGTACACACACGTACTATCTACGGCGCTCCGTCTTGTTCTTTTTGATTTATCAACAGAATGATGTCGCCACCTCATAGTATTTAATATTTATTCAGGCCATTTAATTTAGCTTTAGATGAATTGCTGATTTTCAGCTAAAATTTAGCTTATGTCATATCTAGTCTTAGCGCGCAAATGGCGCCCAAAATCGTTTGAAACCTTGGTCGGCCAGCCGCATGTGGTGCGTGCGCTAACCAACGCTTTAAGCCAGCAGCGCTTACATCATGCCTACCTGTTCACTGGCACACGTGGAGTGGGCAAAACCACCCTCGCCCGCATCTTGGCTAAATCATTGAATTGCGAAACCGGCATTACCGCCACGCCCTGTGGCGTTTGTAACGCCTGCATCGAAATCGACAAAGGCCGTTTCGTGGATTTGCTGGAAGTGGATGCCGCCAGC
This sequence comes from Methylotenera sp., assembly GCA_049687015.1. Taxonomy (GTDB): domain Bacteria; phylum Pseudomonadota; class Gammaproteobacteria; order Burkholderiales; family Methylophilaceae; genus Methylotenera_A. The sequence goes on along the minus strand of JBAVIP010000035.1, from coordinate 135,373 downwards.
AATACGCAAGTCGACGCCATGCGCGACCTGCTCGATAACGCCCAATATGCGCCAACGGTAGGCCGTTTTAAGGTGTATATCATCGATGAAGTGCATATGCTGTCTAAAAGCGCCTTCAATGCCATGCTGAAAACGCTGGAGGAGCCTCCAGCGCACGTTAAATTCATTCTAGCCACTACTGACCCGCAAAAAGTGCCCGTGACCGTGCTATCGCGCTGCTTGCAGTTTAATTTGCGGCAAATGGCCAGCGCCACTATTGCAGAGTATTTACAGAGTGTGCTCACGCAGGAAAACATCAGTTTCGAACCCTCCGCCATTAGCCTGATTTCACGCGCCGCTGCAGGCAGCATGCGTGATGCGCTTTCGCTGACGGATCAGGCGATTGCCTACGGCAACCAGACCGTGAACGAGGCCGAAGTGCGCAGCATGCTCGGCGCGATTGACCAGACTTATTTGTACGAAATTATTCAGGCGCTCATACAAAACGACGGCGCTGCCTTGGTTGCAAAAGCGCAAGCGATGCAAATGCGCAATATCTCGTTTGAAGCGGCATTGAACGATTTGGCCAATATTCTGCACCAGATTGCCATGGCGCAAACCGTGCCTGAAAGCTTCGCGGATGATCTGCCAGAACGTGCCCTGTTGCTTGATCTGGCAGGAAAACTAAGTCCGGAAACCATCCAGCTTTATTACCAGATTGCGCTGCTGGGCCGCCGTGATATTGGCCTGGCGCCAGATGAATATGCCGGCTTTACCATGACCTTGTTGCGGATGCTGGCATTTGCGCCGCAAGAAGGCGATAAAACCGACAAACCTGCCAGCAAGCCGGCGTATCAGACCGATACTCAAGCACAGCCCAGCGCAAAGCAGGCCGTACAAACCCCGCCTCAGGCGCAGCAGATTGAATCGACGCCGAAACAAGTCAAACCAGTCGAAATTGATGCTCTGGAAACCGCGCCGGTATTGCCTTCCAGCCCGACTGTTTTTGATGGTGACTGGCGAAAATTAGTTGAACAAAGTCTCAAACTCGGCTTGGCGCGCGCCCTGGCACAAAATTGCGAGTTAGTGAGTTTTGATGACAACAGCCTGACGCTGCGCGTAGCTGAAAGCCAGAAACACTTGGTCAGCCCCAATTATCAAGAAAAATTATCCAGCGCGATTAACGAACATTTTGGCAGAAAAATGCGTCTGAATTTTGAAATTAACAGCGACGCCAACACTCCGGCCAAGCAGAGTGCGGTTGAAAAGGCCAACATAAAATCTAACGCAGAGGCCGCCATTATGCAGGATAGTTTTGTGCAGGCGCTCATCCAGGATTTTGACGCCTCCATTATCCCCAATTCCATTAAGCCCATTTGAAAAATATAATTTTCAAAAATTTAAACTAAAAAGGAGCAGAAATTATGATGAAAGGTGGCATGGGCAACATGATGAAACAGGCCCAAATGATGCAGGCCAATATGCAAAAGGCGCAAGCCGAACTGGCCGTAACCGAGGTAGAAGGCATTGCGAGCAATGGCATGGTCAAAGTCACCATGACTTGCAACAACGCGGTGAAGCGCGTGTCAATTGACGATGCGGCAATGGATGACCGGGAAACCCTGGAAGACTTGCTGCTGATTGCCCTGAATGACGCAAGAGCAAAAGCCGAGGCGACCTCTAATGCGCGCATGAGCGGCATGATGCCGGCCGGCTTCAAGCTGCCGTTTTAATTTAGGTCTTTAGTCTGCATTGGTGAAAAATCCCCCCGCTTTAGAGCAACTCATCGAATCGCTACGCTGCTTGCCCGGCGTTGGGCCAAAGTCGGCGCTGCGCATGGCTTACCACTTGCTGCAGCGCGACAGAAAAGGCGCCAGCGGGTTGGCTTTGTCGCTCGACCATGCGCTGCAGGTGCTGGGGCACTGCACGCTTTGCAATAATTTTTCCGAGACTAATGTTTGCCCGCTCTGTGAATCGGAGAAACGTGATACCTCCCAGCTTTGTGTGGTCGAGATGCCGACCGATTTAATGATGATGGAACAGACACAATCTTACACCGGCATGTATTTTGTGCTGATGGGGAGATTATCGCCGCTGGACGGCATTGGCCCGAAAGAAATCAACCTGGACAAGCTGATTAAACGTGCTCAGGACGGTATTGTGAGTGAGGTGATTTTAGCTACCAATTACACGGTTGAAGGCGAAGCCACCGCGCACTATATCAGTGAGCTGTTAAAAACCCGTGGTATCGCTGTCAGCCGCATTGCGCGTGGCTTGCCGATGGGCGGCGAGATAGAATATGTGGATAGCGGAACTCTTTCAATGGCGCTGCTTGGGCGCAAGCAGCTTTAGTATCTATGGCGCTATTGGGGCGCAAGCAGTGTTAAACAAAGCGTTTTCAGCCAATAAACCCAGCAATTCAGCTGGTGTTTGTATCAGGGCATCTGCGCCCCATTCATGCGGTTTATCGCTCACATCAGCAATATAGCCAAATAAAGCCACTACCGTTTTCATCCCAGCAGCCTTTGCAGCCACTACATCGCGCTCGGCATCGCCCACATAAACACATGCCTGAGGCTTGACGCCCACCTGCTTACAAGCCAGCAATAAGGTCTCCGGGGATGGTTTCGGCTTTGCTGCATCGTCACCGCTTATAATACAGGCCGCGCGTTGATGCAGGCCCATGCTTTCAATCAAGCGCAGTGTAAAGCGGCGTGGTTTATTGGTGACAATTCCCCATTTGAGTCGTTTCTTTTCTATCGCTTGCAACAGCTCTGCGATACCGTCTAACAATACCGGACTACGGGTAAACACTTCATCGTAAATGTTCAAGTATTCCTCACGCAAGGCTGAGAAACTGGCATCCTCCGGCGTAATGCCGAAACCCAGCCCCAGCAAGCCCTTTGAGCCGTGCGATGCATACGGGCGTATCGTCGCATCGCTTAAAGCTGGTTTGCCGTGTCTGCACAGCTGAATGTTCAGTGCGTAACCTAAATCCGGCGCGGTGTCTACCAAGGTGCCATCCAGGTCAAAAAGTATGGTGCTGATCAATGGAACCTCTGATTAAGTTCGCCATAGCCACGACAGTGGCTTTGCAGGATGGGATTCAAGAAAAAGCTTTGAAGCAAATGGTCACTCCCTTTGCGAGGGGATTGACACAGCAGACCGCCTGGAAAGCCCTGTCCCATGCGGGTTGCAACAAATTTGAGCGCTTGGCTTCGTTGCACTCCTTGGCTTCGTAGAATAACTACGACCAGCGTCGTGCGCCCTGCAATCATCTCAAATTGGCGTAATTGCAAATTACGCTTCGCTACATTTGTTGCAACGTGACTCATGGCGGACTTAATCAGAGATTCCTTTATTCCTTAATGGTATGCATTAGATAATTGACTGAAACATCGCCGCCAAGCCAGTAATGCTGCGTAATCGGGTTATAGCTCATGCCGACCTGATGATGCAGCGACAACCCTGCAACCCGCGCCCAGCCTGCCAATTCTGACGGCTTAATAAATTTGGCATAGTCGTGTGTGCCGCGCGGCAGCATATTTAAAACGTATTCTGCGCCAACCACGGCCAGCAAATAGGCCTTGGGATTGCGGTTGATGGTAGAAAAAAATACATGTCCGCCTGGTTTTACCAACCTGGCACAGGCATGCACCACGCTGGCGGGGTCGGGCACATGCTCCAGCATTTCCAGGCAGGTCACCACATCAAAGCTTTCGGGCTGTTCCGCTGCTAATTCTTCTACAGGAACCAGGCGGTAATTCACCTCTGCGCCGCTTTCCAAACTATGCAACTGCGCCACTTTCAAAGCCTTTTCACCTAAATCGATACCGGTAACTTTAGCGCCTTTCATGGCCATCGATTCGGACAAAATGCCGCCACCGCAACCTACGTCCAGCACTGTTTTGCCATCCAGCGAAACGGCTTTATCGATATACCCAAGGCGCAGTGGATTAATGTCGTGCAGCGGTTTGAATTCGCTGGTTTTATCCCACCATTTATGCGCTAACTCACTGAATTTATTGAGTTCTTCTATATCTGCATTTATCATAGTCTGCGTTTATCATTTTTTCATTAAAATTCGCGTAATTTATTCTGACTTAAATTCGTTTAACTTAGTTTGCCACTTGGCAACAATATCAAGCAGCTCTTGCGGTTCGACATTCTGATACACGCCTTCACTATTTTTTGGACGATGGAACTTCAGATCACCATTCACCCAAACATGGCTTACATGCTCGCGCCCAGCCACATAGACTAAATGTGACATCGGATCAAAACAAGGCTGCGTTTCAATATTGGTCAGTTTCACCGCAGTTAAATCGGCCAATTTGCCAATTTCTATCGAGCCTATTTTATCATTCAATCCTAATGCTCTGGCGCCATTGATCGTCGCCATTTCAAGCGCCTGATATGCGGAGATTGCAGTGGCATCGCCACTCTGTCCTTTTGCCAGCAAGGCTGCAAGCCGCATTTCGGCAAACATATCCAGGCGATTATTGCTGGCTGCGCCATCTGTCCCCAAGCCAATATTGACGCCATATTTGGCGTATTTTGCGATGGGCGCAATCCCTGAAGCCAATTTTAAATTTGAGCTTGGGCAATGCGCGATACTACAACCATGTTCGGTCAGCAGCTTAATCTCGGTATCATCTAAATAGACACAATGCGCCAAGGTTAGATTGGGACCCAATAAACCCAAATTAGCCAGTCGGGCGAGTGGCCGCAAACCATGCATTCGCTCACTATCAATAATTTCCCGCTGTGTTTCATGCATGTGCGTATGCACACCGATATCGACCTGCTCGGCTAGTGTCATGATGCGCTCAAATGTTGTATCTGAAACGGTATAGGGTGCGTGCGGGGCGAAACTAAAACTCAAGAGCGCCTCACCACGTAAATGATCGCGTGCTTCTAAACCTTGCTGAATATAGCCTTCCGCATCGTTAGCGTATTGGGTGGCAAAATCCAGCACTGCCAACCCCAGATTGGCCCGCATGCCCATTTTCAAGCAGGCTTCGGCCGCTGACTCCGGGTAAAAATACATATCATTAAAAGTAGTGATGCCGCCACTTAACATTTCTGCGCATGCCAGCAACGTGCCATCATGCACAAAGCCAGGAGACACGAATTTCTGTTCAGCCGGCCAGATATGCTGTTCAAGCCACGGCATCAATGGCAAGTCATCGGCCAGGCCGCGCATCAAGTTCATGGCAGCATGCGAGTGCAAGTTAATCAGACCGGGAATCAGCACATGCTCATTCAATGATACCGTCTCGATTGCTTCATATTGTGCATGGGCATGGGTGATCGCACAGATATCATTAATCTTTCCAGACCGGATGACTACGGCCTGATGCTCCAGCAGCGTATTGCTTGGAACTACAGGACAAAGCCAGCGGGCTTCAATGATTAAATCAACTTGTATTAAATCAATTAAGGATTTCATATCGTCATTATAGCGATTTAATTGACGGCCATAAAAAAGCCCCGCTATTGCGGGGCTTTTTATTTACTAGATTGACTAAACCAATATTACTTAGTTACAGCCAGTTTCTTTTTTACCTTCAGCTTGAATCGTTACGCGACGGTTAGGTTGTAAGCATTGGATCAATTTTTTCGTTGCTTTGTTACCTTTACATTGAACTACAGGCTCAGACTCACCTTTGCCGACCGCTTCAATGATAGCTGGGTCTACACCTTGTGCAGCCAAGTAGTCTTTCACTTGATTAGCACGACGCTCTGAAAGTTTTTGGTTGTAAGCATCAGAACCAATGCGATCAGTATGACCTGTCACAATTACTGCTTTAATTTCTGGATTAGCTTTGATTTTTGCAGCAGCATCATCTAATGCAGCTTTACCTTCAGCTTTCAAGTTTGCCTTATCAAAACCAAACAGTTTTTCAGCGCCTACAGTAATAGTGTCCATTTGCGGTGTACATTTTACTGGTTCTGGAGCCGGAGCCGGCTCAGGTGCCGGAGCTGGTGCAGCCGCGATCGGCGCTGGCTCTGGTGCTGGCTCTGCTACCACTGGAGCTGGCGCGCCAAAGCGGAAAATACCGCCTAAACTAAGAAGTGTGTTGCCGATCGTTTCAGTCTGACTATCATTAACCAGTCCTGTCGTTTTTACCTGAGCACGACTCCATTGCTCACGTAAATCGGCTTGTAAAGCAAATGAATCATTAAATAAATATTGTGCACCCAAACCAACGTTAGCTAACCAAGACGTCTTTTTGCCATCTACATTAACGCCAGGAATTGAGTAGTCAACATTATTACGCGCTGCGCCTAAACCAGCAAGCAAGAACGGACGGAATTTATCACGGCTAAACATATATAAAGCATCTAAGCCCAGGGTCGTTTGTTTGTAACGACCGCCTGCACCTGGAATACCAGTATCTTCGCTTGCGCGGTTATAACCCAGACCGCCTTGGATATCCCAGCTAGGGCTTAATTCTTTACCTAATTTAATAAAAGCACCGCCGCCATTGTTTGCATCCAAATCACTATCTGTATGCATATAGTTTACACCTGGTAATAAATACCAAGCGCCACGGAACATATCTTCAGCAGAAGCTGTAAGTGTTGCGAGGCCTAGTGTTGTAGCAACTGCTAGACCCATTAATTTTTTATTCATTGTTAAACTCCTCAGTTATGTATCTTGAAACACTCATTAAATCAAACATCTGACTATGAACTATACTTAATCCAGCCTGACTATGCAACGTTAGATCCAGGCTTCTTGAGCTTCTTTGTTAAAATTGTTGTGTATACGCAACATATTTCCTACCTCCATCACTTTAAGCAGGGATAGTGTGCTATTTCGCATCGAATTTTCGCACACACCACCCCTAAAACCAATGTATGTAGGATTGAACTTAACTAAATCTCCAATATATTGTGGTTTTAGTGAGCCGGCAAAACCAGATATTAAATGATGTTTTTTACATAATTGTGTAAATATTTGCAAAGTGTTTTTTGTCTGCATCTCAAGCAGGTGATGCTGTTTATTTTTAGTATCCAGCATGGCACCAAAGAAACCTGCATTTTGCAGTGTTGCAAACAAGTTTAAATTTAACGCCTCATCCGCAAAAAACACAGCTACAATTTTTACACCCTCTCTCGTCAACCTTGACAATTCGGCTATAAAATTAGGCTCATAAAATAGTACAGATACCGCAATTTTAATCATATCCACACCCAGTTGCGCGCGCAGGTTGATGTCTTCGATCAGCCCGCTTAACGATGCATGTTGTTCACCTGCCGTAGCGCTTATAAGTCCACAGCCATTGATAGCCTGCACAATTTGTTTGGTGGTGACTAAATCCAAAGCACCAAGCGCGCCAACATTAGGATCTTTCAGGTCGATGATATCCACGCCAGCGTCCAGCGCCAGCAAGGCTTCTTCGACATTCCTGACGCTGATTAACAGCTGTGTCATGCCTGATTTTCTCCGAGTTGCTCAGCATAAAAATTATCAATCTTTTCCACTAGCCAACCCCAGGCCTGCATTTCACGCTCACCCGCAGTTTTTTCGATGGCGATTTGCAAGTATTGCATTTCTGACTGAATTTTCTCGCGTGGCAGCATTTGCAAACGGCTGGCAAGCACCGCCAGCTCTATTACGGCAGCCTGTGCCCGATTGAATCCGTTAAACGGCTGGTGATTTTGCGTCTCTATTTTTTTCATCACCAATTGCGGACGCACGGCATCATCACGCATTTCTATCAACTTCAGCTCTGTATGCGCCAGACAATTGGCAAGCCTGTAACCCTTAATTCTATTGGCTTGCATGAGCGTCCATGGCTGTCTGCCGGTAAGCGTACCGGCAAAAACGCGCACATCATCGGTCATATTCATCACCGCGCAACCGGTCGCCAAAATATTATTAAGAGTTGCGGATGGTTTATAGGGTAAAATCACAACGAAATCGGCTTCATGACGCACCCCAAACGGTGCCACGTGCGGGCTTCCAGCAAGGTCTGTACTGATAACAATAGATTCATAAATCATTTGCCGGCTCGCTTTTTCTAGCTTGTTTTTCTTTGAGCGATGTCTCTCGGTGCGCTTTTTTTGCCGCTTTTTGCTGGGCATTACTGGCCACACCCCAGCTCAGCTCTTCATCCTGCACATAGCGCTTTTTAAGCTGCCAGGCGATTTGCGCGCGTGCCAGCTCTACACCCAAATAAAACGCATGTGAAGCATCGTTTTCTACACCCAGACCCGAGTAAAACGCAAACGGATCAATATCAAGCAGATGCCCATCGCGGTTATATACGTGCACGCCGGATTCACTCACCATAATCCTGAAACTAGGATCTTTGATTTGCGCTGCGAATTCATCGATTTCATCGTCATTGTACGGAAACGGTCTTCTGTCATGCAGCCCCAGCAAACCATTGCTGTAGCCGCGCGGCAGGCGGTTATCCAGCCCTGCGCGAAACATCACGCGCCGCGCATCATCCGCTTCTGCAATCGCGTTGATAGCGTGCGGGCTCACAGAAGTCGCCAGCACAGCGTTGATGCCCAACTCACTGATTAAGCCGAACAAAATCGCGTTGATGCCAGTGGTGTCAGCATCGGTAAGTTCGGTTAAATTACCAATGCCCATCATGATTGGTATCCCAGGATATTTTTTGCGTAATTTGTGATAGCGCACAATCGAGTCAGCCAGCCCAAAATGAATCGGGTCTAAAATGGGGTCGGCAATGAACGGCTTGCCTTTTTTAAGGCAAATTTCGATAGCGCGATAAAGCGAGGGCAAATTACCGGGCCTGCCAGGAATCAATACCGGAGCGGCTTCCACGGCATCCGCAATCCATAGGGTTTTTTCGGTCAAACTTAGCAGATAATCCGCACCCGCCTTGCCCGCCAGCAACAACTCCTCGGCATCCATCGAATCGACACTTACTTTGAAACCGGCTGCTTTAAGCGCCTGGATAGATTCTGCCAGATGCGGAAATGGCCTGTTGGGTAAGCAGCCCAAATCAATCACATTCGCGCCCTGCGCCTGAAAGCGCTCGGCTTTGGCTAATATCTGCGCTACAGTCAAATCTGGCGCATCTACAATCTCGGCAAAAATCTGTGTGCTGTACTGGCTTAAATCGGGCGCTTTACCCTGTTGACCAAAATACTGCGGCAAGTCTTTCAGGTCATCTGGCCCGCGCTCAACAGGCACGCCGTATTTCGCTTGCAGACCAGCCAAATCGCCCTGGCAAAGGCCAGGCAAAATAACTTTGTTCGCATCGCCAACATTGTTTAGACGGCGCGCAATCAAGTCTGGCGTCATTAAGGCCGCCACAGATACACCAATTTGCTCGACACGGTATTTGAATTGGGACGTTTTGGGATTAGCCTGCACTTCGCTCAACACTTTATTCAGGCTTTTTTCGGCCAATTTTCCTGTTAAAAATAATAAGCTATCCGTTTTCACTTTAACTTTATTTATGGCTTATTTGATTTAAACGTTCGTGAATGGCGTGTGTTAATTCTGCCATATCGGCGACCACTTTTGTGGCCTCAAAACAGGCTAGTTTCGCCACGTTGTCCAAATCAATCTGGCGCGGATAAACCTTCACCCTGTTTTCACGAGGTGCTTCCGACTCAAGTTCTGGCGCGGTATCACAAGCAAATATAATACTTGGCACGCGCGTTTTGCCTGCCTGTGCGTAAAGATTAGTCACTAAGGAATCTGAAAAGCCATACGCCATTTTTGCGATGGTATTTGAAGTAGCCGGCGCGATCACCAGCGTATGGTATTTGCCTTCGTAAAACAGCTCCACAGGAACGCTGCTGGCGGTTTTGTCTTGATAAACTTTATGATTTGTCGCATCTAATTGAGCTTGAAAGCCATATTGCTGGATGATTTCAGACGCAGCCTTGCTTAAAAAAATATCAACATTTTCCAGCATGTTGAGTATGTCCAACGATTCGCGCAAATAATGCCCGGAACCGGTGATTGCCCACGCGAGGCGCTGTTTTAAGGTTGCTTTCAATTAAGAAAAGGGGTGTTCAAGCACAATCGTCTCATCACGCTCTGGCCCGGTAGAAACAATTGCAATAGGCACGCCACATAAGGCTTCCAGGCGTTTTAGATAATTTTGTGCGGCTTTTGGCAAGCCGTCCCAAGTTTTAACGCCAAACGTACTCTCTGACCAGCCGCTTACTACCTCATAAATTGGAACACAACGTGCCACATCATCCGCACCGACGGGCAGCAAATCCACCACTTTGCCATCCAGTTCATAACCGGTACATATGTTGAGCTCATCAATGCCATCCAACACGTCCAGCTTGGTGATACATAGGCCTGTCAGGCCGTTAATGCGCGCACTGCGACGAAGCGCGGCCGCATCAAACCAGCCACAGCGGCGTTTACGCTTGGTGACAGTGCCAATTTCTTGGCCTTTTACCGACATCTGCGTGCCTGGCGCGCCATCTGACTCAATATCCAGCTCACTAGGGAAAGGCCCGCCACCTACACGCGTGGTGTAAGCCTTGGTAATGCCTAGCACGTAGTGCAGCATATTAGCGCCCACACCCGTGCCTGCTGAGGCCTGGCCCGCGATACAGTTGCTGGAGGTCACATAAGGATAAGTACCGTGGTCAATATCCAGCAGCGTGCCTTGTGCGCCCTCAAACAGCAGATTTTCACCTCTGGCATTTGCAGCATATAACTCTGCAGAAATATCCGAAATCATCGGTTTTAACGCAATTGCATGTTGCATACTGGCGTCATATTGCAGATTAAAATCAACAGCTTGTGCACCAAGATATTTGGTTAAAACAAAGTTGTGGTAATCCATCACTTCGTGTAGTTTTTCAGCAAATCGCTCAGGGTAAAATAAATCATAAACACGCAAGGCACGACGTGCCACTTTGTCTTCGTAGGCAGGACCGATGCCTTTGCCTGTGGTGCCGATTTTAATCGCGCGTTTAGCCTCGCGTGCGGCATCAATCGCCACGTGATGACTTAAAATCAACGGGCAACCCGGGCTGACTTTCAGGCGGTTTTTTACTTCAAGACCATCTTTTTCTAAATCGCCAATTTCTTTAAGCAAATGTCCAGCATCCAGTACCACGCCATTGCCAATGTAGCAGTTCACTCCAGTACGTACGATGCCTGATGGCACTAAATTAAGCTTATAAACGCGTTGCGCATCACCCTGACCCACCACCAGCGTATGACCCGCATTATGGCCGCCCTGAAAGCGCACCACACCTTGTGCATGGTCGGTCAGCCAATCGACAATTTTGCCTTTGCCTTCATCGCCCCATTGTGTGCCAATAACGACCACGTTCTTAGCTGTTGGATTTTTTGCACCATTTTTCGCCATAATTTACTGCTTTTTTAAAATTTGATAATTTGAAATTTAATGCTTATTAAGAGCTTCGATTAACCATTCACCTTCAAGCAAAACAAGCGCACTATCACAGTTAAGCTCGGCCGCGCTAAGCAGCACATTTGGTAACGCCTGAATCACCACAAGTCCATCCGCCCGCAAAGCTTCGATTTGTGCCAACAACATTTTATCATTGCCTTCCGGCGCCAAAATCGCTTTAGGCAGGCTGGCCGGCGCGAGCGCAGTCACCACGCCTCGCAAATCCAGACTAAAGCCAGTTGCTGCGCGCGCGCGACCGAAGGCGATGCCAACCTCGTCGTAGCGTCCGCCTAGGGCTAACGGCCCCGCGTAGCCTTGCGCATAGGCTGCAAACACAATACCGCTGTGGTAGTGATAACCGCGAAGCTCGCATAAATCAAACGAAACATGTACATTCAAATCGCTCAATTTTGTCGCAACAGCACGCAAATCAGCCAGTGCCAGATCGATTTCAGGCAGTTTTGGCAGCACATTCTCAGCTTTTTGCAATATTGCAATATCGCCATTTAACTCGGTCAAGCTAACCAGCGCTTGCTGAACAGGTTCGGCCAAACCGCTAGCCAATTCGGCTACAGCGGCTTTATCTTTGCTCTGCAAGGCAGTATAAAGCGCTTGTTCTAGATCAGCGTTAATATTGCCAGCTTTCACCAAGCTTTCAAAAATCGCGACATGGCTAAAGTCGATGTGTAATTCTTCCAAACCTAACAGTTGCAAGGCTTTAATCATCAAGTGCTGAATCTCGATATCACTTTCAATACCAGTGTGGCCAAATAGCTCGGCGCCGATCTGCAACGGTTCGCGAGTACGTGCAAGGCCGTCTGGCTTGGTGCGCAGCACCGTGCCCGCATAGCAAAGGCGCGATACGCCATGGTGATTGAGCATGTGTGCATCAATGCGCGCAGCTTGCGGAGTCATATCCGCACGAATGCCCATCAAGCGGCCTGTGAGTTGATCTACTACTTTAAACGTGGCCAAATCAAGATCGTGACCTGTGCCGGTGATGAGTGATTCCATATACTCTAAAGTAGGCGGAATCACATATTGATAGCCGTGAACCTTGAATAAATCTAACAACTTACGGCGAAGCTGCTCTATGCGCGCCGCCTCGGCAGGCAACACATCTTCGATATATTCTGGGAGTAACCAATTTCGCATAGCCGCTATTATACAAGCAAACCAATAAAATGGCCTAAGCTGGCGGCCTAGAATTACCTACTTAGCAACATCAGCAATAAACCGCCAACAATTGAGATAAGGCCAACAAAGCGCAGTTGACCGTCTTTGAGTTCAATCATACGCTTGAAGGTTTCGCGCCATGCTTGCGGGGCGATGAACGGTAACAGCCCTTCAAACACAAGCATAAGCCCGAATGCGGCTAATATGACAGAACTCAATTTGAACTCAATTTCAGCTTATTTTTTACTTCCGCCAGCGCCGCGCATGTACTTAAAGAAATCCGAGTTTGGATCTAACACCATGACATCTGATTTATTTTTAAAGCTGTTTTTGTAGGCTTCCTGGCTACGGTAAAACGCATAAAACTCAGGATTTTTGCCGTAGGCTTCCGAATAAATTTCGGCCGCTTTTGCATCACCATCGCCTTTAATTTTTTGCGCTTCGCGGAATGCTTCGGCGATTATCACTTCGCGCTGCTTATCGGCATCAGCACGCGTTTTTTCAGACGCGGCTGCGCCTTCAGAACGTAGTTGATTAGCGATACTGTTACGCTCTGAAATCATGCGCGCGTACACAGATTTACTGATTTCTTCTGAATAATCAACACGTTTCAAGCGCACATCAACCACCTGTATACCAATTTGGCGCGCCTCGCCATCTGCTCTTTTACGCAAGTTTGCCATAATTACATCTCGCTCACCCGCAATCACGTCATGCACCGTGCGCTTACCAAACTCGTAACGAAACCCTGCATTGACTACTTTTGAAAGTCTGTCTTCTGCCGCAGCTTCACCGCCTTCTTTAATCGAAACGTAGTATTTGGCAGGATCGATAATGCGCCATTTAACAAAAGAATCAACCATCATGTATTTGTTTTCACTGGTATTAAATCTGGCAGGCGCTTCCCAGTCCAGGGTAACGATACGTTTATCAAAATACTTTACGTTTTCCACTAGGGGCGTTTTAAAGTACAAACCAGGTTCTTTTTTGACAGCCACGATTTCGCCCAACCTGAATAATAATGCATATTCACGTTGATCTACAGTGTATGCAGACATAGTTAATAACACCAGCACAACAAACAACCCAATTAAAAATATTCCAATATTTTTCATATCTTCTCTTTCGCTAATTAGCGATTATCTCTTTCACGACTCCGTGATACTTCGCGCGATTGCTCAGTATTCATTTCAGCTTCTTTACTTTTACCACTAGCACTTGCTGCTGTAGCTGGCGCTGCATTGGTCGCTGCCATCAGTTTATCTAGTGGCAAATACAGCAAACTGCCTCCTTTTTGGTCAACAATTATTTTGCTGGTACTAGATAAAATCTGTTCTTGCGCATCTAAATAGATGCGTTCACGTGTAACCTCGGGCGCTTTGTTGTACTGCGCTAAAATCTGCTCAAAACGACTAGCGTTACCTTTGGCCTCATTTTCCACTTTAAGCTTGTATCCCGCTGCTTCAGCCGCCAGACGTGAAGCATAGCCGCGCGCCTTAGGAATCACGTCATTGGCGTAGGCCTGACCTTCATTTTTTTGCCGTTGATAGTCTTGGTTGGCACGGTTTACGTCTTCGAACGCATCTTGCACTTGCTCAGGTGGTTGCGCACTTTGTAGCGAAACGCTGGTGATTGTTACACCCGTTTTATAACTATCTAAAATCGCTTGCATACGCTCTGAGGTATCAGCCAAACCCTTCTGTAACAAGTCATCTAACTTGCTTTTGCCAACCACTTCGCGAATGGCTGTTTCTGCGGCTGACATTACCGCGTCATCAGTTGAACGGTTATTAAATAAATAGTCTCTGGCATTATTCAGCTTGTATTGCACCGCAAATTGCAAGTCGATGATATTTTCGTCTTCAGTCAACATTAAGGCTTCTCTTGGTACCTTTGTTTTGCCGCCCGTACCTTCACCACTAGTTCTGTAGCCGACTTCCAAGCGACGCACCTGCTCCATATTCACCACGGTGACCGATTCAATTGGAAATGGCCAATGCCAACGTGGGCCAGGCTCGGTAGTGGTCACAAATTTTCCAAAGCGCTGCACAACGCCAAGTGAGCCCTGATCGACAATATAGAAGCCCGTCGCCATCCAGATTGCAACAATAAGCGCTACAATTGGTACAATCGGCATATCAAACCCTTTGCCGTCATTCGTCCGGTTAGTATTGCCGCCGCCTTTTTTACCAAAAAGATTATTCAGTTTTTGGCTTAAGTCGCGCAGCACTTCATCTAGATCAGGCGGGCCTTCGTTGTTGCGTTGACCAAAACCGGGGAACTTAATCATTCTCAAACTCCGAACTGTATTTTAACTTAGGTTGCATACGCACTTTCTTCCGTGCTTAATTTTTTTAGTAACTGCTGGTGCTCCGACAAAGCTAGCCTGACAAACTCCAAGCCAGCGCCAGTCTTGGCGGATACGCGCACTTTGCAAATTCTACCATATTCATCGCGCTCATAACCTGCGTCATTATCCAGTCTATCAATCTGGTTCAACACCAAAATCTGCGGCACACTGGCAGCACCTATCTCGTGCAATACGTGATTCACTTGTGCAACTTGCGCTTCACGGTTGGTACTTGCCACATCCACCACATGCAGCAATAAATCCGCCTGTGCGGCTTCTTCCAAAGTGGCACCAAATGCTTCAATCAAGGTTGTTGGTAAATGCTTAATAAAGCCAACCGTGTCAGAAATAACCAGCGTGCTGCCACCAGAATGATAATCATCACCCAGATACATTTTGCGCGATGTGGTATCTAGCGTTGCAAATAACTGATCTGCCGCATACACACCAGATTGCGTTAAGCGATTAAATAATGTGGATTTTCCTGCGTTGGTATAACCGACTAATGACACGGTCATGGTATTTGAGCGTTTACGCGATTTACGCTGCATGCTGCGCTGCTGCTTGAGTTTTGCCAGCTTTTCGCGCAGTTGTTTTACCCGCACGCCAATCATTCGCTTATCTAGCTCTAATTGCTTCTCACCTGGGCCGCCTCGCACGCCAATACCACCTTTTTGGCGTTCCAAGTGGGTCCAGCCGCGTACTAAGCGCGTAGATAAATGCTCTAACTGCGCCAGCTCAACCTGTAATTTACCTTCATGGCTTTTTGCACGTTGTGCAAAAATATCTAAAATCAAACCTGTTCTATCCAACACTTTAGCTTGCAAAAAACGCTCTAAATTGCGCTGTTGCGATGGACTTAAATCATGATTGAATGCTACCAAACTGGTCTCAGATGATTCCAGCATCAGCTTTAATTCATCCGCCTTGCCACTGCCAATAAAAAGTTTTGCATCTGGGGTGCTTCGCTTGCCTTCGACCGTAGCGCGCACTTGCATGCCCGCAGATGTCACCAATTGACGCAATTCGTGCAAGCTTTCTGCATAATCTGGCTCGCCGAAATCTACACTCACCAACACTACCGCACCATTAGATGCGGCGGTTGAGACAGATGGATTCGCTAAGGTGTTTTCGCCGTAACCAGAGGGTCTAATTGACAAGCTTTATTCTTCCGGATGATCAGGCAGCGCCATCGTTACCGCACGGGCTGGCACAATAGTAGAAATAGCGTGCTTATACACCATCTGCGTCACTGTGTTTTTGAGTAAAATCACGTATTGATCAAACGAATCGACTTGACCTTGCAGCTTGATGCCATTCACCAGATAGATAGACACTTGCACGTGTTCTTTTCTGAGGGCATTTAAAAATGGATCCTGCAGCATTTGTCCTTTGTTGTTCATATTGTGCTCCTTGTAGTTTTAATAAGGTTGGAGTAGCTTTACTTAAAAATATTAAGCAAAAGCCAGTTCTGCCATGCATACGACTATGATTGCGCCTTTTTGTTCGCTTTTCAAGTACCAAATAAAGTATTTTTAATTTAAGTAAGCTTGAATTCTTGCGAGCGTTTCCTTTTGCCCAAGCAAAGCCATCACTTGATCGATACTGGGCGATTGTGCCATGCCTGTCAGCATTACGCGCAGCGGCATAGCGACTTTAGGGAACTTGAGCTGATATTGTGTAACGACGGCATTAATCGCCTCATATATCGCTTCTGCAGACCAGTTAATATTAGCCAGCTTTTTGCTCAGCGTTGCTATGACAGGTTTGATTTCAGCGGTAATATGTTTTTCGACATCCGCTGCATGGGCCTGTGGCAAAGCATAAAAATAGGCCACATCCTTCGCAAGCTGATTTAAATTATTGGCGCGCTCGCGATACAAAGCCAGCACGTCCTGCAATTTCGGTTGCGCCTGCACGACAATACCCAGCTTTTTCAACCGGCCAGCAATATCGTCCGCAAGCACATCAATATTGGCCTCCTTGATATAATGCGCATTCAGCCAATTGAGCTTTTCGGTGTTAAATTGTGCGGCGGATGGCGTAATGTGATCGAGATCGAACCACTCGCAAAATTGCTGCATATTGAAAATTTCCGCATCGCCATGGCTCCAGCCCAAACGCGCCAGATAATTCAGGACTGCTTCTGGCAGATAACCATCCTCATGGTATTGCATCACGCTCACGGCACCATGACGCTTGGAAAGCTTTTGCCCGTCATCACCCAGAATCATGGATAAATGCGCATATTGCGGAACCGTGGCACCAAGCGCCTGCAGCAAATTGATCTGGCGCGGTGTATTGTTAACATGGTCATCGCCGCGAATCACTTGCGTGATGCCCATTTCCCAGTCATCCACCACCACGCAAAAGTTGTAAGTCGGCGTGCCGTCAGCGCGGGCGATAATCAGATCATCCAACTCCGCATTGGCGATTTCGATGCGCCCTTTTACCAGATCATCCCAAGCCACTACACCAGTTTGCGGGTTTTTAAAGCGCACCACCGATGGAATATCTTGTGGAATTACAGGAAGTGTTTTGCCAGACTCCGGCCGCCATCTGCCATCATAACGTGGCTTTAGGCCTTGATGCATCTGGCTTTCGCGCAGAGCTTCCAGCTCTTCTTTGCTGCAGTAGCAATAATAGGCCGTACCGTTATCCAGCATGCTTTGGATGACTTTTTTGTAGATATCCATGCGCTGCATCTGATAGAACGGGCCTTCGTCGTAATCCAAACCCAGCCAATGCATACCATCCAAAATGGCTTGCACCGCCTGCGGCGTAGAACGCTCTACATCGGTATCTTCGATACGTAAAATAAATTGGCCATGATGCTTTTTAGCATAGGCCCAGGAAAATAACGCGGTGCGCGCGCCGCCGATGTGCAAAAAACCGGTAGGACTGGGAGCAAAGCGAGTACGGACTGTCATGAAATGATTACTTTTACCAAAAGTATAATTCTACCATGCAATCAAATTAGCGATTTTAGCAACAACAGGAATAATATTAATTAAATAACTCTTGATTATTCAATGATTTATTATTATATTTTAATAAACTATATTAACATTAAGACATAACTAATCTAATCCGTATCAATTATAATTTTAATGAAAAATATTTTTCAACGATTGTTTAGCGTAAACCCCGCAAAAAAAACCAATAAACTTACAGCTTGGGTGAATGATCTGCAAGAAATGGATGATCTGACTGCATTGCAGTTTTCTGCCAAGCAGTTGGCCTTCATGCTAAACCAGACTGATGACCAAGAAGCGCTCAATCTTCAGCAACAACTTGATTTAATCATCGAAATTGAAGCGCCTAATCAAGCAAGATTAGAAAGGCTTTCCTCCCAGTTTTCCAACGTAGAAAACATGAAGCAGGAGCTGGAAAATAACATCTGCGAGGCATGCTATAACTACTGTCGGCAATCTTATATTTACCACCTGAAAGTTATTGAAAAGGTGTTTGACGCCAACAAAACACCACCGGAAAACAATTTTGAACTGATAGGAAATACGCGCATTCTCCTGATAGCACGCGCACTAAACATCGCGTTCAATATGGTCAAATGGCGCCTGTTTTGCCAGACAAATCCACCTGCAAAAGTGTGGTTGCAAATCAATATGCTGTATCGAATTGCCGCGCAGCAGATGCTACTCAATAGCCCTATAGAACTATTTGATTTGTCACCGCCAACTACACTCGCAGCCCTTTATGTGCAGACTTGCATGCTGGGACAATTAGCGCAGGCGAGCATGCAAAAATACCATATCGAAATCGCAACACGCATTTTAAATACGCTGCTTACACGCGCTTATATCAGCAATAAATTTACCCAAGAACAATATTTGTTTTACATAGATTTAGAAAAAGATACTTCCGCAAAACGCATGCGTGATTTCAATCCCAACGAAAATTACCGATGCTGGGAGTTGGACGAATTAGAGAAACAATTAACAGTGGCGGTTACCGTGTCAGATCGCGGTGAAATTCCTCAAAGCTTGGCGTTTTCGAAAATTGACAATGCAAAAAAACTGAATGAAACCCTCAGAATTCTACTCGAGGAATGGAAAAAAACTGATTATGTCAGGCAGCGCCGCAAAATTACAAGGCAAGCAAGCTCAAAAATGGCCAAAGCCAATGCTGGCATTGTTAACATTTGCAACCAGGTGCATCAGGCAAATCAAATCAGCAATGGGCTGAGATTGTCACGAGACGGCAGTTCTTTAGATGACCGCCTGCGAGCACATACCGTATTAAGGCAAAGCAGCAGCTTATCAGCCAATAGCGGCTCGCTCGACACGTGGATTATCACCGATATAAGCCCGCGTGGCCTAGGAACACGCGTCAACAAGTACGCCAATATTTTGGCCAGACCGGATAAGCTGATCGGATTAATGATAGATGAAGACCCAAGCAAAGCCATTATCGGCATGATTCGGTCTGTTAAACCTACGCAGGGCAGCCAGCTAAGAGTAGGTATCGAGATTCTCTCGCATCACCCAACCTGGGTACAATTACGTCAAGCTCGCACCGACGAAGCTTTTCCTAACACCGAAGCTAATATCGAACCGCTAGCCGGCGTTAAGGTAAAAAACACCGCCGGAACAGTAGACATTGGTTTATTTTCAGGCATTTATTTACCGGCTGAAGCCGGGCTATCAGACACTTCGATGATGATATTGCCCAAAATCAACTACCGCACCAACAGCCATTATACCGTTACTATGAATGGTTCAACCAAGCACGTTTTGCTGAGTGAGCCTGTCGAATGCCGTGATGACTGGGTATTAGTGGCCTTTCCTGTTTAATTAACTTGAGGCTGCTGAGTCGCTGGGTTTTCACTTTTGCTATCCCCGCGCACATCACCTTTCCAATTGCCACCCAGCACTTTAAATAATTCCACTGTCGCTAAAAAGCTGGCTTGTTTGGCTTGTACCATCGCAAGCGAAGCATCGTTGTGCACGCGCTGCGCATCCAGCACTTCCAGATAGGCCGAATAACCTGATTTATAGCGGTTCTCAGCCACGGAAAGCGCCTTCTTGGCAGAGGCTTCACTTTGCAGCAAACTTTGCTCGCGTTCAGCATTTAAGCGTCGCGTAATCAATGCATCGTTTACTTCTCTGAATGCATTCTGTATTGCTGTTTGATACTGTACCAAGGCCTGTTTTTGTTTAGCGCTCGCTTGTTCCACGCGAGACTGGCGCTTACCGGAGTCGAAAATGGGTAAATCCAGCCCTATCCCCAATGTCCAGATGCGTGCGCCTGCTTTTAACAAATCACTTAGCTCCAGGCTTTCACTGCCATAGCTGCCAGTTAAGGTAATACTTGGATACAACGCGGCTTTAGCGACGCCAATTCTGGCATTTTCTGCAATCAGCGCCTGCTCGGCCTGGCGAATATCGGGGCGATTTTCCAGCAATGCAGAAGGCAAGCCTGCTGGCGGCACAGGTGGTACAGGTAATGAACGAATATCCGCAGGCTCTAATTTTAAGTCTAATTCGCCTGTCAGCACTGCAAGCTGATGTTGACTAATCGCACGCAATCTTGTTAACTCAATCAGCTGCGCCTCTAAATTGCTCACCGCCACTTCGGCCTGACTCACTTCCAGCGCGCTTGCCACGCCCCCTGCCAAGCGCCGCTGATTTAAGCTCAGCGCTTCTTTACGGCTTTTCTGGTTGTCCTTGGTGACCGCGATTTGTGCATCCAAACCGCGCAATTGCAAGTAGTTACTGGCTACCAGGCCTACCAGCGAAAGCTCAACAGTTTCTTTGGCATTGCGCGATGCCAGAGCATTTGCAGCGGCAGATTCTTTGGCGCGTCTGATTTTTCCCCAAAAGTCCAGTTCATACGACGTGCTTAAGCTAAACCTATAATTATTGCGAACCGGCGAAGTAAACGTAGGAAATGGCCCTAATTCTGTCACTTTGCTGCGCGATGCATTGGCAGATAAATCCACTTGCGGAAACAGCGATGCACCAACCTCGCGCATGCTGGCATCGGCTTCTTCTATGCGCGCAACCGCCAGTTGAATGTTGGTATTGTTTTTTAAACTAAGCTCGACCAGCTCGTTTAATTTTTCGTCTTGATAGTGCTTCCACCACAGTTTTCTCACATCATTCGATGCATTTGAAACGACCTCCTCCTCGCTATATGCCGCAGGCAAATTTGGCTCAGCGCGCTTATAATCCGGGCCTACAGCCTTGCAAGCGACCAAAAACAATACTAACAACAGGCTCAACTTTTTCATGTTGACGTCTCTTTTTGATGCGGGCTATCGTCGCTGCCATGATGGCGATGCACGGTTTTTCCGGATAGCCATGAGAAGAACAGGGGAATAAAGATTGTCGCAACAAAGGTTGCCAGCAACATGCCGCCAAACACGCCTGTACCCATACTGCGGCGCGCGGCAGAGCCCGCACCGGAAGCCACCAGCAGCGGCGTGATGCCCAACACGAAAGCCATTGAGGTCATGACGATTGGCCTGAACCGTAACCGTGCCGCCTCAACCGCAGCCTGCAGCAGAGGCATGCCTTCTTCCATTTTCTGGCTGGCAAACTCAACAATCAAAATGGCATTCTTAGCCGCCAGCCCAATCAAGGTGATCAGCCCGATTTGAAAATAAATATCGTTCGGCATGCCGCGCACAAACACAGCTATCAGTGCGCCAGCCAGCGCAAACGGTACCGCCATGATGACGGCCAAAGGCAAGGCCCAGGTTTCGAACTGTGCCGCCAAAATCAGGAACACCATGACAATGGCAAAACTGAAAGCAAACAGCGCGGCTGACCCCGTGCGCTTTTCCTGATAAGCCTGGCCCGTCCAGGCGATCTGGTAACCTTCCGGCAAAGTCTCTTTTGCCAGTTTTTCAACCAAATCAATCGCGTCGCCGGAACTCACACCAGATGCGCCGCTGCCCAGTATTTTTGCGGATAACAAACCGTTATAACGCTCCAGTTGCTCCGCGCCGATAATGCTGTTGACTTTACTTAATGATGACAGCGGAATCATGGCTCCTGCCTTGCTACGCACATACACTTTGCCGATGTCCTCTGGCTGCATGCGGAATTGCGGTTCGGCCTGCAATTGCACCTTATACGTACGACCGGATTTGTTGAAATCATTCACATAAAGCTGCCCCATGGTACTTTGCAAAGTAGCATAGATGTCAGAGATTGGCACGCCCAAAGACAAGGCTTTAGCTTCATCCACCTCAATATACAACTGCGGAACAGTAGGCCTGAAAAAGGTGTTAATCCCCGTGAGCTTCGGATTGGCACGCAGCGTATCGACAAAGCTGTTCAATACGGCCGCGAGTTTTTGCGGATCAGTGTCAATACGGCTTTGCACATAGACCTCAAAACCGCCGGCACTGCCCAAACCGCGAATGGCGGGCGGATTAAACGCAATTGCCAGACCGTCCGGCTGGCTCATCCCCAGGCCAAACAGTTTGCCTACAATCTGCTCGGCTGTTGTCGTACGTTCCTCCCAATCTTTCAGCCGCACAAACATGGTCGCTGCACTGGTTTTGTTGCCTCCGCCAATCAAATCGAAACCAATCACCGCAAATTCATGTGCCACTGCCGGGTCTTGCGCAATGCCCTTTCGCACCGCTTCTGTGGTTTTCTCGGTGCGGTTCAAGGTCGCGCCATCCGGCATAATCACCGCTGTGATGACATAACCTTGATCTTCAGCCGGCACAAAGCTATTGGGCACGTGATTGAGCAATATGGCACACAGGGCGATAATAACGGCAAACACTACCGTGCCAATAATTCTATGGTGCAACGTTAAATCTACAACGCGTGTGTAAAAATGCGTAAGCCCGTGAAAACCGCGATTAAACGTGTTAAAAAACGCGGATTTTTGGTGCACATTTCTCAATAAAATCGCACACAAAGCGGGAGTCAGCGTAAGCGCTACCACACCGGAAATCACCACCGCAATCGCCACGGTGACGGCAAACTGCCGATACAGCGCGCCGGCAATGCCCCCCAGAAACGCCACCGGAATAAACACCGCGCACAACACCATCACGATCGCCACCACGGCGGCGGAAACCTGCCGCATGGATTTAATCGCGGCATCCATCGGTTTAAGGCCTTCTTCGGTCATCAGGCGCTCGATGTTTTCCAGCACCACAATCGCGTCATCCACCACAATACCAATCGCCAGAATCATGGCGAAGAGCGTCAGCAGATTAATGGTGAAACCGAGTAAATAAAGCCCCGCAAAGGTACCGATAAGCGAAATTGGCACCGCGATGATGGGAATCAGCGTTGCGCGCCAGCTCTGCAGGAATAAAAACACCACCAGAACAACCAGAACCAGAGCTTCGCCAAGTGTTTTAAAGACTTCTTGAATAGTCGCTTTTACAAAATCGCTGGTATCGTAAGGAATGCTGAATCGCATGCCTTTTGGAAAGCGCTGTTTCAATTCAGCCATTTTCAACTTGATGTTTTTTGCAGTTTCCAGCGCATTAGAGCCTGTTTGTAGAAATATCGGGATCGCCACGCCTGTCGTGCCGTCCAGCGCCGAGCGTACATTGTAGCTTTGCGCACCCAGCTCAATACGTGCCACATCCTTCAGGTACAGAATACCGCGCGGTCCGTCTGCCTTAATAATGATATTGCCAAACTGTTCCGGCTCCAGCAAACGCCCTTTAGCAGTGACGGTGTACACGATCTGCTGGTCATTCGGCGCAGGATCCTGGCCGATTTTACCCGCTGCATATTGCGCATTCTGGGTTTGAATCGCCTGCGCAATATCGGTGGTCGTTACGCCCAGCTGCGCCATACGATCCGGCCGCAGCCATACGCGCATGGCGTAATCCTGTCCGCCAAATATCAGCACATCGCCCACGCCCTGCACGCGTTTCAGTTCATCCAGCACATTCAAGGTCGCGTAGTTGCTTAGGAATAGCCTGTCGTGCTTTTTGTCCTCCGACGTCAGCATCACCACCAGCAGAATATCATTGGATTTTTTCTGAACGATCAACCCATTGCGCCGCACCTCGTCTGGCAAGCGCGGCGTGGCAATGTTGACGCGGTTGCTCACGTTAAAGGTCGCCTGGTCAATATTGGTGCCCACTTCAAACGTGGCGGTAATGGTCAGCGTGCCGCTGGAATCGGCGCTGGAATTAAAATACAGCAAGCGTTCCACACCGCTTAATTGTTCTTCTATCGGCGCGGCTACGGTTTTAGACAGTGTATCGGCGCTTGCGCCGGGGTAAACCGCAGTAATCGTCACCGTGGGCGGCGCGATTTCCGGATACTGCGCGATAGGCAGCTTAAGTGCCGCAGCCAAGCCTGCCAGCACAATGATGATGGACAATACACCGGCGAAAATGGGGCGGGTTATGAAAAATTTAATCATGGCTGAAAAACTTAATCATGGATAAAGAATTTAATCATAATAAATGGTCACAAAAGCCTATTTGGCAGGTGCCCCAGGAGGAAATACTGGTGCGGCTCCCAGAGCATGCGGCGCAACAAGCGCGTTAGGCCGCAACTTGATTAAATTATCTACAATCACCTTGTCATTGGCCTTTAAGCCTTCCAGAATAATCCAGTCTTTACCCTTCCACTCGCCCACTACCACAGGCCGCGCCACCGCTTCGTTTTTCTCACTGGACACATAAACAAATTTGCCTTGCTCGCCGGTCAGCACGGCAGTTTGCGGCACTAAAAATACGCCTTCACGCGTGCCGGTCGTGACGCGGGCGCGCACGAACTGCCCTGGCAGCAAGCGTTTATCAGTATTTTCAAACGTTGCCCTTAATTCTTGCGTGCCTAAACTAGGGTTGATTTGATTGGCGGTAAAGTTTAATTTACCTTTTTGTGCATACTCGCTGCCATCAGGGAATATAAGGCTCACCTCACTCACATGTTTTTGATCCAAATGCCCGCCCAAGCTTATAAGATCAGTCTCAGACAAACTAAACCGTACCCAAATCGGTGATACTTGAATAATCGTCGTCAACAAGCTGGTATTGGCTTGCACCAGTGCGCCTTCTGAAAACTGGAAGCGTCCGGCAATACCCGAAACCGGCGCCGTCACCCTGGTATAAGAAAGGTTTAATTCTGCCTCTTTAATATTGGCCTGCGCCTGCATCATGCCCGCCTGCGAGATGCTGGCATCCGAAGTCGCATTATCGTACTCGCGCTGGCTGATGGATTGTGTGGCTAACAACTCTTTTAAGCGGCTGGATTCGCGGGCGGTTTGCGTAATGCGCGCACCCTGCCCGGCCGCCTGCGCCTTAGCTTGCGCCAGCGCGATCTGGAATGGTGCCGGGTCAATCTGGAACATCACCTGCCCGGCCTTTACCGGCGCGCCTTCTTCAAACATTTTCTTTAAAATAATGCCGCCTACGCGCGGACGAATTTCCACCTCGCTGGCGCCCTCGGTCTGTGCCACAGCTTCCACACTCATCGGCACGGATGTTGGCTGCACAGCAATCACGCTTACAGGCATGGCTGGCATGCTCATACCCGCTGGCGGTGGTGCACCCTCTTTTTTATCGCATGCTGTAACGAGAATAGTTAACAGAAAGCTTGTTATTATCAGTCTGGCGTTCATAAAATTATCCAAAACATGCAAATATCTGCCAATTTAATCTTAAAATACCAATTAAGACAACAAGATACTTGCGTTATTTAAAGTGTTAATGCATTATATACCTGACAGTATTGTTAATGATGACAGTTTTATGGCAAAAATGGTTTAACAAAATGATTCTCACTGGCGAAATCTACGGCAAACAAACATCCAGCAAATTCGTGATGTATAACGTGCTTAAAGTCACCAAAGCCGCCATCACCCTGCAGAACATCGATAATCCGCTCAGCCTGTTTGAAACCACTGCGCAAAAATTAGTTTCGTCTGGCTACATTCGCATTAGCCAAACACCTTATATCAACACAGAAATCACTGGTGCTAAAAAGAAAAAAGTAGCCAAAAAACCTACGCGCTGCCCATATACTTTGGACTTTCTAGAAGCCCGTGCCGATAGCGAACGCCCTGCACCAGTATTGCCCGATTTATTCACGCATTAAGTTTTAACCTCACACATACACGTTTATCATTTAATTGTGCTGCCCTGCAAGTCGCATGGATATTGGTCTGCAGAGCATGTATTTTATGTCTGCATTCGCATGGTTTTGACTTTCAATCCCCTTTGCCGCGCCTTCGGCTTGAGCGGCAGATGGGTAGCGGCGAGGACTGTTTGAGCGCTGAAAGCGCGAGTTCCGCAGCCGCCCAGATGCGGCGCGCCTAGGTTTTATTTCTTAGCCGAAGGGAACAAGCGGCAGCGGGGTAGCTTTTTCTTTGGTTTCTTTCTTTTGGCTAAGCAAAAGAAAGAAACTCGCCTAGAGGCGAAACAGAATTGTGCTTAATGCTGACTAATCAATATATATACTTTTAACTTTTCTTGAATAACAAGAATGTCGTTTTGTTCAACTTGCTTTAAACGCTTATTTGAACCATGTGCAAAATCTGAGTAACAAAGCTCAACAAGTTGCAAGCCTTCTTTAGGGATTTTCTCACTACGCAACTTGTCATATCTTGCTCTTTGCTCACCACGCGAAATGCCACTAACAGTCATACGCTTATCAAATAAGGCAACTGGCTCAGAATGCTGGCGCTCCCGATATTCAATAACAAGCTTCAAGTCTTCATAGTAGGCATCAACAGGCAACTTTCTTCCCGAATCTCCTTTTAAAAAATCAAATCGGTGTTGACGTGAAGCTTTGCGTTTTAAGACTTTGTCACACAGTTCTAATACGTATAATTCGTCACGCATATTCCTAGCCCCTCGGTGGCCCACCCCTCAAATCATGCCCATCCGCGCTATAAATCTCAACTTCTACAAAATCCCCCGGCGTTAAACCTTCGGCATCTTCCATGTAGACTACACCATCAATCTCTGGCGCATCGGCCTTGGTGCGACCAACCGCCTCGATATTGCCTTCTGCATCTTGCACAATTTCATCCACCAGCACCGTTTGCATACTGCCAATTTTGGCATGCAGCTTGCCGGCACTGATACGCTCCTGCACCACCATAAAACGGCTTAAACGCTCTTGTTTCACCTCTTCTGGCACTTGATCTGGCAGTTCGTTGGCTTTAGCACCGTCCACCGCAGAATATGCAAAGCAGCCTACTCTGTCCAATTGGGCTTCTTCTAAAAAGTCGAGTAGCATTTGAAAGTCGTCTTCGGTTTCGCCCGGAAAGCCGGCAATAAAGGTGCTTCTCACCGTAATATCCGGGCAGATTTCGCGCCACGCTTTAATGCGGGCAAGATTGTTCTCGCTGCTCGCTGGGCGTTTCATGGCCTTAAGAATACGCGGGCTGGCGTGCTGAAACGGCACATCCAGATACGGCAAAATCAGGCCATCCGCCATCAATGGAATCACTTCATCCACATGCGGATAGGGATAAACATAATGCAAACGCACCCACACACCTAACTCACTTAGCGCTTTGGTGAGTTCTGTCATGCGCGTTTTGATAGGGCGACCATTCCAGAAGCCGCTTCTATATTTAACATCGACGCCATAAGCAGATGTGTCTTGCGAAATGACGAGAATCTCCGAAACGCCAGCATTGACGAGGTTTTCTGCCTCGTTCATCACCTCGCCGATTGGGCGACTGACCAAATCGCCGCGCATGCTGGGGATGATGCAGAAGCTGCAACGATGGTTGCAACCTTCGGAAATTTTAAGGTAAGCATAATGGCTGGGGGTCAGGCGTATACCTTGTGGCGGCACTAAATCAATAAACGGCTCGTGCAGTTTCGGCAAATTGGCGTGCACGTGCATCATCACTTCTTCCAGCGCGTGTGGGCCAGTAACCGCTAAAACACTCGGGTGTGCGTTTATCACAACATCTTTTTTTGCGCCTAAACAACCCGTCACAATCACCTTGCCATTTTTGTGTAGCGCTTCGCCAATCGCATCCAGCGATTCTTCTACCGCGCTATCGATAAAGCCGCAGGTATTGACGACGACCAGATCGGAATCTTCGTAACTTGGTGAAATTTCATAGCCTTCAGCACGTAATTGCGTAAGTATGCGCTCGGCATCACTGCCTGCTTTTGGGCAACCCAGGGAAACGAAACCTACTTTTGGTGTGGATGTTTTCATTTATATCAATTACTCTAAAAAATGGCCTGTAAGCCAAATTGATGCAACACCGCATGCAATAAGGACTAGCTGCGAGATAGTGGCGTGTAGCTCGGTGCGCTTATGCAAGCTGGGAATTAAATCTGCTACTGCCACATAGAGCATGCTGGCAGCGGCCAAGCCCAGAATGGTCGGCACCCAACCTTGCACATGTTGCAGCGCAAAATAGGCCGCCGTGCCGCCAATAACGGTGGCAAAACTGGAAACTAAATTGAACGCAAACGCCTGTTTTTTGCTGTAACCGGAGTGTAGTAAAATTAAAAAATCGCCCACTTCCTGTGGGATTTCGTGCGCAATAATAGCGACAGCCGTGACGATTCCGACTTTTACATCCAACATAAACGCCGAGGCTATCAAAATCCCATCAACAAAGTTATGGAAAGTGTCGCCTATCATCACCATCATGCCACTACGACCATGATCATGCATATGAGAATGGGCATGATGACTAGCTGCGGGCGCCAAAATTGATGGCTGCTTAACAGTTACCGGTTTATATTTGGTGGTGTGAGGATGCGTCTCCGGACATTCTTCTTCGGTATGAATCGCATGCACTTCGCAGTGATCACCATGACAATGCCGCCATATCACCAGTTTTTCGAGCGTAAAAAATAGCAAAATGCCAAACAATACGGTCGCAGTCATCGCATGCACGTCAGTGGCGACTTTAATCGCTTCTGGCAAAATCTCTAAAAACACTGCGCCTAGCATGGCGCCGATGGCATAGCTAATAAGCATGGGCACGCCCGATGCCCGCGCGTTAAGGGCCACCAATGCCGCGCCAGCCACGCTTAACGTTCCACCAATCAGGCTGGAGAGAATAATCCAAATTAAAATGGGAAAATCAGGAATTGTCATAAATTTTAAACTTAATCAGGATGCGCATTATAACTTAAGCCAACCAGATGAGCGTCGCCATGCGCCCTGTATCGCCATCGCGGCGGAATGAGAAGAATCTTTCTTTATCCGTATATGTGCATAAGCCTCCACCGTAAATTTGCGTAACACCGAGATTATTCAAGCGTTGCGTAGCAATTTGGTAGATATCGCCTAGCCATTTGTCGTCATGAGGATTGAAAGCACTCTCAGATTTTTTGTCTTTTGCAATAAATTGTTCGCGCACTTCGCTGCCCACTTCAAACGCATTCGGACCAATAGCGGGACCAAGCCATGCCATAATCTGATTATGCTCAATATTAGCTGCCCTGCAGACCGCATGGGTGCTGGCTTCCAGAGCGCCGTCACAAAGCCCGCGCCAACCCGCATGTACGGCCGCAACCACACTACCCGCCTTATCACACAGCAACACGGGCAAACAGTCTGCCGTCATGGTTACGCACACCACATTTTTGCGCGTGGTAAAACTCGCGTCCGCATCTGGCACACAATTAGTATTGGCCGCATCGACCACGCGTACACCGTGAACCTGATTCAACCAAACTGGCTCACTAGGCAAATACCGGCTCAATAACTGGCGGTTCTGCGCCACGTGCTGCGGATTATCGTTGACATGACTGCCAAAATTCAAACTATCGTAAGGCGCATGGCTGTAGCCCTTATTCCGCGTGGTCTGCATGGCATGCACATTTGCAGGCGCAGGCCAATCGGGGAGAATGAATTCGAACTCATTCATCCTCTAACTCATCCCACTCTTCGTCATCAAAATCATCGTCTTCACTTACGTACAGACCATTTTCGTCTACGCCAAAGTCAAACTCTTCCATTTCCTGAGGCGCATCTTCATGTCGCATCGCTTCCAGCAAAGCCTTCATGTCGTCGGCCAGCTCAATTTGCCATTCCATCGGTTCATTAGTTTTAGGGTGAATCAGCCCAAGTTTTATGGCATGTAGCGCTTGACGATGAAAGCCAGAAACCGCGCCTTTTAAAGTCTGCGTCATCAGCTTGTGCGGAATAATATTGCCGATACCATAAACTGGGTCGCCTAGCATCGGTGCTTTTAAGAACTGCAGATGCACGCGAATTTGATGGGTACGGCCAGTTTCTAATTGGCAACGCAAATAAGTATGCACACCAAAGCGCTCCAACACCTCATAGTGCGTGATGGCGGGCTTGCCGGTGCGAGTCACTGCCATTTTAGTGCGCGCATGCGGGTGACGGCCAATCGGCTGATTAATCGTACCGTTACGCCACAACTGACCCCACACGATAGCGCGGTACTCGCGCTTCACCGTGCGCGCCTGTAATTGACGCACTAAACTAGTTTGTGCCTCCAAAGTTTTTGCTACCACCAACAATCCGCTGGTGTCTTTATCTAGCCTGTGCACGATGCCGCAGCGCGGAATGTCCGCCAAATGCGGCGCATGATGCAGCAAAGCATTCAGCAATGTGCCGCTCCAATTGCCTGCCGCAGGGTGCACGACCAATCCTGCGGGCTTGTTAATCACTAGAATCGTATCATCCTCAAACACAATATCCAGCGGAATATTTTCTGGCAAAAAAGCCTGCTCTTGAGGATTGGCTTGCGCTACAACACTCACCTGTTCCCCGCCCCAGACCTTGGTTTTAGCCGTAGCAGCCTGCTTATTTAATGTCACCAAACCAGCCTTAATCCAGGTTTGCAAACGGCTACGCGAATGTTGTGGCAACATTTGCTGTAAAGCAATGTCCAATCGCTCACCACCTAAATGCATGGGGATACTGAGTCTTATTTCCGGCTTTATTTCTGCTGCGATTTCGGTTTTAGCTTGTATATGTTTATGGGGCATCGGTTTTTCTATGGCATCAGTTATAATAAAACATATTTATTTGCAGGTTTTTATTTTGAAATATATCGTGAAACGTATTTTACCGCTTTTATCCCTTGGGTTTTTAGGTTTATTTGCTGCTTTATTTCTGAGCGCCTGCGCCATTTTTGGCGACCCTACAGAACTAGACGATACCAAAGGCTGGCAAGCTGACCGCATCTACCAAGAGGGCGAAGCCAAAATGATCGATAAAGACTATGACAAAGCCATCGGTTATTTTCAAAAACTAGAGTCACGTTTCCCGCATGGCAAATATGCGACGCAAGCGCAACTTGAGATTGCGTATGCGTACTACAAAAAGAGCGACCCTGTCTCTTGTGTAGCGGCGGCAGATCGTTTCATTAAATTGCATCCCAATCACCCGAATGTAGATTACGCATATTACTTAAAGGGCCTTGCCAGCTTTAACGAGCGCGGCTTTATCGAAAAATATACCGCACAGGAAATCAGCGATCGCGATCCGAAGGCGCTTAAACTCTCATTCGCCGCATTTAAAGAGCTAACGGAGCGTTACCCGAAAAGCCGCTATTATAAAGATGCCACTCAGCGCATGGTGTATCTGGTGAACACGCTGTCGCAGCACGAAATGCATGTTGCGCGCTACTACATGAAGCGCCAAGCCTATTTAGCGGCGCTTAACCGCGCCAAATATGTGCTGGAATACTACCCAAACTCTGTTTCCGTTGAAGAAGCGCTGGTAGTTAGCATTAGCGCCTATGACTACATGGATTTGCAGGATTTAAAAGAGGACGCCTTGCGCGTACTTAAAACCAATTACCCACAAAACCCGATGGTGACTGGCAAAGTAAGTGAAGACGAACGCGTGTGGTGGAAATTCTGGGAAAGCCTCTATTAAAGACCTGACTTTATGAGCCTGCTTAACAAACTACCAGGGTATACCAGATCACCGTCAGGGTTTGAGTGGGTTTTGTTCAAAAAAATACCGATAATATTCGTTCTTGGCACAGCGCCGCTGGTTGCTATCATGCTCAGTATTTATTTTAACAACGACACGCTGAATCCGGCACAGCAGAAAATCATTTACCAGTGCCTGGGCATTCTCTTTAGCTATTGGTTTTTTGTAGGTGCGACAGCCATTGGATGCATTCTGGTCATGATCATGAAAGGGCCAGCTTACGTTGCAGATCCTTATGAACTGCCTAAAGAAAATAAGCAATACGAAAATTATCGCTCGTTTTAATTGTTCTTAACAGGCTTAGAGACTAATGCTTTTTGGCACGCCTGCCCTTATCATCAACCTCTTTTTTAGCTTTCAATTCAGCGCGTTGTGCCGTCTTACGGCGGCGCATACTCACAATACCCTCGCCCGCTTTACGTTTTTCAGGATCAGCAAATGGATTGTCGCCCTGCTTAAACTGCACGCGTAGTGGCGTGCCGGTAAGCTGAAAAGTTTTGCGGAACACGCCTTCCAAAAAGCGCTTGTAACTATCTTTTACGCCATCCACGTGGTTGCCATGCACCACCACAATCGGCGGGTTCATGCCGCCCTGATGCGCATATCTTAACTTAGGTCGTGTGCCACGACTCACTGGCGGCTGATGCTGTGCTACTGCGTCAATCAATACCCGCGTAAGCTGCGGCGTCGCAAGCTTGGCAAATGCTGCCTTGAATGCGCCATCTACCGAAGTAAATAATTCAGGCAAACCCTTCTTGCGCAAGGCTGAAATATAATGAAATTTGGCAAAGTCCAGAAATTGAAGCTTACGATCAATTTCTTTTTTAATCCAGTCGCGCTCATCCTCTTTCAAACCATCCCACTTATTAATTGCTACTACCAAGGCACGGCCAGCATCCAGTATATAAGCGGCTACGTGAGCATCTTGCTCGGTAATGCCTTCTTGTGCATCCACCACCAAAATCGCCACATTGGCATCTTCAATCGCTTGCATAGTTTTGACCACAGAGAATTTTTCAATCGATTCGAATACGCGTCCGCGCTTACGTACACCAGCCGTATCGATGATCACGTAATGCTTGCCATTTTTTTCCAGGTCGATTTCAATCGAATCGCGCGTAGTGCCGGGCTCGTCAAATGCGATCACGCGCTCTTCGCCCAGCAAGGCATTCACCAGCGTTGATTTACCTACATTAGGGCGGCCGACAATGGCGATTCTTGGCACTCTATTATTGTTTTTAACTTCTTCATCTTCTTGCGGCTCAGGGAAATTTTCCAAGGCGAGTTCGATTAAATCTTTAACGCCTTCGCCATGCGCGGATGAGATGGATAGCGGCTCGCCAAGACCTAGCTCATGGAAATCTGCCGACACAACCGCTTTTTGCATGCCCTCAGTTTTATTAACAGCCAATAACACCGGGCGCTGCGCACGGCGCAATTTATCAGCGATGATATATTCTTGCGGAGTAATGCCAGCGCGGCCATCTACTATAAAAATGACCACATCAGCTTCATCAATCGCCAGCAAAGTTTGGCGCGCCATTTCTTTTAAAATACCGCTTTCCGCAGTCGGCTCAAAGCCACCCGTATCAATCACCAAATATGGCTTGCTCGCGCCAATGCCGCGTCCGTAGTGCCTGTCGCGCGTTAACCCAGGCAAATCCGCAACCAGTGCATCACGGCTTTTGGTTAATCGATTAAAAAGGGTGGATTTTCCAACGTTGGGACGGCCAACGAGTACGATGGTAGGCAGCATGATGAAGTGATTAAGGCTCTGTGCTGGGTAGGGCAATGCCAGGCGTAGTATTGTTATCTGGCTGCTGGTCTGGTAGCAAAATTGAATCATTTTTGAACAGAATGCTGCGCTCATTGCCACCTGCACTGGGCTCAGACGTGGTAGATTCTGGTGCTGGCTCAAGGCGTTTTGCTGGCTCAGGCCGTGCTACTGGCGAAGTTGACTTGACATTTAGTTCTGCCACACTAACGGCATATAAGCCGCCATCGCGCGTTTCGGCGATGAGTTGCGTTGTAGTAGATCCAGGAATGAGAGACATGACGGCGTTACTATCCAATTTAATACGTGCAGCAAATTTACCTTCATCACGCGTTAAAAAGTGAATATACCCTTCTAAATCGCCTACGGCGATGACGCTACCCATAGGCAGTGGCGCGGTAAGGCGGCGATTTGCCAGCGCGCCTTGGCGCCAAAACGTTTTGCCGGTTTCGTAATCTAATGAATATACTGCGCCAAGTATGTGTGAAACAAATATCTTGGCATCTTCGGCATTTAAACCACTGTAGCTGGAAATGTCACGATTCCATAAAACTTTGCCACTCACACGATCTACAGCGGCGATTTTACCTTGATAAGCCACTGCATAAATCAAAGGCCCATCAACCACTGGCAAGCTGGTAATGTCGGCAATACGCTCAATTTCTGTCACGCCTTTGGGTTGTGCAACGGTGGCCTCCCACAATAATTTGCCATTATCTGCGCGAATCGCCACTAACTTACCACCCGCAAAACCTGCGTATACTGCGCCGCCGTCTACCACAATGCCGACGCTGCTTCTTAGAATCAGTGCTGGGCTAATGCGCTCATACACCCATTTACGGCTGCCATCGGTCGCATCAAGACCAAAAATATGATTATCGCCGGTGCGTACAATCGCCATGCCATCAAAATAGCGCGGCACGCTCAAAATCTCGCTGGAAACTTTGGCTTTCCATAGCGGCTTGCCTGCAGTGTCATACGCATGGACGTTACCTTTATTGGTGCCCACCAATATAATGCCAGCGCCAATGCCAACGCCGCCACTGATAGGTTCGCCAACGTTCACGCGCCATAATTGGCGGCCTTTGTTAACATCCAGCTTGATGATCTCGCCCGCTGCATTAGAAGCGTACACTGCACTGGAATCTAGCGCAGGCGTGTAATCGTATCTTTCGGTTTTCCCTGTGTTGCCAGACCAGTCAATTTTTGCGGTATAGGTCGGCTTGATCTCTTCAAGCACAGCCGGTGGATTAGGTGGTTCGCGACCAAATACCTTGTCGGCAAGATCAGCCCTTAATTCAGTAAGTGTGCTGCAGCCTGCAAGCAGTGCAAGGCCAAGGATTAGGGAAAATCGAAATTGTTTTAAAAAAGTCATAACTACCTGTAATTAAAATATATCCAAGCTAAAATCAAACGCCGATTAAACACCAAGCGACTCAAGTTTTTGTTGTACGTACCGATGCATTTTGCCTTGGCTATCCAGGTTTTCTAATGCAGTTTGATAGGCTTTTTTTGCCTCTGCATTTTTACCCTGCGCCAGCAATATATCACCCTGCAAGTTTGCTTTTAGTCCTTCGTAACCCTTGTCAGTAATAGCTGCGAGCACTTTTTGCGCCTCATCATAATTTTTTTCCTCAAACAAAATACCCGCCAGTTGCAAGCCAGCAATGGCTTGCACAGCGCTTTCTTTTGCATTTTTTATTGCCCATTCCAGCTGCGATTTAGCACTTTTGCTGTCATTAGCCGCAAAATTGGCTTTTGCCGCAAACACAGCGGCACGGCCAGCGTAAGGCGTGCCGTCAAAGCTTGACATCAATTTTGCCGATTGCGTTTTAATATCGGCAATTTTGGCTAAATCGGTTACCACTAAAGTTTGATACAAAGCAGAGGCCTCCACTGCTTTTTTATTTTGAAACCAATGATAGCCTTGCCAAGCAGCATAAGCCACCAACGCAGCCAATACCAGATTGGTAACCATGCTGCCATTTTTTTTCCACCAAGCTTTAAATTCGTCTAACTGCTCTTGCTCTTCTAAATCGTATGCCATACTTTTCTTTCTAACTAAGTTTTCTATCTCTAAATTTTAAGCCGCTTTTCGGCCTGGGATTGCATTTAACAACTGTTGTGTATAGGGCTGTTGCGGCGCGTTATAAATGTCAACAACCTTGCCCTGCTCCACAATCTTGCCTTGGTTCATCACTACCATTTCATCGGCTATATGCCGCACCACGCGTAAATCATGGCTAATAAAAATGTAACTCAAGTTCATTTCTTGCTGCAACGCTTTGAGTAATAGCAATATTTGCGCTTGTACTGATACATCTAACGCAGAAACCGGCTCATCACATACCACCACTTTGGGCTCTAGCACCAATGCGCGCGCAATGCCAATGCGCTGCCGCTGCCCGCCCGAAAACTGGTGCGGATACTTTTGCGCATCAGCCACTTCCAAACCAACACGTTCCAGCATCTGATACACTTTTTGTTTTTGTTCTACGGCGCTGCCCAAGCTGTGAATCAACAAACCTTCGCCTACAATTTCACCCACGCGCATACGTGGGTTAAGTGATGCAAACGGATCCTGAAACACCATTTGCAGATGCTTACGCACATCACGCAAGGCTTGACCATTAAGTTTGCCAAGGTCATGGCCCTGAAACAGCACTTCGCCGCTATCAAAGGGGTGTAATTGTAACAGACAACGCGCCAGCGTGGATTTTCCGCTGCCAGATTCACCCACTACCGCAAGCGTTGAGCCGGCCTTTAATGCAATGCTCACGTCGTCCAAAGCCTTGATTTGCGTGCTACCAAAGCCGAAACGCCCGCTGCGCT
This sequence comes from Methylotenera sp., assembly GCA_049687015.1. Lineage (GTDB taxonomy): Bacteria > Pseudomonadota > Gammaproteobacteria > Burkholderiales > Methylophilaceae > Methylotenera_A. The sequence continues at coordinate 99,013 of JBAVIP010000035.1, read as the reverse complement.
GCATGTAGGTTTTTACCAAATGATTGGCCTGCAAAATAATGTCGCTCATGCCGCATCTTTCTTATCATTTAGCCAGGCGTAATCAATCGGTTTCAGTTGCTTTTTGCCTTCAGCATCTGGCACGCAAGCCAACAGCGCCTTGGTGTACGGATGTTTTGGCTTATTCAATACTTCATATTTAGTTCCGGTTTCGACAATTTCGCCCCTGAACATCACAATGACATCATCGGCAATATCCGCTACTACGCCAAAATCATGCGTAATGAACAACATGGCCATATTCATGCGCGTTTTAAGCTCGTCCAGCAATTGCAGAATCTGTGCCTGCACCGTCACATCCAGGGCAGTTGTTGGTTCATCGGCGATCAGCAGTGCAGGTTCACAGGCAATGCTCATGGCGATCATGACACGCTGGCGCTGCCCGCCAGAAAGCTCATCAGGGTAACTATCGGCGCGTTCGATTGGGATGCCGACCTGTTGCAGCAAGCTCTCTATCCGCAGCTTAAGACCTGAGCCCTTCAAGCCCAAATGTGCTGCAAGCGTCTCACCAATTTGATAACCGACAGTCAGAACCGGATTCAAAGAAGTCATAGGCTCCTGAAAAATCATGCCGATTTTTGCACCACGTATGCTTTGCAAGGCTTTATTATCGAGCTTGGTAAGCTCTTGCCCTTGAAACTGTATACTGCCTTGTGCTTGCAATTGCGACGATAACAAACCCATGATGCTCAAGGCAGTTAAACTTTTTCCGCTGCCTGATTCACCGACAATACAGGTGGTTTTTCCCGCCGATAAATTCAGCGAAACATCTTTGACCAAGAGACGATTTGGCGCATTTTTGGGTGTAATGCTGAGATTTTGAATATTTAATATTTCATTCATATTTTTGCTTACAAGACTTAAAGTTTCGGGATGCAGTGTGCGGCGCACGGAACGCAGCAACCGGAATGTATGTGGTTATACATGAGGATTGCGAGTACCGCGCAACAAAGCAATGCGCCCGAAAAATAAGTTTTGCATATTATTCGATGTTATAGACGATTGTGACAACCACTCGTGCAATTTTATCGATGGTGGATTTATCGTAAACCCCGCCGTAGCTGTCATCGCCTGCATCGCCGCCCACAGGCAGTATGTAAAATGCGCCCTGCGAAGCCGATTTCATCACACCTACTTTTACGCCATCCTGCTTCACAAACTCTGTTGCGCGCGAACGGGCATTTTTAGTCGCATCGGCAATCAGCGACATTTTAATGGTTTCTAAATTACTCACCAGATAATTAGGTGGCTGTGCAGTTACTGGGTGATTTTCTGCACGTAATTTTAGCAAGGCTTTGTTTGCATTGGTTATTTTTTCCAAATCTTTACTGCTCACACGCACATTTTGAAAAGCATCAAAACCCTTTTGCACCTGGCGCGGTGTGTCTTTAATAAACACCTCTTCGAAATGTGGCAGCAATGATTCAACTTCTATCGCTCGCGTTTCCTGACCCAAGCCCTGTTCATCCAAAAACGCTTCTACCACTTTGCGTTCCACAGCGAGATTTTCTAATGCGCCCGCTTGCGTGGCGTGCGTTACCCCTACGCTAATCACCCACTCGGCACTGTCTGCTTTAATGGGCTTTTCAGCCAAACCTTTTACCGTGATGGATTGCTGACCAGATACCGCCCGCTTGGCCTGCACACCCAGAATAAACGCGGCACTGGCCATGCCGATAGCCAGCAGCAAACCTAAAACCATCATCGCTTTGGGAAAATCTTTTTGTTCAGTCATCATAAAGCTCCCATGTGTTTCGCAACTTCATTTAATTTACATCTAACTTGCTCACCCGCCTGTAATAAAGGTTTCAGCGATATTTCATTCGCTGCTGCTTCATCATCACCCAAAATTGCCGCATAGCGCGCGCCACTTCTATCTGCTTTTTTCATTTGCGATTTAAAACTGCCGCCACCTGCATGCAGCACCACGCTCAAACCCGCACTGCGCAAGGTTTCTGCGGCAGAAAAAGCTTGTTTTTCCGCTAATTCACCCGCATTCACAAGATATACATCAAGTGCGTTGCTTGCAGTCACTCCATCTTCCTGCATCAACAAGAATACGCGCTCCAAGCCAATACCAAAGCCGCATGCAGGTGTAGCGTTGCCGCCCAAACGTTCTACTAACGTGTCGTAACGCCCACCGGCTGCTATCGTACCTTGCGCGCCCAGCTTGGTCGTTACCCACTCAAACACGGTACGATTATAGTAATCCAAGCCGCGTACCAATCTGTTGTTGATGCTGTAAGCTACGCCAGCATCGCTTAATAATTGACACAATTTTTCAAAATGCGTTCGGCTCGATTCAGTCAGGCAATCCATTAGCTTTGGCGCCGTCTCGCACATGGCTTGCATGCGTGGATTTTTGCTATCCAGAATACGCAGCGGATTGGTATGCAAGCGGCGTTTGGCGTCTTCGTCCAGCAATTCAGCATGATGCTCAAAGTAAGTTATAAGCGTGTTGCGGTACGCTGTACGCTCATGCGCATCGCCAATGCTATTGATTTGCAACTCGACATCCTGAATGCCCAATTCGCGCCAAAGTCTCGCCAATAACACAATCTGCTCGGCATCCACATCGGGCGACTCATACCCAAAAGCTTCAACACCAATCTGGTGAAACTGGCGTTGACGGCCTTTTTGCACGTTCTCGTGCCGAAACATCGCACCGCAATACCACAAACGCTGCGGCCCGTTATAGGTTAGATTATGCTCAATAACGGCTCGCACGCAGCCCGCCGTGCCTTCCGGGCGCAGCGTGAGTTTGTCGCCATTCAGCGCGTCTTCCCACGAGTACATTTCCTTTTCGACAATATCGGTATGCTCACCCACACTGCGCACGAATAAATCCGTGGTTTCCACCAGCGGCATGCGGATATTGTTGTACCCATATTGCGTCAAAACTCGTCTGGCTGTGTCTTCCAGCTTAAACCACAACGGTGCGGCTTCCGGCAGAATGTCGTAAAAGCCTTTAATGGATTGGAACTTTTGATTCATTTTTATTTTAATTAACGGCTGAAATTGGGATGGTTTTTTGGGTTAAATTAAGACGGAGTTTGCCGCCTTCCGCATAGTTTTTTTGCACATAATCTTCAACAATCGCCTGAAACTCTTGTGCGATGTTGTCGCCTTTCAGCGTCACGGTTTTTTCGCCATCCACAAACACCGGCGCGACTGGCACTTCACCCGTGCCGGGTAAACTGATGCCAATATTAGCCAATTTGGATTCGCCCGGGCCATTCACCACACAGCCCATCACCGCCACACTCATATTCTCTACGCCCGGGTAGCTTTTACGCCAAACTGGCATTTGATTGCGTAAATAGCTTTGAATCTGCATGGCCAGTTCTTGAAAATAAGTCGAAGTCGTACGTCCGCAACCTGGGCAAGCAGTTACCAATGGCGTGAATGACCGAATGCCCATGGTTTGCAGAATTTCCTGCGCCACGACGACTTCCTTGGTGCGCGATTCATTTGGCTCCGGCGTGAGGCTCACGCGAATGGTATCGCCAATGCCTTCCTGCAACAGCAATGACAGGGCTGCCGTCGAAGCCACGATACCCTTGCTGCCCATGCCCGCTTCGGTTAAACCCAAATGCAGAGGATAATCGCAACGTTTGGCCAGCTCGCGATACACTTTGACCAGATCCTGCACGTTGCTTACTTTGCAGGAGATGATAATCTGATTAGGCTGCAGACCAATATCCACAGCCTGTTGCGCACTTTCGAGCGCCGATTGAATAAGCGCCTCGCGCATCAATTCATCGGATGGCATGGGATTGGCAGATTTGCCGTTGTCATCCATCATCTGCGCCATTTTGGCTTGATCCAAACTGCCCCAATTGACACCAATGCGCACCGATTTTTTGTATTGAATTGCCGCTTCTATCATGCTGGCAAACTGCTCATCGCGCTTACTACCCTTGCCTACATTGCCCGGATTAATGCGGTATTTAGCCAAGGCCTTGGCACAATCTGGATAAGCACTTAACAGCTTGTGGCCGTTGTAATGAAAATCGCCCACCAGCGGCACGTTACAGCCCAGTGCATCCAAACCGGCGCGGATATTAGCTACCTGGGCAGCCGCTTCGGGAGAATTGACGGTAATACGCACCACTTCGCTACCCGCTTGCCACAATTCATACACCTGCTGAATAGTCGCTTTGGCGTCCGCGGTATCCGTATTGGTCATGCTTTGCACTACGACCGGTGCCATTGCAGCGCCTTGTAAACCACCGCCCACAGGCACATGGCCTATCATCACTTGTAAAGAATTGCGCCGCATATTTAAAAACTACTCAAGCTTGATGTGTGCTACATTTTGACGCGAGTGCGGTGCCAAATCGACAGGCTTGCCATTCATGCTCATACTGGTGGCGCCCGCATTGCCCACCACTACGTTCACGGGCGGTGTAATATCAACGCTTTCGCGGCTGCCAGCGAATATCGTCTTATTGAAAACTTCTTTACCAGCTACATCAACAACGCTTACCCAAGTTTCTTGATTCGCATTAAACTCTAACCTGGCCGTGCCATTTGCCGGGGAAGCAACGGCTGGCTCAACTGGCTCAATTCCAGGCGAGATTGGCTCAGGTGCAGGTGTATTAGCTGGCGCAACATTACCTACACTGGCATTTGAGGAAAGCGCTTGATTAGCAACCTCATTGGTAACGGTCGCTCTAGCATCAGCTGCTGGCGGCAAACCAATTGGCAAAGTCAATTCTGTAACCGCTTGCGGCTCACTTGCACGCTCCGCCGCGGGTAGTGCAATCTCTGGTAGCGGTTCAACACTATTCATACTCGCGCTAGGTTTAATTGGGCTGGGTTTCTCAACGTAGTTTTGATAAAACAGCCACGCGCCCAAACCTACTAATAAAGCTAATCCAGCCCAGATATAACGCCCGGATTTCGGTTTATCGTAACTGGTCACCTTCATATTTGAGGCGGGTTTGATAGTAAATTCATGCGGCGCGTTACTTGGCACAAGTACGTTATAAGCGTCCAGTAAGGGCTCTGCACTGATTTTAAGCAGTTTTGCATAATTGCGGATAAAGCCCCTGACAATAGTCGGCTCAGGCAGGATTGCAAAATTATCCGCTTCTATTGCCTCAATTTGCTTAGGGCTAATTCTTAACCGGCTTGCAATATCCTGCACGGCCAAGCCTTGATTTTCACGTGTCAAACGCAGCACACCTCCACAGCGCGATCGGTTGTGGGCGGCATATTCCGTCTGATTCTCATCATCTGGCAAAAGTGGATTGTTTTGTGTCATTTCAACTTGTTGACCGGGTTCTTGGCTAGATTTTTGAATGGGTTCTTTAGCTTTACGCGCCATGATGTCACCTTAAATTTATAGCACCATATTCTGTAATTAATAGCAGTTTTTTGATTATTAGTTAATTATTGACCGCTCAACAGTAACCGTGCTTGCTCAGAATTTGGATATTGTTGACGCAGTTGTAACGCATAGCTGGCTTCATTATCCTTGCCTCCTAGAGCGCGCTCAATTTTAATGCCCAGCCATAAAGCCTCTGGGCCAGGCGATGCTACTAAAGTATTCTGTAATGTTTTTTGTGCGGTTTTTGCATCACCGCGATTGAACTGAATTTCAGCTAAATGAACGGCTGCAGAATGTGTTAGCGGCTCGATCTGCAGCGCTTTATTGAGGTATATTTCTGCATTTTTAACATCATTTTTACGTGCAGAACAAATGCCTGCATTAGCGTAAGCTATGTTCGGTGTGGCATACAGCGGATTTTTAACGGCTTCTAGAAAATGTGCAATTGACTCATCGTAACGCTTGCGTGAACACAAAAAACTGCCATAGTTGTTATGCGATTCTGAACTATTGGGCTGTGTTTGAATGGCTTTTTTAAAATTTGCATCGGCTTTCGCGTCCTCGTTTAACGCTGCATACACCAAACCCAAACCATTGTAGGCTTGCCCATAGTTGGGGTCTATTGAAATCGCATGATTAAACTCGTCCAGGGCGATTTCTAATTTATTCTGCTGATAATAAGCAGCGCCCAAATCGGTGTGCGACCGCGCCCGCGCTGAAAGCTTGCTTTCGCCATACTCATCGGCACCGCCCTGCTGTGTTGCACAGGCACTCATTAAAACTAGTGCCACAGCGACTAAGCTTAATCTTATTAAATCTAACTTCATGCAACCGCCTCTATTGGAATTTTTATGCTACGTTTGGTTTTATCTAATACTTTACCAGCTAACTGGCCACAAGCGGCGTCTATATCCTCGCCGCGCGTTTTACGCACGGTGACCACATAGCCCGCTTGCATTAAAATATCACGGAACACGCGAATATGGCTAGGTTTAGATGTTTCGTATCCGCTGTTAGGGAACGGATTGAACGGAATCAAATTGAATTTGCATGGTACGTTTTTCACTACTTCAAGCAACTGGTGAGCATGCTCAACCGTGTCGTTCACGCCATCCAGCATGACGTATTCAAACGTTACAAAATCGCGTGGCGCTTTTACCAGATAGCGCTCGCAAGCCGCCATCAATTCTTTAAGCGGATATTTTTTATTGATCGGCACAATCTGGTCGCGCAGCGCGTCGTTAGGTGCATGCAGGCTGACTGCCAGCGCTACCGGGCAATCTTCTTTAAGCCTGTCCATTGCAGGCACGATGCCGCTTGTCGATAACGTCACGCGGCGGCGGCTCAAACCATACGCGCTGTCATCCAGCATAATCTGCATGGCGGTCACCACATTGTCATAGTTAGTGAGCGGCTCGCCCATGCCCATCATGACTACGTTACTGATAATGCGCTCGCCTGCGGGCAGCATGTCGTAGCCATCAGCCTGACGCAATGATTTGTTTGCCAGCCAAAGCTGGCCAATGATTTCAGAAACACTCAGATTGCGGTTAAAGCCTTGTCGTCCGGTGCTGCAAAACGTGCATTCCAGCGCACAGCCCACCTGACTGGAAATACACAAAGTACCGCGATCATCCTCGGGGATAAACACGGTCTCGATGCTATTGGCCGTGCCCGTTTTTAAGTCATCGGCGCCAATCAACCATTTGCGTGTGCCATCATCTGACACTTGCTCCAATTGCACGGTGGGCGGAGTAATTGTTGCTTCAATTTGCAGTTTTTCTCGCAAACTTTTCGCAATGTCCGTCATTTGGCTAAAATCATTCACACCAAAATGATGCATCCAGCGCATCATCTGTTTGGCACGAAACGGCTTCTCGCCAAGCCCGACAAAGTACTCGGCGAGTTGTGGTTGATTATAATTTAATAAATTATTCAATGTGTTAAACCTTAACAAACCCTCGCCCGCAAGCGGGAGAGGGTGCACGACAGTGCGGGAGAGGGGCAAAGCTGGAAATTACTTCTACCGCCCCTCTCCCCAACCCCTCTCCCGCTTGCGGGCGAGGGGTAATATTGTGATTAACCGAAGAAGTATTTAATTTCGATTGTTGCATTTTCAGTTGAGTCCGACCCATGCACCGCATTCGCATCAATACTCTCGGCAAAATCCGCACGAATCGTACCTGCAGCCGCTTCTTTCGGGTTGGTAGCGCCCATTAACTCGCGGTTTTTTGCTACCGCATTTTCGCCTTCCAGCGCCTGAATCATCACCGGACCAGAAATCATGAATTTAACTAGATCATTAAAAAATGGACGCGCTACGTGCACTGCGTAAAAGCCTTCTGCTTCAGCTTTAGTCAGGTGTATCATTTTCGCTGCAACAATTTTTAAACCTGCGTTTTCAAAACGTGTGTAAATTTTACCAATCACGTTTTTTGCTACTGCATCTGGTTTGATAATGCTAAGGGTGCGTTCTACTGCCATGTGGACTCCAAAAAATTTAACAAAAATAAAAATTAACAATTAAATTAACTACTTAGAAAGAAAGCGATTCTAACATTTTTGCAGGGTTTGATAAACAACCAATTTACGGTATTGTTGAACATATTGCCATATTCAGTTTGAAAAAATAATGATGCCGAAATCCTTAAAAAACCGTGGTCTGTCCCCTATTATTGCTAGTACTAATCCAATTAAACTAGAAAATATTCCCAATCAAATTAGAAAGGGTTTTGGACTTTGATGCAAAACTTGATTGTTGTAGGAGAACCAAATCTATTTGCTATAGAATCGTGTGTGAGCGAGTTTTATAAAGAAAAAGGCCAGTTGGCTATTGGGTATTTTATTGTTTATGTAGGTGGTTTATGTTACGGCATCAAATCACCAGATGCAACTTTACTGGCATGCTCTTTTTATCAAATTGACGATATTTTAAAAAAAAGAACCAACTACACTTCACTCTTTAGTGATGTCGATGCTCAAGTCCTTGCAGATATGTATTTAGCTGCCATATACGCTGAGAATAGTGATGACAGTTTGTATTTTGGTAAATCAGCGCAAGAAATTAAACAGATGTTATATGAAAGTGACGTTATTTGGGCTCCAGATGGGGATGCGGCATTTGACGACGGAAGTCATATTTTATTATTTAATTTTAATCATATGGTTCGTTTAATAGCATTTAAAAACTCCGAATCATATAAAGCTACTAATCTTCAAGAGCTACTCATTCCATCAGATTCTTTCTATGACATTTTAGATGGTTGGAAAAGTCAGTTTGAGAACCAGAGGCGTAGAAATGCAGTAAATGGGGTCAGACACGATTAATTTGTTAGAATAAATGGGGTCAGACACGATTAATTTGTTATACAAAAAACCGTGGTCTGTCCCCTATTATTCTGTCTTGTCGGCTCACCGCTTGCGGCTACCGACAAAGTAGGCGCATTAAAATGGCGTGAGCATTACTGGCCTTATGGTGAACGCAACCTAAGAGACACCAAAGCTGCCACTGAAACAATGTGGTTTGCAGGTAAATCGCAAGATGCGGAAAGCAAGCTCAGTTACTTTGGAGCGCGCTATTACGACCCGATGTTAGGGCGCTTTATGGGCATAGACCCGGTTGGGGTGGATGAGAACAACGTCCACAGCCATAACCGCTATGCGTATGGCAATAATAATCCGTATAAGTTTGTGGATCCTACGGGTAATATTGCGGAAACCGCATTAGATGTTGTAAGCCTAGGCTTAAGCATTGCGCAATATAAGCAAGACCCAAGCATACTTAATGGCCTTGGCTTGGCTTATGATATTGTGGGCACGGCAGTACCTATTTTACCTGCTGGCTTTGGGATTATCAGGAGTGCGGGGAAAGCGGGGGCAGAAGCAGCTGTTGATGTAGCTAAAGGCGGTACATATGCACTTAAAGATGCAGATGGAATTGTACAAAGGACTGGTCGAACGAAAGATTTAGCACGGCGTGAAAAACAACATCAAAAAGAGTTTCCTGAGCTAACTTTTGGAGTTGATAAAAAAACAGACAACTATGCTGCACAACGAGGCCGAGAGCACGATCTTTACAATGCAAACCCACAAGCAAAAGCTTCAAATGGTGGCCTCAATAAAATCAAACCTATTAGGGATAATAATCCGAAAAAAAGTGAATATTTGAAGGCTGGAAGAGAGTAGCAAATGGCAAAAAAGATTAAATATCAGGAAGGCGATGTAATTGCCGTACCGCTCCAGAACGGTGGATATGCTTCTGGTTTGGTTGCAAGAACAGATAAAGAAGGCAGGGCATTTGGCTATTTTTTTGGACCTAGAATGGATGAGGTTTCCGAAATTACTCACACCCAAAAATTGCATCCAGAAGAAGCCATTTTAGTATGCAAGTTCGGTGACAACTCTGTTCATGGTAAACCTTGGCCAATAGTAGGTAATTTGCCCAATTATTCGCCCGATGTTTGGAAACTACCGTTTTTCTATCGTCAAGCCATGGGTGATAACTACTACACTGTTAGTGAGTATGACGACCAGCTTGATTGTATTAGGGAGAGGCAAGTAGCATTAGATGATCCAAATATCAAAGATATGGTAATAGATGAGCTATATGGGTCGGTAGTTTTGCAAATTAAATTGACTAGATTATTGGGGTAAAGCAAGCGTAGGGCGTGCAAAATGACTTTATTTGCACACCAAATAACCATTAAACCATTGCCCTGCAAGCCAATATCCATGCGGGTTGCAGGCCTGCACTGTAACCAAAGGGGTCAGCATCGAATTGTTTTTAATTCCAACTGGATTCCGTATCAAGTACGGAATGACAAGCAATGCCACGCCGCTCACGCATTAAACTAGCAGGTGTTCCTCAGTATATCGTTCAGCGAGGCGTTAATCGAGAACCCTGTTTTTTTGCTGATGAGGATTATCACAGTTATCTGCATTGGCTTAAAAAGGCTGCTTGGGAAGGCCGCTATAAATCGAGTGTTATTCAGGCTGAAACTTACTTGCTGGCCTGCATGCGCTATATTGAACTTAACCCTGTTCGCGCTAACATGGTGAATCACCCTACTGAATACAAGTGGAGTAGTTATGCAGCGAATGCTCAAGGCGAGGCAAACATGCTGATTAAGCCGCATTTACTTTATAATACGCTTGGTGACAATGCGGCAAAGCGGCAATCTGCTTATCGCGAATTATTTAGATATGAGCTTGATATTGGGCTGGTGGATGAAATACGCAAAGCGACTAATAGCAATTATGCTTTGGGCAGCGAGATGTTTGCCAAGCAAATAGCGGATACACTAGGGCGCAGAGTAACGCCAGGAAAGTCTGGCAGACCTAAAATGAATAAAAGCGAGAATGGTAAAAATTTATCATTGTAGAGAAAAACCGTGGGCTGTCCCCATTTATTCTTCTTCCATCAATTTGTAGCAAAATCGTAAGTCAGCAGCCAAAATTGTGGCAAAATCTGATGTTATGAATTCCAACAACGCCAACACCAGAACAATCATCGCCACCTGCCCCGCCTGCGGCTTGCTGTGTGACGATGTGCTGGTTGAGAATAATCAAAATAAAATCAAAGTATTGGCGAATGGCTGTGCAAAAAGTGTCACGTTTTTTGAGCAGGCCACAGGCAACATAACCCCAAGCATTGCGGGCAAACCAGCCACTCTTGACGAAGCCATTGCCAAGGCAGCGCAAATATTAAAAACAGCCCACTATCCATTATTTGCGGGCTTGAGCACCGATGTACAAGGCTTTAGGGCAGTTTATGATTTAGCGCAAAAATCTGATGCCACCTTGCAACACATGAACACTGCCAGCTCGCAGCGCAATTTACGCGTGCTGCAAAGCACGGGCTGGCAAACCACGACACTTACCGAAGTTAAAAACCGTGCTGATGTGATTGTATGCATCGGTACGGATGTGGTGACACTTAACCCGCGCTTTTTTGAGCGTTTTATTCAGAAAGATGGCATGTTTATTGACGCCAAACAACGCGAGATTATCTTTATTGGCGAAGATATTCAAAAAAATGATGCTCTGGAGAGCGCATCCCTATTGGCTTGCAGGGCATATGATTTACCCGAAATCACACTTGCCTTGCGCGCTTTGGTGCTTGGTAAAAAGCTAAAAGCAGCACAAATTGCAGGCATTCAAATAACTAATTTACAGGCTGTTGCAGACAAACTGAAACAAGCCAAATACGCCGTGCTGGCTTGGGTTGCTAAAGACTTGGATTATCCGCATGCTGAACTTACCATTCAAAACATTACCGAAACTGTCGCAATTTTAAACCAAACCACGCGCGCGGCTGGCCTACCATTGGGCGGCAGTGACGGCGACACTGGCGCCAATTATGCAAACGCCTGGCTGAGCGGTTTGACTTTGAACGACAACCCATCTATTCAGCGTGACGCCGTTGTCTGGATAAACAGCTCCAGTGCCGACAAAAATCCGCCTTTATCCGATAGCCCGCTGATTGTGCTGGGCAACGCCAATAGCCAGTTTGAAACTGAGCCGGAAGTATTTATTCCAATCGCCACGCCAGGCCTGGATTGCAGCGGCACGCTGTTTCGCGTGGATTCTTCGGTGATTTTACCGCTGAAAAAATGTCACGAAACTAATTTGCCGACGTTAAGTGAAGTTGTAAACCGAATCGAGGCAATGCTGCCATGATTACCTTACTTAAAAACGGCAGAATTTACGACCCAGCGCAGAGTAAAGATGGTGTCATTCAGGATATTTATATTCGAGATGGACGCATCATCGCCAAACCCGACAGCAATGAAAAAATCAATCAAACTTATGATTTAACAGGCAAAGTGGTGATGGCGGGCGCGATTGATATGCACAGCCACATTGGCGGCGGCAAGGTGAACATTGCGCGCATGATGCTGCCGGAGTTTCAGGAAACAAGGGGTTATAGCGAACCTGAAGCGCATATCTGCACACCCGATTGCAGTCACAATGCGACGCCTAGCACCACTGACACGGGTTTTCGCTACATTGAAATGGGTTATACCGCCGCCTTCGAGCCTGCTATTTTACCGATCAACGCCCGTCATGCGCACCTGGAAATGGGCGACACGCCGATGATAGACAAAGGCGGCTACGCCATGCTTGGCAATGATGATTATTTTTTGCGGCTTTTAAGTAGCAAAGCAGACCAGAAAGCCATTAACGACTATGTGGCGTGGACACTCGCGGCGACGCAAGCCATTGGCATCAAGGTGGTGAACCCCGGCGGCATTTCAGCATTTAAATTTAACCAACGCAGGCTGGATTTAGATGAAAACAACGTCCACTACCAGGTTTCGCCACGTGAGATTCTGAAAAGCCTAAGCACTGCAGTGCATCGATTGGGCATTGCCAAACCTTTGCATGTGCATTGCAACAACCTTGGTGTGGCAGGCAATTTTGAAACTACGCTTAACACCATGGGCGCGAGCGATGGTTTGCCCATGCACCTCACGCACATCCAGTTTCACAGTTATGGCACAGAGGGCGATAAAAAATTCTCGTCCGCCGCCGCGCAAATCGCCGAAGCGCTGAATAAAAACAAACACATCTCCGCCGATGTCGGGCAGATTCTATTCGGTCAAACCGTCACCGCATCAGGCGACACCATGATGCAGCACATAAATGCTAAGCACGCCAACCCAAAGAAATCCGTCATCATGGATATTGAATGCGATGCGGGCTGCGGTGTGGTGCCATTCAAGTATCGTGACCAGAATTACGTCAATGCATTGCAGTGGGCAATCGGCCTGGAGCTATTCCTTTCTGTAGAAGACCCATGGCGCATCTTCCTCACTACCGACCACCCGAATGGCGCGCCATTTACCAGCTACCCGCATTTGATTCGTCTGCTGATGGACAAAACCTTCAGAAATGAAGCATTTGCCAAACTGAATTTGGACGCACAATCCATGAGCAATCTCACCAGTTTAAACCGCGAATACAGCTTGTACGAAATCGCCATTATGACCCGTGCTGGCGCAGCCAAGCTCATCGGCTTGAACGACCGCGGACATTTAGGCGCAGGCGCGGCAGCGGATATTACCGTGTACACCGACCAGCCTGACCGTGAAGCCATGTTTAGCAAACCTGATTATGTGTTCAAAGACGGTGAGCTCGTGGTGAAAAACGGGAAAGTGGTTAAGGTGGTATGGGGTGCAACGCATACCGCCAAACCTGCATTTGATATTAGTGTAGAACAAGGTTTAGACGAATATTTTAAAAAATACCATACGATTCAATTAGATAACTTCAAGATTTCAGATGATGAAATCACTGAGGATGGGCGTGGAAAAATCATCGTCCACGAAAAAACATCATGATGCTTAACGACATACACATTGATGACACCTTTGCCGAAGCATTCAACATGCGCGGCACGCGGGTACTCATCACTGCGCAAAACCTCAAATGGGCCTACCACGCTGCCAACGCCATGACAGGTTTTGCCACCAGCGTGATTGGCTGCGGCGTTGAGGCAGGCATTGAGCGTGAATTATCTGTCGAAGAAACACCTGATGGCAGACCAGGCGTGAGTGTGTTGATGTTCGCCATGGGCAGCAAAGTACTGATGCAGCAGCTGGAAACCCGCATGGGGCAATGCATACTCACCTGCCCTACTGCGGCGGCATTTGCGGGAATTGAGGGTGAAGACAAGATTAATCTGGGCAAAAATTTACGCTATTTCGGCGATGGCTACCAAACTTCGAAGCTGATTAACGGTATCCGTTACTGGCGCATCCCTGTGATGGATGGCGAGTTTCTGGTGCAAGAAACCACCGGCATGGTACGTGCCATTGGCGGTGGTAACTTTTTAGTGTTAGGCCAAAGCCAGCCTCAGGTGCTAGCCGCGTGCGAAGCCGCGATTGAAGCTATGCGCAAAGTGCCAAATGTGATTATGCCCTTCCCCGGCGGCGTGGTGCGCTCAGGCTCTAAAGTGGGCAGCAAGTATCCAAAAATGTTTGCTTCGACCAACGATGCCTTCTGCCCAACGCTTAAAGGTTTAGTCAATAGTGAACTTAATGACGACATAGAATCTGTGATGGAAATTGTAATTGACGGGCTGACTTTTGAAGATATCGCCAAAGCCATGAAAGTTGGCATAGAAGCCGCATGTAGCCTTGGTGCAGCAAGTGGCATCAAACGTATTTCAGCAGGTAATTACGGTGGCAAACTAGGGGCCCATCATTTCAAGCTGCATGAGATTTTAGGCGGCACTTCTGGAAAGCAATCATCATGACTGCGCTTATCTTCACGCTCAAAACAAGTCTTTCATTCAAGCTGGATTGCAGCCGGCTCACGCCCGACCAACTTGCAGGTTTAACACTGCAACAAATTCAGAATTTAAGTCTTTTCAACCAAAAAAACTCACCCAAAGTGGCTGATTTTTTTGAAGTTTCGGGCGATGACGCGAAACACACACAAAACAAAATCGCTGAAAATATTATTTTCAAAAACTGTAACAAAAAACTCGATTACATCGGCCACAAAATGTCACACGGCACCATTACTATAGAAGGCGCAGCTGGCGACTTCCTGGGTGCCGGCATGCAAGGCGGAACCATTGTTTGTCGAGGCAGCGCTGGTGATAGAACGGGTGACCAAATACGTCGCGGGCTGATATTGATTGATGGCGATGCCGGTGATTACTGCGCTAGCCGCATGATTGCAGGCACCATAGGCGTACATGGGGAGGTTGGCAATTATGCTGGGTTTGCCATGAAGCGCGGCACTTTATTGTTGACCAAGTTACCAAAATTACACGCTACCATTCAAGATTGTGGAGCCCATACCCTGCCGTTTCTGGCGCTGTTATTTCGCTCTTTCAGGCCGCTTCCAACATTATTTAACCAAATTCAGACTAACCGCGTACAACGCTTTGCAGGCGACTTGGCCTGCAACGGCAATGGTGAGATTTTAGTTATTTCGTCTTAAGTGTTGCGAGTGCTAAAATAGCACTTTGTTTGATTGATGTTGCAACATGTCCAAATATCTCACCGCAGCGTTATATAAATTCGTTAGCTTGCCTGATTACAAAGCCCTGCAAGCGCCCATACTAGCTGAATGCCAAAAACATAACATCAAAGGCACGCTATTACTGGCAGAAGAAGGCATCAACGGCACCATTGCTGGCTTGCCTGATGACATTCATAAAGTACTTGATTACTTGAAGCAAGATGCCGTTTTTAATGGAAAATTTGCCGATTTAGAACACAAAGAATCTTTCGCGAATGAACACCCGTTTTACCGCATGAAGGTGAAGCTCAAAAAAGAAATTGTCACCATGGGTGTGCCGAGCGTAAGCCCGATCAAGCAAGTAGGCACTTATGTAAAACCAGAAGACTGGAACGCGCTGATTTCAGACCCAGACGTGATTCTACTCGATACGCGCAACGATTATGAGGTGCATATTGGCACATTCAAAGGCGCGGTTGACCCTAAAACCACCACGTTCCGCGAGTTTCCAAAATTTGTTGCGCAAAATCTCGACAAAACCAAACACAAAAAAGTCGCCATGTTTTGTACCGGTGGAATCCGCTGCGAAAAAGCCTCTTCTTTTATGAAAGAACAAGGCTTTGAAGAGGTTTATCACCTGCAAGGCGGCATTCTAAAATACCTGGAAACCGTGCCAGAAGTACAAAGTATGTGGCAAGGCGAATGTTTTGTGTTCGACCAGCGTGTGGCAGTGAAACATGGGCTAGAAGTGGGCGATTACGATCAATGCTACGCCTGCCGCATGCCGCTTTCGCCTGAAGAGATGCAAAGCCCGCAATATGTAGCCGGCATTTCGTGCCCGCATTGTTACGACAAAACCTCCGAAGAAAAACGAGCAGCGCTGACCGAAAGGCAAAAACAAGTGATTTTAGCTAAACAGCGTGGGGAAATGCATATTGGCGACAAACAAAAGTCATGATTTTGCGCTTTGCCAGCCTCCTACTTACTACACTTCTCACCGCTTGCATGGCGCTACCCATTGCGCATGATGGCTGGCTAACCGCTCGCCATAGCGGTTTTGTGCGAGACAAAACCACAGGCAAACCTATCGCGGGCGCAAAAATTAAGCTTACCTCAAAATACAATGCCAGCATTGTCGCCAATACCACATCCGCAGCCGATGGCTCATTCGACATCGGCCCTGTCACCCGGCATGAAAGACTTTATGAAGTTTTGCCCGAACCGCTCGAGGCTAACTGCGCAGATTCATTAGATATCGAACACCCGTCATACGCCACGGAAAGGCTTCAATGGGAGGCCACCGCTAGCACCACGGGCGGAGCGTGTCGTAACATAAAAGCGCAGCACGAAATTCGCCTGCAAAAGCGATAACCTTGTCGGCAAATAAAAAGCCACCTTATGGGGTGGCTTTTTAATGTTTGGTGGAGATGGGGGGAATCGGCTCATAAGCCGGGGCTCGCACAGAGGCTCGCCCGCTCGCGCGGCGCAAACACAAAGCAGTTTGTGTTGCGAAACCCCGCGCTCTCCCCCCGTCCCGGGCGTTCGATACCTATCTTCAAACAATAAAAAACCACCGCAAGGGTGGTCTTTTAATGTTTGGTGGAGATGGGGGGAATCGAACCCCCGTCCGCAAATCCTCCACAGACAGTTCTACATACTTAGCCTTGTTGTTTAATTTAATCTGCACCACACCAACAGACAAGCGCTGTACAGACGAGTTACCTTAAGGTTAATGATGTGCTAAGTAACCCAACACAACACGTATCCCGTGTATATGACACTGCGTATGGGTTACCCCAATCCAACCCACGGGAGAGCTGGTGCAGCGTCCAACCGGTCTTAAGCGGCTAGAGAGTAAGTTTCGTCGTTTGCGACTATACTTGTTTCAGCTGTATTTACGAGGTAATCTGAGCCTCGGTATGCCCTGCACTGCTTTGTAACCCACGTCGAAACCGGGTCATCCCCAAATCAGTATTGCTGTGACTTACTAAACTTGTTTTTAGTTCAACTACAGTTATGCAAGTGCGCGAATTATACGCTGTTTTAGCTTAAACATCCTACCTGTGCTTTTTCATTGTAATAAGCATTGCTCTGGGAGGCTCATCAATACTGGCTTGCAGGACGGTGCTTTTAAAAATTGAATATACGTACAAAACTCACAAGGTGAGAAAAGTAAATTATTATGCCACTTATTATTTTTCATATAACCCTGTTAGGTCTTCAACGCCAGCCATCTCAGCAAGCATCTTACTGAATTTGCTAAGCTTCATCTGAAGCAAATTCAAATCAATTCTAAAGTCTTTACATTTTTCAGGCTCGTTAAAAGCACCTTGCAAACTTAGCCGATGCCACTTAGCAGTGAAAGGTCTAACAACTTGATTTAATACAACAATTGCTATTTTTGAAAACTCTTTACAATCCTTACTGTTATCTTTGAGCACTTGCCTAGTGATAGCAAATAAAGAATGAATACTATCTAAAGCTGTTTTCTCATCGCCGTCCTCTTCACCTAAGGGTTGTGTCGCTGTGCGCGTGAGCAGTTCAATATATAACTCCCATGCAGCATTCATATCTGCAACTTGCGGCCTCCATTCCATTTCTAAAAATGGCGCACTAATTTTAAGTGACGTCATATCCCAGTTTTCTAGCCATTTAGCCCATTTCATTATTGCCACCTTTCGCCGCTGCGATTATATGTAAAATTGGGATAAGAGTTATCAGGATTAACTGTATTTCGTCTCACAAAAGCTTCATGAATCCAACTTTGAACATCCTGAGCGTTATCACTCCAGTTATAAATTTTAGCAAAGCCACATTCTTGATTTTTTTGCAATCTTGGAGGAATAGTATATCCATCATATGACTGGTAATTAGTTCTAGGGTAAGTAGGTAAGATAATGCCGATTAAGCCAGAACGAGAGCTGTGTAATGTTTGCCTAATACTGGAGGCTATTTCCCAATCAACATGTTTTCTTTGCCATGTCTGAGACCCTATAAGTACTACCGTAACTGTTGAGTCTCGTAGATATTCATCTCTAATTTTTTGTCGCACGGTTTCAGCATTTAATAATGGATTGATTTCACCTATTTGAACGGAATTAGAAATAAGGATGTCATGATGATTTGCAAATAAACCTTCAAAATAATTTTTATATAACTGGTCGTTTGCATGATGGTAACTTACAAAAACTTTATGTCTATTCTGATTTGCTTCAAACAAATAATTCATGTTACCCCCCTCTAGAAATATACCCGAGTAACATGGGGTTAATTTAGCTATTTTCAAGCTTGATAACAAGCGTAATTATCGCCATACAAAACATACCCTAATAGCCAATATCCATGGGACTCGCGTAGCATAATTTTCTCTCAACAGTTTTAAGAATATTACTTATTATGCGCCCGCATAATACGGCCTTTTTCACGCTCCCAATCGCGCTCTTTTTCGGTATCGCGTTTATCGTGTTGTTTTTTACCTTTGGCCAGGCCAATTTGAATTTTAATACCCCCTTTGGAAAAGTGCATATCAAGCGGCACAATGGTGTAACCGGCACGTTCGACTTTTGCAATCAGCTCGCGTAGGGCGTAATAACTGAAAGGCATTGCGCCGCATGAAGGTTAACATACGGCGCAATGTGGCTTCGCCTTATTGACGCCCTACAAATTACCTAGCCCGTAATCTAAAGCTTAGAATGCGCCCCATCGCATAACGGTTTATTTTCGCTGTGTTTGCAGCCACAAAAATAAACCGTTGTGTTCTCTGTTGCATCATATTTTACTGGCGCAAAGCCTGTGTCTTTATGCGAGCCATCGCACATTGGTTGGGTTTTGCTTTGCCCGCAAGAGCACCAGTAATAGCTCTCGCCGGCTTTTACTTCAACTGGGTATGGGGCTTTTTGTGGAATATGCGCTTTCATTGACTGCTCCTAATCGTTAAGTATTGCGTGTTTACAAATCAAGGTATTGCTTAAAGAAGCACTGATTAAATTGATTCCTAACATGGTTCGACAAGCTCACCACGAACGAAATCGATTAATTACCGTTCATCCTGAGCTTGTCGAAGGATTTGCTCAGAACGTCCTTAAGGTTATTACTTATTATGTGCCCGCATAATGCGGCCTTTTTCACGCTCCCAATCGCGTTCTTTTTCGGTATCGCGTTTGTCGTGCTGTTTTTTGCCCTTGGCGAGGCCAATTTGAATTTTAATGCGGCCTTTGGAAAAGTGCATGTCTAACGGCACAATGGTGTAACCCGCTCTATCTACTTTCTCGATTAATTTTGCGATTTCTTCGTTATGCAACAACAATTTACGCGTGCGAATCGCATCTGGCCGAATGTGCGTAGAAGCCGCGCCCATGGGCGTGATATGGCAGCCAATAATATAAATTTCGCCACGCTGAATGATCACATACGCCTCTTTTAAATTAGCGCGATTATCGCGGATAGCCTTGACTTCCCAGCCTTCCAGCACGATGCCGGCCTCGAATTTATCTTCAATAAAATAATCGAAAAAGGCTTTTTTATTTTGGGCGATGCTCATGAATGCAACTAATAGCTTAAAATTAGCATTTTACGCTAATAAATAATCTCGCAATGAATAAGGTTGAAAAAACGGTGCTTGTCAGCCACTCCGCCGAGCAAATGTATGCACTTGTAGACGCGGTGGAAGATTATCCAAAGTTTCTGCCGTGGTGCGGCGGCGTGGATTTGCACGAACGCACAGAAACAAGCACCAGCGCGACCTTGCATATCAATTATCACGGATTGAAGCAAAACTTTACAACGAAAAATCACAAAATATTTCCGCACAGCATGGAAATAAAACTGAAAGATGGCCCGTTTAAGCATTTGGAAGGTGATTGGCGCTTTATTGAATTACGCCAGGATGCCTGTAAAATCGAATTCAGATTGAATTACGAATTTGCCAATGGTTTTTTAGAGAAAATGATTGCGCCGGTATTTAGCCACATTGCCAACACATTTGTGGACGGTTTTGTAGCGCGCGCAGATAAAATTTATAGTGTGAAGGATGCAACTTGAGCAGCGAACAACATATCATGGTAGAAGTAGCTTATGCATTGCCGGACCAGCAACTTATCATCCCCGTACATATGCCGCCAGAAACCAATGCAGAAGCGGCGATTCAGGCATCCGGCATACTACAGAAATTCCCGGAAATCGACCTGGAAGTGAATCAAATAGGGGTGTTTGGCAAACTGACCAGACTTGATACGCCATTGCGCAATTTAGACCGCGTCGAGATTTATCGTCCGCTGATTGCCGACCCGAAAGAAGTGCGTAAGCAACGCGCCGCGGATGGGAAAATCATGAAAAAAGGCGGTGGAGATGCACCGCCTGAAGCGTGATGTTACAGCACGCTAATTACAGTTTTCGTTCATTTCCTTTTGCGCCTGCTCTTTGCCAGCCTGTAAATCCTTATCGTCCATATATTCACGCTCGCCTTTTTCGTTCATTTTATAAACACGTCCGCCTTGAGCATAAGTTTCGTAGTTGGATTTAGCAGCCTTGCAGTTTTCTGCTTTTCTTTTGGCTTCAGCCTCTTTTTCTTGTTTGTTTCTTTTTTCCGCTTCGGCATTACGCTGACGTTGCGCTGCCGCTGCATCTTCTGCATTAACAGGCGGAGCGGAATTTTTGGTTGCTGGCGTTGCAGGCGGTACTTGCTGACCGCTTTCTACTTGCGAAAGCGGCTCTTTACCAGTCGGCTTAACGGCTTTTCTGCTGCCTATCGCCTCTTGTTTAATATTTGAAGGCGGCGGCGTATCAGTATATCTTGTCGAGCCGTCCTTATCTTTCCATTTATAAATTTCCGCATGGCTTAGCGACGGCACTGTGCTAAAAATCATTAAAACTAAAAGTAAATTTACCGATTTCATCTATATTCCTATCAATTTCATTATGTTGTTCTAAACAAATGCTACCCCAAGCAACGCTTTTATCTAAATGTTAGTTTACGTAACGCTGTTTATTTTAGATATTAATTGATGTTTTAACTATTAATTCATGTTTTTAATCATATTTCACGCCAATTCAGCTTACCAACTTTTAATAAGCATTGCAAATCTGTATAATCTCGTTTTGGAAAATAAGGATTACTCATGCGTTTGCTGCAACAGGCTCTTACCTTTGATGATGTTTTATTAGTTCCCGCGCACTCTGTGGTGATGCCACGCGAAGTTAATTTAAGCACTCAACTCACCCGCAATATCAAACTCAACATTCCGCTGGTTTCTGCGGCAATGGATACCGTGACCGAAGCACCGCTTGCGATTGTGTTAGCGCAAGAAGGCGGCCTGGGTATTATTCATAAGAACATGACCCCGGCGCAACAGGCCGCGCACGTTTCACGCGTAAAACGCTTTGAATCCGGAGTAGTGAACGACCCTGTTACCATTCAGCCGCACATGACAGTGCGAGACGTGCTGGCGCTCACACAAAAACATAAGATTTCCGGACTGCCTGTCGTGGATGGCAACAAAATCGTCGGCATTGTCACCAACCGTGATTTGCGCTTTGAGACTAATCTGGATCAGGCCATCAGCAACATCATGACGCCGCGCGACAAATTGATCACGGTGCGCGAAGGTGCGCCACGTGAAGAGGCAATTCGTCTGCTGCATCAATACCGTCTGGAGCGCGTGCTGGTCATCGATGAGCAAGATACGCTTAAGGGCTTGATTACCGTTAAGGATATTCAGAAATCGCACGACCACCCGCTTGCCTGCAAGGACAGCAAAGGCCGCTTACGCGTAGGCGCTGCGGTTGGTGTGGGCGAAGGCACCGAAGACCGCGTGGCAGCACTTGCCGAAGCCGGCGTGGATGTGATTGTGGTGGACACCGCGCATGGTCATTCGCAAGGCGTACTGGACCGTGTGACCTGGGTGAAAAAACATTATCCGTCAATTGAAGTGATCGGCGGCAACATCGCCACCGCAGATGCTGCCAGAGCGCTGGTAGATGCGGGTGCGGATGGGGTAAAAGTAGGCATTGGCCCAGGCTCCATCTGTACCACACGCGTTGTGGCTGGCGTAGGTGTGCCGCAAATTAGCGCCATTTGCAACGTGGCAGAAGCGCTCGAAAAATCCGGCGTGCCATTTATTGCAGATGGCGGCATTCGCTTCTCTGGTGATATTTCAAAAGCTATCGCCGCAGGCGCCTACTCTGTGATGCTGGGCGGTATGTTTGCAGGCACTGAGGAAGCGCCTGGTGAAATAGAGCTGTTCCAGGGCCGCTCATATAAATCTTATCGCGGCATGGGCTCGATCGGCGCCATGCAAAAAGGCTCCAGCGACCGCTACTTTCAAGATAACAATGGCAATGCGGACAAACTGGTGCCCGAAGGCATTGAAGGCCGCGTGCCTTATAAAGGCAGTGTGCTCGCCGTCATCCATCAACTGATGGGCGGTCTACGCGCCTCGATGGGTTATGTGGGTGCCGCAAATATTCAGGACATGCGCAGCAAAGCCGAATTTGTTCAAATCACCAGCGCCGGCATGCGTGAATCGCACGTGCATGACGTGCAAATCACCAAAGAAGCTCCCAACTATCGCATAGACTAGCCTGCAGACCGCATGGATATTGGCTCTGCAGGCAGGTATTTTATATGAATCACTCAAAAATCCTTATTCTCGATTTCGGCTCACAAGTCACCCAGCTCATCGCGCGCCGGGTGCGCGAGGCGCATGTGTACTGCGAGATCCATCCATGTGATGTTTCTGATAATTTTGTCAAAAACTTTGGTGCGAATGGCATTATCCTTTCTGGTAGCCACGCCAGTGTATATGAAGAAGAAACCGACAAAGCGCCGCAAGCAGTATTCGAGCTGGGCGTGCCGGTTCTGGGCATTTGCTACGGCATGCAGACCATGGCGCAACAACTGGGCGGCAAGGTAGAAGCTGGTCATAAGCGTGAATTCGGTTACGCTGAAATCCGTGCCCATGGCCATTCTGCGCTATTTCGTGATATTCAAGGCCGAACGAATGAATCTGGTCATGGCTTGCTGGATGTATGGATGAGTCACGGTGATAAAGTTACCGAATTGCCGCCTGGATTTAAAGTTATTGCCAGTAATGAAACTACGCCAATTGCGGCTTTTGCCGATGAAGAACGCAAATTCTACGGGGTGCAATTCCACCCGGAAGTCACTCACACCAAACTCGGCCAGGCGATTTTGGAGCGCTTTGTACTGGAGATTTGCCAAGCTAAACCCGACTGGGTGATGAAAGACCACATCGCGGAAGCTGTGGCCAAAATCAAAGAACAAGTTGGCAATGAAGAAGTCATTTTAGGCCTGTCGGGTGGCGTGGATTCCAGCGTTGCCGCTGCGCTGATTCACCGCGCGATTGGGAGCCAACTCACCTGTGTTTTTGTTGACCACGGCCTGCTGCGGCTGGATGAAGGCGACATGGTGATGGAGATGTTCGTTGGCAAACTGCATGCGCGAGTCATCCGCGTGGACGCGGTTAGCCAGTTTATGGGACATTTGAGCGGCGTGACGGACCCGGAGGCCAAACGCAAGATCATCGGCCGCGAGTTTGTGGAAGTGTTCAAAGCAGAGGCTGCTAAACTGAAGGCGGGTGATGGCGGGCATAAAGGTGCGACATTTCTGGCACAAGGCACGATTTATCCGGATGTGATTGAATCCGGTGGCGCAAAATCTAAAAAAGCCGTCACCATCAAAAGCCACCACAACGTAGGTGGTTTACCGGAAACACTCGGCTTAAAATTGCTGGAGCCGTTACGTGACCTGTTCAAGGATGAGGTGCGCGAACTCGGCGTCGCGCTTGGCTTGCCGCATGACATGGTGTACCGCCACCCCTTCCCCGGGCCCGGTTTAGGTGTGCGTATTTTGGGCGAAGTCAAAAAAGATTATGCAGATTTATTACGCCATGCCGATGCCATTTTTATTGAAGAATTACGCAATACCAAAGACGAAAAAACTGGTAAAAGCTGGTACAACCTCACCAGCCAGGCTTTTGCAGTCTTCTTGCCTGTAAAATCTGTCGGCGTGATGGGTGACGGACGCACCTATGATTACGTGGTCGCCTTGCGCGCCGTGGTCACCAGCGATTTTATGACCGCACATTGGGCCGAGCTACCTTATGCGCTGTTAGGCAAAGTTTCAAACCGCATCATCAACGAAGTGCGCGGCATTAACCGTGTGGTGTACGATATTTCTGGCAAGCCGCCCGCGACAATTGAGTGGGAATAGTGCTTAAATTTTTGAATGTGCTAATATCTATCTGTTAGAATTTACTCAACAAATCAACAAGATGAGGTTGCCATGAAACATTTAATTTATTACTTTATAGCCGGGGCATTTGCCTTGTTGGCAGGTTGCATAAGCGATAAACATGATACTTCTGTTTACCCGCAAAAGATTTTTGAAACCGTAAATGCCAAGTATCCTGCAGACAAAAACACGCTCATTTTCATTGGCGCGCCAGAAGGCTTTATCGCGCCGCGTCTGGCTAATTGTGAGGTAAAAAAAGATGTAGATAGTGGCAAAGTGGTTGCAATTATTAGCGCCCTAGCCCTTAAAAACTCCACAGTGGTAGTCGCGGGCGAAAATGAATCGCTCACTGCCACCACAATGGCCAAAGCGCTTACAAATGGCAAAGATAAGATCAGCGGTTCAAAAGCAATTGTAATTGGCAGCAAAGGCACACAGAAAACGCTTGCGGACTTGGCCACTGCAAGCGGCGTTAGGCTTGAGTTCGTCGATAATCCAATCTAATTATTATTAATTTCAATGGGCCGAGCTTGCTCGGCTTATCTATTTTATAAAACAACAACATGAGCCGCGGATTTGTTAAAGAGGATGACTTAGAACACGCCGGCACCGATGTGCCCGAGCGTCCGGTAAGTGCGCATCCAAATTACGTCACAGCCAATGGCTATGCGCAATTGCAGCAGCAGGCCGCAGCATTGGAGCGAGAAATATCAAGCCTTTCGGCCAACAAAGAGGATTCCGGCACACAGCAAAAACTGACCGTTCTGAATCGCGATTTGCGCTATATTTCGGCCCGGCTGGAAAGTGCCTTGGTGACCAAACCTGACCCAACCGCGGAGCAAGTACTGTTTGGCGCACAAGTGACCGTGGAGGACGAAAATGGCAACAGCCACACCTATGAAATTGTAGGCGAGGACGAAGCAGATATTAAAGCCAATAAAGTAGGCTGGACATCGCCCATCGCCCGCGCGCTTATCGGTCACAAAGTTGACGAAAACGTAGTGTGGGCAAGGCCAGCCGGCAATCAATATTTAACTATAACCGCAATAAAATATTAACAAGGAAAGCATTTTGAACGTTTCTGAAGCAATCAACACCCGCCGTTCTATCAAGCATTTTGACGTGCATCATCGAATGACACAGGTTGAAATTGATGCGCTTATGTCACTCGCCATGCTGTCGCCCACTGCGTTTAACATTCAAAACTGGCGCTTTATAATCGTTACAGACCCTGTGCTGCGCCAGCAGATTCGGAGTGTGAGCTGGAATCAAGCACAAGTAGAAGAAGCATCACTTTTAATTGTGCTCACTGCCGATTTGAAATCTTGGGCAAAACAGCCTGAGCGCTATTGGCAAAACGCGCCAAAAGCATTAGCGGATTATCTAGTGCCTGCGATTGGGCATTATTACGAAAATAACGAGCAAGTGCAACGCGATGAAGCCATGCGTTCATGCGGCATGGCGGCCATGACCATCATGCTGGCCGCGAAAGAAATGGGATATGATACCTGCCCGATGGATGGCTTTGATTTTGATGCCGTTTCCAAGATATTAAATCTGCCGGCAGACCACACGCCAACTATGTTTGTGGTGGTTGGCAAAGGCGTTAAACCGGCGCATGTGCGTGGTGGACAATTGCCCATGGATGAAGTCGTCATTCAAAATAAATTTTAAACCAGACAAGTTCTAAAACAAATTTTAATTATTCTTAAGGTAATCCTGTGTTAATCAGCAACAATATCACCATGCAATTTGGCGCAAAGCCTCTGTTTGAAAACGTTTCAGTAAAATTTGGCGAAGGTAATCGCTACGGCCTAATCGGCGCCAATGGCTGCGGAAAATCCACCTACATGAAAATTTTGGCGGGTACGCTAGAGCCTACCGCTGGCAATATATCGCTAGATAACCACGAACGCATGGCGTTTTTGCACCAAGACCAATTTGCCTACGAAGACCAGCGTGTGCTGGATGTAGTGATGATGGGTCATGAAGAAATGTGGAAGGCCATGCAAGAGCGCGATGCCATTTACGCTAATCTAGAAGCCACCGAAGAAGATTATATGCGCGCCGCAGAGCTGGAACACGTATTCGCGGAATATGACGGTTATACTGCTGAAGCACGCGCTGGGGAGCTGTTGATGGGCGTTGGCATCCCCATTGAGCAGCATAATGGCCCAATGAGCGCGGTCGCTCCAGGCTGGAAGCTGCGCGTGCTCTTAGTACAAGCGCTATTCGCCAACCCAGACGTATTATTGCTGGATGAACCGACCAACAACCTGGACATCAACACCATCCGCTGGCTGGAAGACGTGCTGAATAATCGCGACTGCACCATGATTATCATTTCGCACGATAGACACTTTTTAAACCAGGTATGTACGCATACTTGCGACATGGATTACGGCAAGCTAGCGGTTTACCCGGGCAATTACGATGATTACATGGAAGCCAGCACTGCAGCCCGTGCCCAGCAAGCCAAAGATAACGCCAAGGCTAAACAGCAAGTGGCCGATTTACAAGAATTTGTACGCCGTTTCTCGGCTAACGCATCTAAAGCCAAGCAAGCGACTAGTCGTGCTAAGCAGATAGACAAGATTAAAATCGAAGTATTTAAACCTTCAAGCCGCCAATATCCGTTTATTCGCTTTGAATATGACGAGCGCGAAAAACTGCATCGCAATGCGGTGGAGCTTAAAAAACTAAGCCACGGTTTTGATAAACCACTGTTTAACGACGTCAACATGATGTTTGAAGCAGGTGAAAAAGTCGCGATTATTGGCGAAAATGGTGTTGGTAAAACCACCTTTTTACGCTGCCTGGCACGTGATTTAAAGCCAAAACATGGCGAAGTAAAATGGGCTGAAAAGGCCACCCTTGGCTACTTTGCGCAAGATCACGAATACGAATTTGAAAAAGACGAAACTCTATTTGATTGGATGGCGCAATATCGTCAAGCCAATGAAGATGACCAAGCCGTGCGCAGCATGCTAGGCCGTTTGCTATTCTCCGGCGATGATACCAAAAAATCTGTCAAAGTGCTTTCTGGCGGTGAGAAAGGCCGCATGCTGTACGGAAAACTCATGCTGGGCCGTACCAATGTTCTGCTGATGGATGAACCCACCAACCACATGGATATGGAATCGATTGAAGCGCTGAATACCGCGCTGGACAAATACAAAGGCACACTGTTTTTCGTGAGCCATGACCGCGAATTTGTAAGCTCTATCGCTACGCGGATACTGGAAATCAAGCCGGATGGCATTGTAGATTACACAGGTAATTACGAAGATTACTTAGCGAGCCAGGGTGTAGAATAAGCCTGGCATGAGGGTATTTGACAGCCAAAAATGACATGCCATGCAACCCGCATGGATACTGGTTTGCAGAGCATCATTTATTAGCTGTTCTAATGCGAGAATTAACGCAATTCGGAAAGGTGGCAGAGAGGCTGAATGCACCGGACTCGAAATCCGGCATACGTTTATGACGTATCGAGGGTTCAAATCCCTCCCTTTCCGCCACTAAAAACCAGCATATGCTGGTTTTTTTATAAAGTCTGCCCAGCGTATACTGGTTTTTTTAAATAAATTCCAAGCAGGCTTAGGCTTTTATGTAAACCTGTACTTTCGCCATACGTTTATGCTAACACATACTACAATACCAGCTTAAGTGGCAACATATCCCCGCAACCAATCCTCCTGATGTACCATAATGGCTTATGTCTCTACACTGTCAGTGTTTTTGTAAGGAACTAAGTCTAATCTAGTGACCTAATCAAATTCAAATGCTAAAAAGAATACTGCAACTAAAACTCAAAGCTAACCCATTGTATTTTTTATTGGGTTGCGCTCTTTTATGGCAATCAAACATAACATTCGCTGACGACTCGATTTGGTATAAAAGTAACGACCCACTTAAAACGGAGGCATTTACGCCACCGGCGATTCCTACTGGCTATTTAGAGGGTTCCGCCTGTGCCACTGCTAACTATGACAAAGTGCTCACATTGGCCGATGTTGCTGAGGCAGCCTTATGTAATAACCCTCAAACACGCGAAGCCTATGCCAGTGCCAGAATTCAGGCTGCCCAGGTTGGTATCGCAAAATCCGCATACCTGCCCTCAGTGAATGACAACGTTTCCGGTAATTTGAATGTAGCTCATCCTGAGCAGCCAACACGCAGCAACCCCTATAGCAACCTGAGTAACAACATCGTAGCCTCTTACCTGTTGTATGATTTTGGCAATCGTAATGCTAATCTGGAAAATGCGCGCCAGCTGCTGCAGGCTGCCAGTGCTACGCAAAGCAGTATCGTGCAGAATGTATTGCTCAATGCCATTCAGTCATACTACCAAGTGCAAGCCAATATGGCTGCTGTGGATGCTGCACGCGAGTCAGAGCGTGCCAGTGAGGAAAGCTACAAGGCTGCAGAAGCGCGTTATAAAGCAGGCGTAGCAACACCTGCAGATAAATTACAGGCACAGACCCTTTACGCGCAAAATAGCCTGACACGAATCACCACTGAAGGCAATCTAAAAACTGCTTATGGTGCGCTGGCGAATGTAATGGGCTTGGCTGCAAATCAGCCTCTCAAGTTGGCTGCAAGCGCATCGATTCAACCGCCAACAAGCATAGATCAGGATATCAACGCCTTGATTGAACAAGCGCGCACTCGTCGTCCCGATTTGATTGCCAGTGAAGCACAAGTAAAGGCTGCTCAAGCCAGCGTAGAGGCCAGCCGTGCTGCATCTAAACCAACTGTATCAGTGGCTGTTTCCAACAATTTACAGGATGGCAGCAATCAATCATTCGGCAGCAATTCGGCCTTGGGCGTCACAGTTTCCATTCCCATCTTCAGTGGCTATGGCCCAAGCTACAAGATTCGTTCAGCGGAAGCCAATGCTGAAGTTCGAGCGGCGCAGCGAGATCAATTGCGCTTACAGATTTCGTTGGATGTTTGGCGCGCTTATCAAAGCTTGCGCACCGCAAATGAATCCATGCGTGCTGCAGCGGTGCTGGTCAGTAGCGCAGAGGAGTCATCACGCGTGGCACTGGGGCGTTATAAGGCTGGCGTTGGCAATATACTGGATAGCATCAATGCGCAGAGCGCGCTGGCAAGCGCCCGGCAACAACAGATTCAAGCCAATCTCAACTGGAATATAGCTCGCGCCACACTGGCGCAATCGATGGGCGGGCTCGATAACGCCATGATTCAATCACTACCTGAGGGTAAAAATCAACAAACTGGTTTAGAAACGTCACCATTAGAAAGTCAGCCATGAACGGCATCATAAAAAAAACCACAGTCGCAATTATATTGCTTGGCTTAGCAGGCGGTGGCTTCTACTACTATAAAAAAAGCAAAATACAACAGCCAGAGCAACTCTATCGTTTACAGGAAATCACTCAAGGTGACGTAGCACAAAGCGTTTCGGCGAATGGCACGCTCAATCCTGTCACATTGATTAGTGTCGGCACACAAGTTTCTGGCCGTGTAAATAAGTTATATGTCGACTTCAACGACCATGTTGAAAAAGGCCAAATACTATTGGAACTAGATGATTCCTTATTTACGGCTCAGATTGCTCAATCCCAAGGTAATGTGCGCAACGCACAAGCCTCTGTAGATCTAGCCAAAGCCAATGAAGTTCGTATGCGCTCCCTATTTGCGCAGGAATATGTTTCAAAACAGGAACTTGACCAATCAATCCAAGCACTAAAATCTTCTCAGGCTCAACTCGATACAGCACGTGGTCAATTACGTCGAGATCAAACCAACCTAAGTTACTCGATTATACGCTCGCCAGTTTCCGGCGTTGTAGTGGATCGTGTTGTTGATGTGGGACAAACCGTTGCTGCAAGCTTTCAAACACCAACATTAATCAAAATTGCACAAGACTTATCCAAAATGCAAATTGATTCCAGTTTTGCCGAGGCAGATATTGGCAATATCAAAGTCGGTCAAAAAGCAAAATTTAACGTAGATGCCTTCCCCAACCGCAATTTTGAAGGCGTTGTCAAACAGCTGCGGCTCAACCCAACCGTCACTGCCAACGTCGTCACCTACAATGTGGTGGTTTCTGTCGACAATCCTGATAAAGTACTACTGCCAGGCATGACTGCATACGTCAATATTATGGTGGCCAAGCACGATAATGTGCTGCTTACACCTAATGCAGCATTGCGTTTTAAACCTAAGCAAGACGAGAGCCAAGCAGGCAACGCGACGCGCGGAAATGGTCAAGGTCGAGGCAAGAAAAAATCCGGCCAAGATAATATTTCGAGTGGAAAGGTTTATGTCATCAAAGATGGGAAACTAATACCTATACGCGTTAAAGTAGGTATCTCCGATGGTCGATTTACCGAAATTTCCAGTAACGATCTTAAAGTAAACGACAAAGTGATTGTTGGTGAAAATCAGGCTAATGACGAAGCGTCGCCCGCTCCCACCAGCAACATGCGCTTCAGGATGTTTTAATGGCGCAACGCCTTGTTTTAGTGCGTGATCTGAATAAAGATTATCAGACTGCCGCGGGCCCAATCTCTGTATTAAAACAGGTTAATTTCAGTATGGAAACTGGAGATTTTATTGCCATCATGGGTCCATCTGGTTCAGGAAAATCCACATTCATGAACATACTCGGTTGTTTAGATAAACCTACCAGCGGCCAGTATGCGCTCAATGGCCATCAGATTGCCGAGCTTGATAGCAATACGCTAGCCAAAATACGAAATCAGACCATAGGCTTTGTGTTTCAAGGCTTTAATCTGCTATCTCGCGCCAGTTTGCTGGATAACGTCGCGTTGCCGTTGGTATATTCAGGCATAGACAAGGTACAGCGTCAGGCGCGCGCTAAGGCTTTGCTGGAAAAAGTGGGTTTAGGCCAGTATATTCATTCTTTGCCCAACCAGATTTCCGGCGGCCAACAACAACGTGTCGCCATAGCCCGCGCGCTGGTGAATCACCCCAGACTAATACTCGCCGATGAGCCAACCGGTAATCTAGATAGCGTAACCAGTAAGGAAATCATGTCGCTCTTTTCAGAATTAAATGCCGAAGGCATTTCAATCATTTTAGTGACACACGAATCCGATATTGCCGCACATGCAAGTCGCCAAATACGCTTTTTAGATGGGCGTATCGTGCAAGATATCCATAGCGAAATAATCGAAAATACCGCTAGCGCAGAGGTGCAAAATTGATGAGGTCTAAATAATGTTCTCTGCCATGCTGGGTGAAGCCTGGCGGGCCATGGGCGCCAACCGTCTGCGCACCTTCCTGACAATGCTAGGCATGATGATTGGCGTAGGTGCGGTTGTGCTTATGATGGCTGTTGGACAAGGCGCGCAGGAATCCGTCAAACAATCTATCAATGCCATGGGTAGCAATATTTTCATTGTGCTTTCTGGCTCGTTTACTGCTGGCGGTGCCCGATCTGGCAGCGGTGGCACCAGTACGCTTACTGTGAACGACGCAAGCGCGATTAGCGAGCTAGATGGCGTTAGCAACGTCGCACCTATTAGCATGGGTAATGCCCAAGTTGTTTTTGGTAACAATAACTGGAGCACCAGTATCATTGGTACCACACCCACCTATTTAGAGATACGCGGCTGGGATTTAGATGAAGGTTATGTGTTTTCTGATTCTGATATGCGCTCAGCCACCCGAGTGGCGCTCGTCGGCAAAACAGTCGTGGAGAATATATTTGGTGATACTGATCCCGTAGGCAAAACCATCCGTATCAAACAAAACCCTTTTGTGGTGCTGGGTGTTTTGAAGGACAAAGGCCAAAGCTTGGACGGTCGAGATCAGGATGACACCATCATCGTTCCGCTAACAACAGCGCAACGCAAGATTCTCGGCAACCAATTTGCAGGCAGTGTTCGCCAAATTATGGTGCAAGCGAGTACGCCAGAATTAATGCCAATGGTAGAACAAAACATTAATGGCTTATTAAATCAACGCCACAATATTCGTGAAGGCTCAGATAGTGATTTTAACGTACGTAATCTCACCGCAGTTGCCAATTCAGCGGCAGAAACTACACGCACCATGTCTTTATTACTAGGTGCAATTGCATCGGTTTCGCTACTGGTTGGCGGCATTGGCATTATGAATATCATGCTGGTTTCTGTCACCGAGCGCACCCGTGAAATCGGCATTCGCATGGCGATCGGTGCTCGCGAGCGCGATATTCTCTTGCAGTTTTTACTAGAAGCCATCGTCATTTCTGTGATTGGCTGCCTGATAGGCCTGTTTATCGGCGTCACTGGGGCAATGCTGGTCAACAAGCTAACTCAAGCCGCTGTAGTCATCTCTGGAAACTCAGTGATGATTGCCTTTGCCGTGGCCGCCGGTGTTGGCATATTTTTTGGTTTTTACCCGGCACGCAAAGCAGCGCGCATGAACCCTATCGAAGCGCTACGTTATCAATAAATCATTTGATTTTAATAGATTATGACTTGATTCAGAATGATGGTTGAAAGCCAAATCAGCGCTTAAACTCAGTGGCAGGCCGCTGAAGCCTCTGCAGCGGATTTCCCCCATGCCAATGTGTTAATAAGCGCTTTATCGCCTGCGCTTTTTAACGCGGCGATACCGCCTTTGGCATCCTGCGATGATGCAACCACAGACTCCTCAATGCGTTGGCTCATCACAGATTTACGTGTTTTTGTATTGACCAGCTCGGCAAACAAAATAATCACGCCCTTGCTTGCATCCGGACTGTCAAAAACATGATCAAAAGTTGCCAATTGTATTTTAAGCGTGCAGTTTTGCGCGCCAGACGTGGCATTGACCAGCATTCTCAGTCTGTGCGTAAGCAGTTCGGCCGGCGGTGCCAGCCAGCGGCTCTCGGTATAGCTATAAACACGTGCTGCGTTTTCGTAATTCAAACGGTATCTGATGCGGTTATTATTGAAAGACTCCGGTGCGCTGATATCCTCGATGAGAAATTGTGTTGCGGTCTGCGGCTCATTTGCTGATGCTGCAGCCAGTCCAAAATCGTAAACAGCTGGGCTTGGCCTGGATTTGTTAGCAACACAACCACCTAGCAATGTAATAAATAATAAGATCAATAATGGGCGCATAAAAAGCCTCAGGGTTTGGGTTTAAAGCCAGCCTCACCAGGGCCAGGCATGGCCTCTGGGGCGCCAAAAATCAGGCTTTGTGGATTGTCTTTAAGCAAATCGACAAGCTGATTAAAATTAAGTACATCATGATTCATGTTTTGAGTCAGTGTATGTAACTGCGGAAAGGTTTCATTCTCAAGCGTGTTGGTGAGTTGGTTGGTGCTGATTTCAATTTGATCGGCTGTATTGTAGATTTTTTTAGTGGTCAGGCTGAGTTCATTGATGAGCGGTCTTGTAGCATCAAAAGTCTGTTGCGCGCTTTCTAATGTTTGTGCGAGTTGTGCCTGATTTTTCCCGGACACCATTTTATTGGCATTATTGAACATAATGGCTGCGGAATTGATTACAGGCAAAGCTTTCTCAGAGGCCTTTTCAAAATTTGCAATGGTATTATTCAGTCTCTGAACATCAACATTTGTCAAAACCCGGTTGGCCGATGCAGTGAACTGGCTACTGTTTTTCAGAAGCACTTCAAGCTGTGCCAAGAGTTCCGGGCCTTTGGACAGTAGATTATCCACAAGCGTTGGCCTAAGCGGAATAATGCTGCCGGCTGGCAGCGCAGGTGCGTTTTTGCTCTCGTCATTTAGATCAATATAAGCAAGCCCAGTTATCCCTTGCCGACGAAGCTCAGCGTAAGCCCCTCTGCTGAGCTTTAAATTTTCTGCAACTTCAATGTTAATCAGTATTGTAGTTTGCGAAGATGGGTCTAGTGAAATTTCTGTTACTTTGCCGATATCTACACCACGAAACTTAACGGTGCCTTCTGCGCTTAAGCCAGTGACAGGCAATTGAGAGCTTATGGTGTATTCCGTACGCGCCTGCTGCGAACCATTAATCCACCAATATGCGAAAGCCATGCCTATTCCAAGCACCAGAGTGAATACACCAACTGCAATTGCATAAGCTCGGTTTTCCATGCTTTATTATAATCTCTCAAGCCTGCTACGGATACTTTGGAAGAAATTGATAATAAACGGGTGATCAATTCCAGCGAGTTCCCGTAATGGGCAATCTGCAATAATGTGTTTATCTTCTAATACCGCCACACGCTCGGCAAGTGAGGCCAGGGTATCCATATCATGAGTGACAAACAGCACGGTTAATCCCAGGGATTTTTTGAGTTGCTTAACAAGATCGATAAAATTATGACTGCGGTCAGGGTCTAGCCCCGCCGTGGGTTCATCAAGTACCAACAGTTCAGGCTCTAGTGCAAGTGCCCGTGCGAGCCCTACGCGTTTCACCATGCCGCCAGAAATCTCAGCCGGTAGCAGGTCTGCGTCGCGCGGCTCAAGCTCAACCAGTGCCAGCTTGTGCATCACCAATCGGTAGATCACCGATTCATCAAATTGTTTTAGTTCGCGTAACGGAAAAGCAATATTGTCGAATACTGAAAGCGCTGAAAATAAGGCACCTTGCTGAAACAGCACACCAAACCGATTCATCAGGCGCCGTTGCGCTACACGTTCCATGGCGTGCAGGTTTTCTCCGAACAATAGCACGTTGCCGCTTTTGGGTCTGGTTAGTCCTATAATATGCCGCAATAATGTTGTTTTACCACAGCCAGATCTACCCACTAAGGCAGTGATATCCCCATGTTTAACTTTTAAGTTGAGATTATGGTGCACGATATTGTCGCCAAATTCCGTGCAAACATTCTGTATGTCACAGATGACATCCTGATCTGGAATATCCTCACGCGGAGTGCTTTGAACAGAACCCTCGCTCATACGCCGATACCGCGCGTTAAAATTGCAAACCAGGCATTGACCAGAATCACTCCGGATATCGCTGTTACCACAGAACTAGTTGTGCTGTTGCTTAAGCTTTCGGTATTAGGCTTGATACGCAAGCCAAAGTGACAGGCGACCAATGCCACAACAAAACCAAACATTAAACCTTTGATCAGGCTTAGCGTAAGGTTCACAGGCTGAACAACCATCGGTAAATAATCAAAAAAGAAGCGATAGCTAATGCCCAGCTCCAAATTCGACGCAAAAGCGCCACCAGCGAGCGTCCAACTGGATGTCCACAACACCAGTAACGGCGCGACAAAGGTCAGCCCTAGTACTTTGGGCAGAACAACCCGTAAAATACGTGAAATCCCCATTGTAGTCAGCGCGTCAATCTCATCTGTTACACGCATCACGCCAATTTGTGCGGTCATCGCAGAACCTGATCGGCCGGCGACCAACACCGCCATCAGCACAGGACCGAGTTCGCGGATAATGCTAAGCCCCAAAATATTGACAATATAGATGTCTGCGCCAAACGCATGCAGTTGCTTAGACATTAAATAGCCCATGACAACACCAATCATAAAGCCCAATAGAGCTGTCACCGGCAAGGCATTCACGCCGCTTTTGTACACATTAGCGCTGAATTCACGCCAGGGGAAATCTTGTGGACGGCGAAACAGATAGGCAATTTCAACTAGTAGTGAAATAAGCAAACGAATAAACTCAGTGAAATGGTGCATGAGGTGGAGCACGCCTTTGCCCAAGCCATTAAGCGGCGAAAGCCAGTCTCGTTTTGTTTTTTTAGCAGGCGGTCTAGCTAAATTGATTAGTGTATTAAAAAGTTCTGCGTGTTCTGGCTTGAGAGAGATGTTGCTATCGAGTTTATTACCCCAGCCAGATAAGAGGGTAGAGGCACCAGCGGCATCTAGCTGTTCCACTTCCTGCAAATCCCATCTTGTGAAAGTATCTGCGAAAAATGGCTGTAAGGATTTTTTCAGTTTGGCAAAGTCATTTGATGGTGCCCGCAACGACCACTGACCAAAAAGCTGGATGTGGCGTAGACCTTGGTCATCCAGAGCAACACGAAAGCTAGCTGCGGCCATTCAATTTCCCCTTTAATAGTGATTATACACAGCGGAATATCTGTACACCACGAAGCTAGCAAGATGGGCTAAAAAAAACGCTTTGCGAATAAGCGACATTATTGACAATTGCCAAGATTATCTAAAATCAATAAAAAAGCCAGCAAATGCTGGCTTTTTAAACTTCTAAAACTACTCTTTCAGCGAACGTTTGCGCTCATGCTCAAGCAAATAACGTTTACGAATACGAATGGTTTTTGGTGTAATTTCTACCAATTCATCATCATCAATAAACTCTACTGCTGATTCTAAGGTTAATGCAATCGGTGTGATCAAACGCACCGCTTCATCAGTGCCGGAAGAACGCACGTTAGTTAGCTGTTTACCTTTAATTGGGTTCACGATTAAATCGTTATCGCGGCTATGAATACCAATCACCATACCCTCGTACAATTTATCGCCAGGCACTGCAAACATTTTGCCGCGGTCCTGCAACTTCCATAGCGCGTAAGCCACCGCTTCGCCATGTTCTGCTGAAATGAGTACGCCGTTGCGACGGCCTGGCATATCGGGCTTAACAGGCGCATATTCATCAAATATGTGTGACATGAGACCAGTGCCACGCGTCATGGTTAAAAATTCACCTTGAAAGCCAATCAAACCGCGTGCAGGGATTTTGTATTCCAAGCGTGTGCGGCCATTGCCGTCAGATTCCATGTTTTGCATTTCACCACGGCGGCGGCCTAACTCTTCCATCGCCGCGCCTTGATGTTCATCTTCTAAATCCACCGTTAAAATTTCATACGGCTCACATTTTTCACCATTAATTTCACGGTAAACCACTTTTGGTTTGCCCACTGCCAGTTCGAAACCTTCGCGGCGCATAGTTTCCAAAAGGATGGTCAAATGCAGCTCGCCGCGGCCAGAAACGCGGAATATATCAGCATCTTCAGTTTCATCCACGCGTAAGGCCACGTTCACTAACAATTCTTTGGTTAAGCGATCACGAATCTG
Organism: Methylotenera sp.; assembly: GCA_049687015.1. Lineage (GTDB taxonomy): Bacteria > Pseudomonadota > Gammaproteobacteria > Burkholderiales > Methylophilaceae > Methylotenera_A. Next base: position 61,451 of record JBAVIP010000035.1, on the reverse strand, counting down.
GCGCGAAGTCACAAATTTGCCTTCCGTGCCTGCTAATGGTGATGTGTTCACCATAAAATCCATGGTTAGCGTTGGTTCATCTACACCCAAATGCGGCAAGCCTTTTGGGTTTTCGCGGTCACAAATGGTAAAGCCGATACCAATATCATCTAGGCCGGAAATAATCACAATGTCGCCTGCAAGAGCTTCTTCCACTGGCACACGTTCCAGGCCTCTAAAGCCAAGCACCTGGTTAATTTTGCCTACAGCGATTTGTTTATCTTCATTCATTACCGCAACAGATTGGCCAGGTTTAATGCGGCCATTGCGCACACGGCCAACGCCCAGGCGGCCTGTGTAGGTTGAATAATCCAGCGCAGAGATTTGTAATTGTAATGGCGCATCCGGGTCGCCAACTGGCGGTGCTACATGGCTTAAAATGGTTTCAAACAACGGACGCATGGTGTCAGAAGGCGTTTTCATATCCAGCATTGCATAGCCATTGATTGCAGAGGCGTATACCACGGGAAAGTCCAACTGCTCGTCAGTTGCGCCTAAGTTGGCAAACAAATCGAAAGTATGATTAATCACCCAATCTGGACGCGCACCCGGGCGGTCCACTTTATTAATCACCACGATTGGTTTTAAGCCAAGTGCCAAAGCCTTTTTGGTGACGAAGCGCGTTTGCGGCATCGGGCCTTCAACCGCATCCACTAACAACACCACACCATCTACCATGCCCAGTACGCGCTCTACCTCGCCACCAAAGTCGGCGTGGCCCGGAGTATCCACAATATTAATGTGCGTGCCTTCATAATTCACCGCGGTGTTTTTTGCAAGAATCGTGATGCCGCGCTCTTTTTCAAGGTCGTTGCTATCCATCACGCGTTCAACGATTGCATAGTGCGATGAAAAAGTACCTGCCTGTTGTAAAAGCTTATCCACCATGGTGGTTTTGCCATGGTCAACGTGGGCGATAATTGCGATATTACGTAAATTGCGAGAATTAGGGGTAGTAGACATTAGAACTGCCAAAGGTTTGAAAGGGCGCGATTTTAACACACTTATCCAATTCTCTTAACGCTAATTAAATTTTACAAACTTATTTTGTTTGACATTTCAGTTTAAATGGTTATACTGCGCGCAACTTAGAACTTTTACTTAATTTTATAAAGTTTTAGATTCATCGCCCTGACCCAATTGTCACTCGTGAAATGTTGAAGTGACTATCAATAGGTTTGTAAATTTTATTTACACAAAACCTATCTTTTACTGGTTAGCGGCTATGCCCGTGCGCTGGTAAAAAGCTTTTTTAAATTCTGCTTTTCGCGTTTTATGTTGAAATTTAAGCTATTGATTCAATTGAATAGTTTTCAACTTTTATGTGCTTGCTTGCGCCCTTTTTGTTTGACTTACTATTGGTTATCACTTGTTGGTGATAACTCAGAAAGGGACTACTTTGTCTTTTGAATCTTTAAATCTTAATCCTGCCATCCTTCGCGCTATTGAAGAATCTGGCTACACCGAACCTACTGCCATCCAAGCTCAAGCAATACCTGTTGTGACAGAAGGTCACGACCTGATGGCCTCTGCTCAAACCGGCACTGGAAAAACTGCGGCATTCATGTTGCCAGCGTTAAACTTACTTGCTACACCGCACGCATCTAACAGCCGCGGCCCACGTATTTTGGTACTTGTGCCTACGCGTGAGCTTGCAGCGCAAGTAAACGAAGCAGCACGTAAATATGGTAAATTTTTGCGCGCACGTACGGTGAGTATCGTAGGCGGCATGCCTTACCCGCTGCAAAACAAACTGTTATCACAACCACTGGATATTTTGGTTGCAACTCCAGGTCGCTTGTTAGACCACATGGAGCGCGGCCGCATTGATTTATCGCGCTTACAGATGTTAATTCTGGATGAAGCTGACCGTATGCTGGACATGGGCTTTTTGCCTGATGTTGAGCGCATTTGCAGCCAACTTTCGACCGAGCGCCAAACACTGCTGTTCTCGGCCACTTTAGATGGCGACATTGCGAGAATTGCAAAACAAATTCTTAAAAATCCTAAAACTATTCAAGTGGCCACGCAAAAAGAAAAACACGCCAATATTGAGCAGCGCTTGCATTATGTGGATGACATGACGCACAAAAATAAATTGCTTGAGCATTTGTTGATTGCACCCGATATGAATCAAGCCATTATTTTTACCAGCACCAAACGCCACGCCGATTTGCTTGCAGAGGATTTATACGCTGCTGGCCACAAAACAGCAGCTTTGCATGGTGACATGACCCAAGGTGCACGTAACCGCACACTGACTAAGTTACGTCATGGTGATGTAAAAGTGCTGGTAGCCACCGATGTGGCTGCACGCGGTATTGACGTACAGGGCATCAGCCATGTGATTAATTACGATTTGCCAAAATTTGCAGAGGACTATGTGCATCGCATTGGCCGTACCGGTCGTGCTAACAACACTGGCATTGCCATTTCGTTCGCATCTAATATGGATAGACATATTCTGCGCAAAATTGAACAATTTACCGGCCACCGCATGGAACCAGTTGTAGTTGAGGGCTTTGAACCGAAACGTGCGTTTAAAGCAGACGGCCCTTCGGGCAAATCTGGAGGCAGCCGTGGCTCTGAAAGATCTAACCGCAATGAAAGATCACATGCGCCAGGCGGCCGTGGCGGTTATCAGCCACGCGACAATAATCGCGGTAGTTTTGGCGACCGTATTATGGGCGAGAAGTCGATTGACAGAAGCTCTAGCGGCCGACCAAATGGTGACAGACCACAAGGTCGTTCTTTCTCTGACAGATCGGACAGGCCAGTACGCAATGCTGATCGCTTTTCCAATAACGAATCTGCTGGCAATCGTGAATCAAAATCAACTGAAATCAATGGTAACAGTCGCAGCTACACCAAAGATACTGATATGCAATTTGCGCGTGCCCTAAGTAAAGATTTAGCTGGTAAAGGCTTTGGCGGAAAAAGTAATGGCGACAGAGCTTCTAATGATAGAGGTGCTGCACCAAAACCATACGCACGTAAACCAGAGGGCAGCTTCGGTGCACGCCCTAATCGTAGTGAAGGCAGCCGTTCTGCCCCACGTTCTGATGCACCGCGCGCTAATACTGGTGAAAAATTCGGCAATCCACGTCCTCAACGTAACAATGACCGTCCTGCTTCTAGCGGCCGCCCAAGCGCTAACGCAGGCCGTAGTGGTGGCGATGCCAGTCCTAGACGCCCACGTAGTTTTGCTTAAGCCAATTTAATGGAAACGATGACTACCACTGCAGAAATCAAATTTGACATGCTAGGCCTCGCGGCACCGCTATTAAAAGCGGTTAGCGAGACCGGTTACACCACACCAACACCGATACAAGCCAAGGCCATCCCTTTGGCTTTGCAAGGCTTGGATTTAATGGCTGGCGCGCAAACCGGCACCGGCAAAACGGCAGCATTTGCGCTGCCGATTTTGCAAAAACTATTGCCACTTGCAAGCAGTAGCACCTCCCCTGCCAAACACCCGATACGTGCGCTGGTGCTCACGCCAACGCGCGAATTGGCGATTCAGGTAGAGGAAAGCATCAGGGTTTACGCCAAGCACACCGCCCTGCGCAGCTTGGTGGTGTTTGGCGGTGTAGATATTAAAACGCAAACGCCGCACTTAAAAACTGGTGTGGAAGTACTGGTAGCAACGCCTGGCAGGCTGTTAGACCACGTAGAGCAAAAAACGCTAAATTTGGGTCAGGTACAGATTTTAGTGCTCGACGAAGCGGACAGAATGCTGGACATGGGCTTTATGCCCGATTTAAAGCGCATTTTGGCTTTACTGCCCAAGCAACGTCAGAACCTGATGTTCTCCGCGACGTTTTCTAACGAAATTAAAAAACTCGCAGATGATTTTCTGACTAATCCAACCTTAATTGAAGTGGCAAGAAGTAACGCTACGGCCGAAAATGTCACTCAAAAAGTGTATTTGGTAGAACAAGGCAGCAAACAAGCGCTGCTTACACAGTTGCTACAAGGCGACGACTGCAAACAAGTTATTATTTTTACCAAGACCAAACTCACTGCCAGTCGTTTAAGCCGTGCCCTGCAGAAAGAAGGCATTGCTGCTGACGCGATTCATGGCGACAAAAGCCAAAAAGAACGCATGGAAGCGCTGGATGCGTTTAAAGCTGGCAAAATCACCGCTTTGGTAGCAACCGATGTTGCAGCGCGTGGCCTGGATATTGACCAGCTGCCGATGGTCATTAATTATGAAATCCCCAGTGCTCCAGAAGATTATGTGCATCGCATCGGCCGCACTGGCCGTGCCGGTGCTAGCGGTGTGGCGATTTCCCTGGTATGTGAAGACGAAGAGAAATATCTGGCTGAAATTGAAAAGCTGATCAAACGCACGATTGATAAAGAAAAAGCGAACGTAAAAGCTACGGCACACAAAACCAGTCATCACTCTAAAAGCGAATCTGCTGCGAGTAACACTGAAAAAGCTATTGAATCAAATAGACAATCAACTAGTGCAAAACACTCGGCTAAACCGCGCCACCCAGTACGCAAGCCTTCGGCAGACCCTTGGTTTGACAAGCCTTACGAGCCGGCTACAAACAGCAGCAGCAAGGCGTTAAGTACGGCTAGTAGCGCGAGAAAAGCGCCTGTTGCGGCTCTATTGGGCGGATTAAGGCCAAGTAAATAGTCTGGCTATTTTTTAGGCCCTATTTTTTTAACCAGCTTTCCATTTCCTTGGCTTCAATCGGTGCCGAGTAAAAATAGCCCTGCACATTTTTACAGCCACTTGCAGATAGAATATCGGCTTGCATTTGGTTTTCTACGCCCTCGCCTACCAACTGTAGACTCAGTGCGTCACCTAGCGCCACAATCGCTTTTACAATAACGCGATCTTCTGCACTATTCACCAGACCGTCCACAAAAGAACGGTCAATTTTTACCTCATCAACAGCCCACCGTTTAAGATACAGTAGCGACGAATGACCCATGCCAAAATCATCTAAAGAGATGCTAAAACCAGCCTCTTTGATTTGACGCATGTTTTTCTTAACTGTATCACCTTCTTCCAACAAAGCATGTTCGGTGATTTCAATGCACATCATCTCCGGTGCAATACCGTATCTGGCAGTGGTTGTGATTAGCATTTTGACCAAAGACTCTGAACGCAAATGGCGCGCAGAAATATTGACAGAAACACGCGGCACGTTTAAACCCTTGTCCAGCCAGGAACGAATTTTTGCACAAGTGACATCCACTACCCACTCACCAATCTGGTTGATCAGTGACGATTGCTCTGCAATTTTAATAAACTCTAATGGCGGTATCAACCCACGCTCCGGATGCCGCCACCGCAACAATGCTTCCATACCGACTAACTGATTTTTTTCATTTTCCACCTGTGGCTGAAACAGCACAAAAAATTGATTTTCTATCAGCGCATGACGAATGCCGTTTTCCATATCCAGCCATTGATGCGCAATAAAATTAAGTTTGCTGGTATAAAATTCAAAATCGTTGCGGCCGTTTTGTTTAGCGCGGTACATGGCCAAATCAGCATAAACAACCAGGGTTTGTGGCTCGGTGGTGTCATCTGGGTACACGCTTACACCAATACTCGTCGTGCAGTACACGCGTTGCTGTTGAATTTCAAAAGGGGTTGAAAACGCAGCAATAATATCGCGTACCAAACGATGTCCATCTTGCGGAGAAGCTCCTTCCATCAACATGACAAATTCATCGCCTCCCAGCCTGCACAAAATATCAGTAGCGCGCGCCTTCTCGGTAATGCGCTTGGTCGCCATAATCAGCAGCTGGTCGCCCGCTTCGTGCCCAAGCGTATCGTTGATCAATTTGAAGCGATCCAGATCAAAAAACAGCAGCAACACCTGCTGCCCAGTTCGCGCGGCCTTGGCGATGGCATGCTCTAATCTTTGTCTGAATAAGCTGCGGTTTGGCAAACCGGTCAATTCGTCATGCGACGCCAAAAACTCTACTTTACGATTGAGCGCCACAATTTCACTCACATCACGCCCAACGCCGCGATAGCCAGCAAAAGTGCCATCTTCTTCAAACACCGGCTTGCCAGAAATACGTAAGTAAGCCAGCTTGCCCATCTCATCGGTAAAATGCACCACATAATCCACAAAGCGCTTATGCTCTTGCAAGGTTTTGAGCATTTCGTTAGAAGTGTGGCTATGGCAGGCCGCCGCCAATTCGGTCAGGCTATAAAAATTCAGGCCGGCAGGTCCGCCTGTAATTGCATTGATTATTAGCTGCTCATCTGATTCCCAGAACCAATCGGCTGAAGCTTCGGCAAAATCTCTAAAGCGCGCTTCACTTCTAATAAGCTGTTGTTTTTCTTCGTTTAACTTCTGTAGCTTTTTAGAGTTTTCGTTATTTTCAGCAACCAAATTTTTCATCTTCCGCCTTCCCCACCTAAGGCCTGTTGTATATGCCCAGTCATCCGCATAAATAGTATTATCATTTTCAATGTGCAAATATCTCTGAGTGCCGCTAAATTATTAGTATGATTGTATATCTAAAATCACAAGCCTTGGTGAAGTCCGCAAATTTGAATACCTATATTCAACTTATCGATTGCGCATAAAATCAGCCACGCCGTACAACTGCTCGGCAAGCTTGATCATTAAGTCTTCGTCAAAATTCAAGGTTTGCATGGCTTTTATCATGCAGTACATCCATTGGTCGCGCTCAGATTCTCCAATCGCAAAAGGTAAATGACGGCGGCGTAACATAGGATGGCCATAACGTTCGATATAAAGCTGTGGGCCGCCTGTCCAGCCCGTTAAGAACATAAATAGTTTTTCACGCGCTTCGGTTAAGTCTTTGGCGTGAAAAGCACGTATTGGCGCGGCTTTGGGGTCACTGTCCATAATGTCATAAAAAGTTTCGACCAATTCACGGATTTTTTCGGTACCGCCTAGCAACTGGTAAAACGTGGATTTATTGCTGCCGGCTTCTTCAATTGTATTCAGCATCGGCCTGGCCTTAATCGCTGGTTTTGACCAGGCTGGCCGCCAGTTTGGCACGGCTTCTGGCCTCATCGGTATCTTTGCCTGTCGCTAGCGCTACACCCATGCGGCGTTTTACAAAAGATTGCGGTTTCCCGAATAAACGCACATCGCTGCAAGGCACAGCCAGAGCGGCTTCAAGGCCATCATATTTCAAATTTTTACTCTCTGCGCCGCCATATATCACGGCACTGGCGCCCGCGCTAATCATGTCCACATCTACGGGTAAACCCAAAATCGCGCGTGCGTGCAGTTCAAATTCGCTCAATCTTTGCGAACACATCGTCACCATGCCAGTGTCGTGCGGGCGCGGACTCACTTCGCTGAACCATACCTGATCGCCTTTAACGAATAGCTCCACGCCAAATAATCCAACCCCGCCAAGCGCATCTGTGATGGTTTTGGCAACATGCTGCGCGGCTTTTAAGGCATTAGGCGTCATTACTTGCGGCTGCCAGCTTTCGACGTAATCGCCGCTTTTTTGTACGTGGCCAATCGGTTCGCAAAAATAAGTTTGAATCTCACCCGCCGCATTTTTGGCGCGCACAGTCAGCAAGGTAATTTCGTAATCAAACTCAATCTGGCCTTCCACAATCACCACGCCCTGATTCACTCGCCCGCCAGTCGCGGCATAATCCCAGGCGGCCTGTACTTGCGATTTTTCTGTTACGCGCGACTGGCCTTTGCCCGATGATGACATTGTCGGCTTGATAAAACATGGATAGCCTATGCCCGCGTCACCATTTTTTCCATCAATAGCGGCTTGTAGGGCATCACAGCTATGGGCGAATGAGTAAGGGGAAGTAGGTAATTTAAGCGCTTCCGCCGCCAGCCGGCGAATACCTTCGCGGTTCATGGTGAGTTGTACGGCTTTAACAGTTGGAATGACAGTGGCCAAACCTTCGCGTTCAATATCTGCCAGCGCATCGGTATTCAGTGCCTCGATTTCCGGCACAATTAAATGTGGTTTTTCTTTTGCCACCAATGCCTTGAGTGCCACTGCATCGGTCATATCAATGGTGTAAGCACGATGCGCCACTTGATGTCCTGGCGCGTTCTCATAGCGATCCACCGCAATCACTTCCACGCCTAAACGTTGCAGCGCAATAATCACTTCTTTGCCCAATTCGCCGCTGCCGAGCAGCATTACTTTGGTGGCAGAAGGCGTTAAAGGTGAACCGATTTGCATGAAAAACTCCTGAGTGACATTAAGCGTTATCATACCATCCAGGTGGGATAAACAAACGAGCTAGGAACGTTTTTTGTGGAATGCAGTGCAAGGCGCACGGCGTGGAAAAACCGGAATGTACATATGCTTTGATTAAAATGTTACATGAGGGTTTTGACAACGTAGTTGCGGTGTAGGCTAACCTTTAGGGGCATGTATCCCTTGACGGCAAGTAATAGAAAGGTTAGCCTATGATAACCTTGGCAAGTTTGGTTCTTATTGAGTGGGAGGATAGTCGTCAGCCTATAGCATCATGGCAACGGTTATCTGACTTTAGTCGGTTGGAGGTTTGTAAATGTGTATCAGTCGGGTTTTTAATTTCCGACGATGAAGAACAGAAAGTCCTTGCCTCCAATATGGCTGACATTGAAGACAAGGACAACATACAAGCAAGTGGCGTTATTCACATACCAAGTAAATGCGTATTAAAAATAACGCCGATTGCAGAGACTATTTAGACTTTTTTGTATTGTCTGGTGTCTGTGTAAGCACACTAGCTGCAATAGTCTGAATTTGTTTTTTTGTTACGCTAGAAGGGTCTCTAAGAGCTTGAGACGCAATACTAGCCACACGTTGAGATGTTGTTTCTTTGTTGCCTTTGACATTTGAAGTCATGATAATTCCTTTATAAATCTAGACATTTAGCCTTATTAGGGGTTAATATGCCGTTGTAGTAAAGTGGAGCGGAAGGGATTTGAACCCTCGGCGTAACGATGTAGGAATCCGAAGCCGTACCAAACCCGCCCCACGAAGTAGTAAATGTCACGCCGCCCTATATAAGTTCGTCCGCCAAGACTTGTGACTTATATAGGGCTTTTCCATTTGGGCTAGGCGTCGGTGACAATGACCAACCTAGCCACAGTATCACCTCATGATAGACTGCCCTCCCCAATTTCTTCTTCGAACAAATCATCGCCATTTTTAGGCTTTATGGTTGTATAAATACCTTTTTTCTTTGGTACTGTATAAATCATTTCTTTTTGTATCATTCGATACAGTTTAGCTGTAGCCGCTGGGCGCTTCATAATCACGCCTGATTTGTTATAGATGCCGATAAGAATGCGATCTAAGGAAAGTGTACCCCCAGCCGCTTCTATTAACTCCATAATAAGTAGCTCTTGCTTGTCTGTGCCCTTGGCGCTAAGTTCGTCTATTAGCTCTTGTGGAAGACCAACCAATTCTTTAGGCAGTAATGGTGCAATTGGGTTTATATCAGATATTACATTTTTGACTAACGTTGGTTCGTTTGATAACGATTCGAGAAATTCAAGCATGATGCGAAACTGTTTTGCAGTTTCAACGTGGAATGGATTTTTTTTGCTGTCGCCGCGCGTCATAACTGCACGGCGGTCTTGATAGTCTATTTGTTTCTTGACAAAGGCTATATAGTCATCTACACTGTACATACTTATTCATCTCCTAAGACGGGTAAGCAAACTTGGTTTCCCTCCTTAGAGGGGTAAAAAGCCCAAGACTAGATTTATAGAGCCGGGGTCTAACCACCTCGGCTTTTCCATTTGTGTATTTATATCATGAAAACATAAAAATGCGCAAGTTTTTTTATTTAAAAGTGTGAGATTTTCGTGAGGAAAACGAATATGAAGGATTCGAAAAAACTAATTCCTAGCAATGACGGCGCTTTCGGAGATGTTTTATCTAACAACAACACCGCTAAATCAGTACAAAATAAAAACGAAAATTTATCTAAAAATGAGCATAAACAGAGTTTTGAGCAATTATTAGACAATGCCGTGTTGGGTATCCCTAATAAATAGGCTGGCTAATCTGTGCAATCATTCTGTTAAACATCTTTGCAGGTTCTTTACGATTGTTATAGCGAAACGCAAATTCATTCACGTATTTTTGTAAGTGCTTACGCGATACCGATGTATGCGTACTGCGAATACCACGTTTTAGATGTGACCAAAACCCCTCAATACTATTAGTGTGGTGAATGCCCGATACATATTCACCGTCTCCGTGGTCAACCGTGCCATGAACAAATCCATATTTAACTAGAGTGCGATAGCTACTCAATTCATCGGTACTAATAGTAGCGCCAGCTTGAACATGGGCTTGAACAATTGGCAGTAATGTCTTAGCTTGAACATTAGGTACGATGTTCGCTTTAACTGCGCCGTCACGCTCTAAAATGCCCATGACGATAGTACGGTGCGATTTTTTACCCATTTGACCTTTACCTTTGCGTTTACCACCTACATAGGTTTCGTCAATTTCTACATGACCTGATGATGCGTTTGGATTGTTTGCCTTATCCCTAGCCGTCATTAGTTCGCGGATTTGATGACCGATACGCCAAGCGCATTTGTAAGTAACGCCTAGATTACGTTGCAACTCTTTAGCAGATACACCATTGCGTGTAGAAGTCATTAAATACATGGCATGAAACCAAAGCGTAAGTAATGTACTGGACTTCTCAAATACAGTTCCAGCGCATGGATATATATGGCAACCTTCTTTACAAGCATATGCACGGCGACCTGTAATACGAGTTAATTTGCCAACGATGCCGCAATGAGGGCATACATCATCTTTACCATGCCGCCTTAATAAGATTGCATGTAGACAAGCGTCATCATCTGGATATTGAGTTTGAAAGTCTTTGAATGTAAATTTTTCAGCCATGATTAAATCTCCTATGACTGAATGATAGACTAATTTTTACTTGCCGTCAAGGGATATATGCCCCTTTAGGTTAAGCGAAACGGCAGAAACCAAAAAAGCACGCAACGACGCAATGCGTCAAAAAAAACGTTTATAAGACGATACCGTGCTTATCCATGCGATACCGCATCGTCATCCTCGTAATACCCAATTGACGCGCGGCTTCTGACACATTGTGATGCGAAGCTTCCAGCGCGTTTAGCAGCATGTGTTTTTCGGAAGCCTCCAGTGTAAGCTGCACTTGGTATTTTGCTTCATGCTGCTCAGGCTTGGTTCCAGGCAACGCCAAATCGGTTGCGGAGATTTGCACCTGATTGCTTAACAGCACGGCACGGCTGATTTGATGACGCAACTCACGTACATTGCCCGGCCAGGTATAGTGCAGCAGCGCATCCATGGCGGTTGGACTGAGCGTGTGTTTTGCTAAGCCGTAGCGCTTATCTGTCAGGCTGATAAAGTGTTTTGCTAACAGCAATACGTCTTCTGCGCGCTCGCGTAGTGGCGCCAGTGAAATGGTCATCACATTCAAACGATAATATAAATCCGAGCGGAACGTTCCGGCATTTGCCATTTCGTGCAAATCACGATTGGTGGCTGCGACAATCCTTGCAGGCACGTCGCGTTCTTTAGTGGAGCCCAGACGGCGTACTTTGCGGCGCTCGAGCACATTTAACAGCTTGGCCTGCAATGCAAGCGGCAATTCACCAACCTCATCCAGAAACAAAGTACCGTCTTCTGCTGCCTCAACCAAGCCGGGGCGCGCATTGTTCGCCCCGGAGAATGCACCTTTTTCATGGCCGAATAATTCGCTTTCAATCAGCTCTGCGGGCAGCGATGCGCAATCTACATGCACAAACGGCCTATCTCTATTGGCACAAGAGGCATGCAGCAAGCGTGCCGCCACGTCCTTCCCGGTGCCCGTCTCTCCGGTAATCAGTACCGTGGGCGGCACTGCGTCATTCATGCTGCCCAATTGTGCGATTCTGGCAATCTGCAAGCGCAGGCTTTGAATTGCAGGGCTTTCGCCAATCAAACTCACGCTCTCCGCTGTATAGGCGTTGCGCTGACGTGAATAATCCAGACTGGTTTTGAGTTCGGCAGTTTTTTCATTTTTCTGCACAATCAGCAAAAGCTCTTCCAAATCAATCGGCTTTTTAAGGTAATCGTCTGCACCCAGCTTGATGGCGTTCACTGCATCGCTAATGTCGCCGTAGGCAGTCATCACAATCACCGTGATACCGCTAGCAACAAGCTCCGGCAACAAATCCATGCCATTCCCATCGGGCAGACGCATATCCAATAACACCAAGTCAGGCAAAAACTGCTTGGCTACCGCACGACCATCCTGCAGCGTTTCGGCATGTTCACACTCAAACCCCGCCTTTTGCAGGCGCTTCAACACGGCCCGCGCAAACAGCACTTCATCTTCCACAATCAATATTTTTATTGCTTGTTTTAGCTGAGGTGTTTTGGGGTCTGAGTAAATTTGTTGTGCGAGCAAGATTCCCTCTAATCGTTATCAATGGCCGCAGCACCAGCTTTAGCGCCGCCAAACTCATAGCGCACACCTACCCAGGCAGCGCGAGGCGCACCTGGCGATTGAAACTGCTCAGCCTGCCATGCAGTTGGGTCGATATTAAAGCTTTTATCAGTAGTGTTAAACGCGTTTGTGCCTAGAATACCCAGCGTTGCATAATCTTTATCCAAGATATTGCTTACTTTTAAGAAGCCACTCCAGTTTTGGTGGAAGCGCCAATTCGCATCCAGGTTAAATACGGTGTAGCCAGCCACTTTGCCATTTTCATCCTGATTGTTTTCATCGCCTCGCGCAAACACACTACCGCTGGTAATCATATTTAAACCAACGGTTAAGTCTGGAGTAAAGTCATAAGCGGCACGCAGCTTGAGTGAGTGTTTTGGAATATTGGGCAGATAGTCGCCGGATTTAGCGGTAAAGTTACCGTCCGCATCCGCCGATGAGTTGTTTTCGTTATGAAATGTCACACTATCTTTAAAAGTAGCACGCAGGTATTGGTAATTGGCGGTCAGGCTAAGCTTATCCCATTTAGCCCCCAAACCAAGCTCAACGCCTTGGCGTTGTGTATCACCCACGTTATCGAAATAACCCAGGTTAAAGCTGTTGCCGCTACTAATAAACTGAATATCGTCCTTCAGTTTTGTGTGAAATACGCCTGCATTCCAATGCGCGCTGGAATTAAATTGACCACGTACACCTGCCTCAAAAGTCTTGGAGATTACAGGTTTTAACACTGGATCAGCCAAAAAGTCCGTTGGCAAACGGCAGGGAGTTGCCGGATCAGCACAACTCAGCTCGATAGGCGTTGGCGCACGCATACCCTCGTTGTATCCGCCATACAAGCCCAATGTTGCAGTTGGGTTATAGTTGACGCCGATCGCCGGGTTAAAACGGTTAAAAGTATGTTTAGCATGATTACTATCACCTGCTACGAATTTACCGGTATTTGGATCTGCCTCCATATTGTCTTTAACGCGCACCTGCACATAGTTGTAGCGGCCTGACAGGGTGACATGGAACTTGTCATTCACTGAAAAAATATCCGTGGCATATAAACCTAAATATTTATTGTGGGTAACAATATCCGTTTCTGTTTCAAAATCGCTGTTGGCCACAGCACCGCGGTTTTGGTCAAAGTCGCTGGTTTGCTCCGCCGCTTTATACTTGGTGCGGCCTAAATCCGCACTAAAACCTGTAGTGAGCTGGTTTTTATGCTTCATCACTTCGCCAAGATAGGAATATTGCGCTGCAAAACCATAGCCCAGTTGCGCAGTAGAAGATTGCTCATTCGCGCCTTGGCTGGCAATGTCCACTGGTTCAAGGACTGTTTGATCACATTGACCACCTGCAGCTATATCTGCAGGATCAGCGATACCTGCACCAAAACAGTCATTGGTGTTGCTGGAAAAGTTATTAATGCGGCTATTACGCACATAAACGTTAGCGCCTACCAAATGCTCATCTGTAAAAAAGTGGCTGCCCTTCAAGCTCAGCATTTGCATGCGGTTACCGATGCTATCCGGGAAAGTATAAGCAATCTCCGGCTTATTCAACCAGCTTTTAGGCAAGGCCTGCACACCGTTTAAGTTGTTGTGCGCAAGCGTCAAACTTAAATCCAGATCGCTGGTTTCATCTTGCCAGCCCACCTTGCTGAACAACTGATTCACTTCGCTTACGGAAGAATCGCGCCAGCCGTTTTCCTTATTAAAATTACCTGTCACAAAATAATCGATATTGCCACTTGCCCCACCGTAGCTTGCATTAAAGCCACGACGCGCCCAAGAGCCCGCCATTACCTCCGCAGCAAAACCTGGGTAGCTTGAACCGCTTTTGGTATTCACAGAAAGCGCCCCTCCCAAAGTATTGAGACCAAACACCGGATTAGACCCTGGCATCAAATTGATGCTGGAAATCGCACTTTGTGGAATCAAACCCCAGTTAACGGTATCGCCAAATGGCTCATTGATACGCACACCGTCCTGAAATACGGACAAACCCTGCGGCGCACCAGCCAAGGGAGACGCGGTAAAACCACGGAAATTCACATCAGCCATGTAAGGGTTGCTTTGGCCCTCGGTCACTGTTACACCGCCCAGGTTATTGTTGATGTAGTCGGACATTTCCAGTGTATGCTGCTTCGCTATATCTTTTGCATTCACCGACTGTACGTTGGCAGGTACCTGGTCAATCGTAGTGCCGATACCTGGCAATGGCGTGGTACTAATCACCTCGATTTTTCCGGTTTCCAAAGCCTCGGCTTTGTTTTCTGCGTTCGCCAATTGAGGCATTGAATAAACAGCTAGAACTGCTAATAGTATTGTTTTTAGTTGTGATGGTTTCTGCATATTGTTTCCTAAGTTTTGGTTATTTCATCTTTATATCAGTTGCAAAATTTGTTCCAAAACCTGGTGATTAAAAATAGTGAATAAAATCAATAAGAAAAATTATTTCTTACTTTTATGCGAAGATTATAGACTTAAATATTGGTTGCATACAACCACCGATATGGTTATTAACAACCACATTAAGAAGTGGTTTATCCATCATCTTTGCCAGCTGACTTGCAAACCCTTCTCATCCGGTTTTGCCTGATAGCACATGTCAACAGCGATATCTGGCAACAGCGCCAAGTCTGCATCTAAAAACAGTAAAGGCAAGCGCTTACGTTGCCACGGAGGCATACTGACCGTTTGCAGCAAGGCATTCAGGCGGCGAGTGGGCCTGTTCTGTTCCGGCCTAATGGTTTCGCCACCTTGGCGGTATCGAATCGTCAGTTCTTTGGTTTCGAGGTGCCGCATGGCAATGCCTTCACCCTGTTTTTCGCTAAACAATAAACACGACTGATCCGGCAGAATTATCATTTTTTCGCCTTGCCACACAAGACTAAAAGTGCTGCATGCATCATCTTCAGCATTCTCTGGCACATTCCTAACCAAATAGGCACGACCATGAAAGCGCCGTAGAATAAGGCCTGCAGACACTTTTATTTTTACGTTGGCGTCAGCTTTGGCATGCAGCAATTGCTGTGAGATTTGCTGCAATTGCGCATTAGACGGACCTTCCAGGCCATGTTGTGCCAGCCACCAGCGCAGTGCGTTTTTAACGCGCGTTGAGCTTAAAGCTGCCAACGGTTTGAGCGCAATTTGTTGGCTGTTATGTAGATTTAATTGACAACTTCTTACATCCATTTCGGCCAGCTCATCCAGCAATAAATCAGCTTCTGCCATGTGCTGTGCCGCACGGCTAATGGTCTGCCTGATGGCTGGATATTTTTTTTCTAATTTCGGCAGCACTTCATGCCGCATAAAGTTTCTGTCAAATTTGGTATCAACGTTGCTTTCGTCTTCAATCCATGCCAATTGATGCTGTTCTGCATAAGCTTCTAATGCGCTACGGGGCACGTCCAGCAAAGGTCGCAGCAACTTTTTATTCAAGCCAGCCATACCTGCCAGCCCCTTTACACCTGCGCCACGGGCGAGCTGCAGCAATAAAGTCTCGGCCTGGTCATCCTGATGATGCGCCAGGCAAATAAAATCAGCATCCGAAGTCAGAAGCGCCTTGTAGCGTGCCTCGCGGGCAGCAGCCTCCAGACCTAAGCCGCTATTTTTATTCACTTCAACTTTTGAAATCGTAAATGGAATATTCAATTTAGTGCAGACATCTCGACAAAAATCAGCCCACGCATCCGCGTTATGGCTTAAGCCGTGGTGCACATGGTGCGCTTGTAATTGGAACGGGAGAGTTTTACTACATTCGGCAAGTAAATGTATTAACACACATGAATCCAGACCGCCACTGAACCCGACAACCAGCTTGGGATTTACTAAACTTTGGCTTAAAAAAATATCAGTTAAAAAAGTTTTTAACTGATATTGAAGAGTTTTATTTGCTGGCAGATTCTTTGAACTTGCCATAACCCATTAAGCGCTCGTAGCGCGCCGCCAATAGCTTGTCAGTGCTTTTCTTTTGCAAGATAGCAAGCTCCGTTTTTAACGCGTGACGCAGTGATTGCATGGTGGTATCAATGTCGCGATGCGCGCCACCCAAAGGTTCACTCACGATCACATCCACCAACCCCAGGCCCTTCAAACGATCCGCCGTAATCGCTAGTGTTTCTGCGGCTTCTGGCGCTTTGGTGGCGCTTTTCCACAAAATCGAAGCACAACCCTCAGGCGAAATCACCGAATAAGTGGAATATTGCAGCATTAATAACTGATCCACCACACCCAGCGCCAGTGCGCCCCCCGAGCCACCTTCGCCAATAATCACGCCAAGAATCGGTGTTTTAAGTTCGGCCATCACATATAAATTACGCGCAATCGCCTCAGATTGGCCGCGTTCTTCTGCGCCAATGCCAGGATAAGCGCCCGGCGTATCAATGAGGGTAATGATCGGCAGACCGAATTTTTCGGCCAAACGGAACAGGCGCAATGCTTTACGGTATCCCTCTGGACGCGGCATGCCGAAATTGCGGTATTGGCGCTCCTTTACATCGCGACCCTTTTGGTGACCTATCACCATGACTGGCATGCCTTCAAAACGTGCAATACCACCTACAATCGCCGGGTCATCCGCGTAAGCGCGATCGCCGTGCAATTCTTCAAAATCAGTAAACAAGTTGCTGATGTAATCGAGTGTGTAAGGGCGCTGTGGGTGACGCGCCACTTGTGAAATTTGCCATGCGTTTAAATTCTTATAAGTGTCTTCCAGCAGTTTTTTATTTTTTTTCTGCAACTGCTCAAGCTCTTTGGAAATATCCA
Source organism: Methylotenera sp. (assembly GCA_049687015.1). Lineage (GTDB taxonomy): Bacteria > Pseudomonadota > Gammaproteobacteria > Burkholderiales > Methylophilaceae > Methylotenera_A. The sequence goes on along the minus strand of JBAVIP010000035.1, from coordinate 44,210 downwards.
AATCATCATGATCATCATGCGATATCTGTAGCGCATCAATGCGCTTTTCCAGATCCGCGATACCCTGCTCAAAATCCAAATAGCTAACTTTCATTTCTGGCTTTCATCTCGTGTAATGCATTAAATACAAACTGCGCTAATTATAAAGGATTTTTACGTTTTCTTTTGACAACCATGCATGAAGATTTTGCAACAACTCATCCTGCAATTCCACGCGCCATGCGTCGCCCAGCATCAGGCTGGCCTGACCTTGGCTATTATGATATTCAATTTTAACAGGACATAATTTTTTATCAGATTCTGCTGTTTTTTTACGGTACGGGCTTAATATCGTGGTAAGTTTTGCAGCATCCGATTGCCCATTGCAGGATATTTTCAGCATGCTGGCATAGGCGCTGCGCGCCGAAGCTAAGTCATACAGCTTGCGTGCATTGACACGGTTGCCGCCCGAGAACTCGTCATGGCTGACGCGTCCTTCAATCACCAATAACTGGTCTTCTTTAATCAAATGTGCGTATTGATTGAGCAACTCGCTGCCTACCACTACATCCACCCTGGCGACTGCATCATCGATCGTCACAATGGCCATCTTACCGCGCTGCGTCATGCGAATGCGCACCCCAGCCACAATGCCCGCCAACAATTTAGGCTGCTCTTGCGGCACCAGATCGGCCAATGTGCCGCGCACAAATTGACTGATGTCTTCTTTCGCATTTAAAAATGGATGCCCACTTAAATAAAAGCCCAGCGCGGCTTTTTCTTGAATCAACGACTCTTCTGGCGACCAGGCAGGTACATTCGGCAGTGCATGTTTGGTTTCAGACACCTCGCCAAATAAACTATTTTGGCCGGCATGATTGTTGGATTGCTCGGCCGCCGCGATTGCCATGCCTACGCCTGCCAGCAATGCTGCACGGTTCGGCTCCAGTTTATCAAACGCGCCAACACGGATAAGTGATTCAATCACGCGGCGATTTACTTTGCGCAAATCCAGACGTGCGCAAAAATCAAACAAATCTCTAAAAGGCCCATCCTGTTCACGTGCGGCTAAAATCACTTCAATTGCGGCTAACCCCGTGCCCTTCACCGCGCCCAGGCCATATAAAATTTGACTGTTATTCAGTGGCTCAAAACGATAACCGCTCTGATTGATATCAGGCGGCAGCACCTCGACTTTATTCGGCGCACAATCATCAAAAAACAGATGAATATTGTCGGTGTTGTTCATATCCGCCGACATAGTAGACGCCAGAAACGCGGCAGGATAATGCGCTTTTAAATAGGCGGTTTGATAAGCCACCAGAGCATAGGCAGCCGCATGCGACTTATTAAAGCCATAACCGGCAAATTTTTCCAGCAAGTCGAACAACTCATTGGCCTGGCGTTCGGTTAAGCCATTTTTAAGCGCGCCTTCGGTAAAAATCGCACGCTGCGCCACCATTTCTTCCGGCTTCTTTTTACCCATAGCGCGACGTAATAAATCCGCAGCGCCCAGGCTGTAACCCGCCACCACCTGCGCGATTTGCATCACTTGCTCTTGATACACCGCAATGCCGTAGGTTTCTTTAAGAATAGATTCAGTCGCCGGATGCGGATACTCGACGCGCTGTTTGCCGTGCTTGCGACGGCAAAAATCCGGGATCAAATCCATCGGACCTGGGCGGTACAAAGCCACCAAGGCGATAATATCCTCAAAGCAATCGGGCATCGCTTGCTTGAGCATGTCTTTCATACCGCGCGATTCCAGCTGGAATACCGCCGTGGTATTAGCGGTTTTAAGCAATTTATAGGTCGCTTTATCATCCAAAGGAAGCGTCTCGAATCTCAGCGAGGCTTCGCCTAAAGCGGCGCGCTGTTTATTGGCATTTTCGAGTGCCAACTCTAAAATAGTCAATGTACGCAAGCCCAAAAAGTCGAACTTCACTAAGCCGACAGCTTCTACATCGTCTTTATCGTATTGACTCACCAGGCTACCGCCATCGGCCTGACAGTAAATCGGTGAGAAATCAGAAATCTTGCCCGGAGAAATCAGCACGCCGCCAGCATGCATACCAACGTTGCGCACCAAGCCTTCCAGCCGCAATGCAAGCTCTAACAACTCAGCAACTTCTTCTTCCGATTCACGCCTTTCCTGTAATTGCGGTTCTTTTTCCAGCGCGGATTCCAAAGTAATGCCAAGCTCAAGCGGAATCAGCTTTGCGATGCCATCCACAAAATTAAACGGTAGATCCAGCACGCGCCCCACATCGCGGATCACCGCTTTGGCAGCCATGGTACCGAAGGTAGCGATTTGTGAAACGGCATCCAGGCCATATTTTTGTTTCACATAATCAATGACGCGGTCGCGTCCATCCATGCAAAAATCGATGTCGAAGTCGGGCATGGAAACACGGTCTGGATTCAAGAAACGCTCGAACAGCAGGTTGTATTCCAGCGGATCGAGATCGGTAATATTGAGGCTATACGCCACCAGAGAGCCAGCGCCAGAGCCACGTCCAGGGCCAACTGGCACGCCATTATGTTTTGCCCAGTTAATAAAATCGGCCACAATCAAAAAATAGCCGGCAAAACCCATTTGATTGATGATTTTGCATTCGAATTCAAGCCTTGTGGTATATTCTGCCCGCTTGGCTTCACGCACTTCCGTACTCGGATACAGCATCTGCAAACGCGCTTCCAGGCCGATTTTCGACTGTTGAACGAGGTAAGTATCAAGGCTTTCCTGGTTGGGGGTGGGGAAATTGGGTAGATAATTCTTGCCTAGCGTGAGTGTTAAATTGCAGCGTTTGGCAATTTCAACCGAGTTGGCAAGCGCTTCGGGAATGTCTGCAAATAATTCGCACATTTGTGCCTGCGATTTAAAGTATTGCTGTGGCGTGAAGTTTTTGGGGCGACGCGTATCCGCCAGCATATAGCCTTCGGCAATGCAGGTGCGCGCCTCATGCGCCTTGAAATCATCCGGGCTGATAAACTGGATGGGGTGCGTGGCGACCACTGGCAAATCGCACTGGCTGGCCAGGTCTAAGGCGTTGCTGATTAGAATTTCCTGTGCGGGATGATCTTTAGGATCGACTGTCCGCTGCAGCTCGATATAGAAGCGTTCAGGAAACATATTCGACCATGAGGCTGCCAGCTGCAACGCCAACTTTGCATTTCCTGCATTCAATGCGGCCCCGATGTCACTCTGCGCATTGCCAGATATGAGGATCAAGCCATCGGCCCGTTCCAGCCACGCCTGCTTGATCTCGGCACGGCCCCTGTACTGATTCTCAAGATAGGCCTTACTAATAAGCTGGCATAATTTGAGATAGCCCGCATTGGTTTGCACCAACAATAAAATGCGGAACGCCTGATCACGGTTGCTGGTATTTTCCAGCCAAAGCTCGCAACCCAGAATCGGCTTAATGCCGCGCTCGCGCGCGGCTTTATAAAATTTAATCGCGCCAAATAGATTGCTAAGGTCGGTAAGCGCCACGGCCGGCATGGCATCTTTGCTGGCCGCGTCGATATAATCGTCAATCCGCACAATGCCATCCACAATCGAATATTCGCTGTGGCAGCGCAAGTGGATAAACTGCGGGCTGAGCGTTTCTGAATTTTCGGCTGGATGTTGAACGGAATCTTGCATGCGACTATTTTACCTGCGTGCAAAAAAAATGGCTCCAAAAAAATAAAAAATGAGTCAAATAAAAGGGCTGTCCGTATTCCATGATTGATTTGACCATAAATAACAGGATTGAGAATTTCCAGCTTATGTTGATTTGCTACTCTTAGTTAGTGAGCGTCAGCTTTGGGGCAAGCAGCTAGCAAAGCTGAATGAGTAACTTCGGCCAAAAACAGTCGTTCATTTTACTTAATCTAAAAGAACTAACATGGTTGAAACAAACTGATATAAAAACCATTTGCGTCTGTACTTGATATTAATTAGTATTTGGTAACAGAAACATCTAACTTCACTTTTCAAAAAGAAAAATAATATGTATAAAATAATAGGATTATGTTTATTATTAGGTGGACTTGTTTTTGGTTGGGCTGTAGATGCTCAATTGTCAGCCCCTGAAAAAATTAATAAAGCTTTTCCACCTAGCGCTGAAGTTAGGATTTCACTTGAGAATCTCGGATCTCTGATCCCAACGGATGACGAGTCTCTTAAGCTATTTAAAAGTAATTATGAATCAAGATTAACCTTAAAGGCGCTAACGTGTTCACAGGGCTATTCTGTTAGCCGTTTTGATTCAATTGAAAAGGTTAAAAAACTAGCGATAGATCGTGACTGTTTAAAAGATCAGGATGAGCAATTACAACAGCTCATTGGTTTGAAACTAGTCGGCTTCCGCCTTGCGCAGGCTCCATTAAAACCACTTGTTAAGTTGGGCTCGCCGTCTACAATACCTAATCCAGATGGCGTTGAAATCTATATGGGGAAATCAGCTTCAAAATCTGGGGTCGCTGTTCTTAGAGGCTCACGTAATGAGTTTGTTTCTGTAGAAATTCCTAATGGCAAGAAAATAACTAGTCTGCCGACTATGCCAGAAGCCTCACAGGCCAATTTTTTACTTTCCCCCAATGGCAGAATACTAGCCATCCCAGTGAACAATAGAGACCTTCGCTTTTTAGATACCGAAACAGGACAGGAACTATGGCACGCTAAAGATATTAATAATATAGATGCTTGGCTTCCAGAAGTTCAAGCTGCTTTAGTTAGAAATAATAAAAACGGAAAGAATGAAATATCGTTAGTTGATTTTAAAGAAGGAAAAATTAAGCCTTATTCATCACCTAACAATAATCCTTTGCCTTGGGCATTGCATGTGAGTGAATCGCCCTCGCGCGTACTTATTGGAATCCATACCGATTTTACATTGTTTGAAAATGTCCGTTCAACAAGTGGAGTTGATAGCTCAATCATTAAAACATTCACAATAAAGTCGCGAAAAGGCATTAATCAGCCTACCCCCATATTGATGCTAGATGGCAAAGCTATTGCATTTGCAACCACTGATATGAATTTTATGTTAATCAACCTTGAGACGGGTGAGGAAAAGGTGTTTGAAACAAGAGAGTTTCTCTTAAGTAGGTCTTTTGCCAAGTTGAATGAAGAAACACTTTTGGTTGACTCTTTCAATAATTTTGGGCAAAGACAAGTCAAGACGTGGGTGTTAAATGTAAAAGACTCAACACTGTCACCAGTTGAAACAACTGAAGCCAATACTGGCGAGCTATATGCCCTAGATGGACGCACAGGTTTTATGCGCAGAGAATACCAAAAAATGTGGGTAGGAGATGAGCTGCGAATAGGCAAGCCAGAATCACTAGAAACCATCATTGCGGGTCGTAAACTTGAAATGCAGTTAGCAGCATTGGAAAATGAGGAGAGAATGGCTAAAGCTAGGGAAGAAGCCATGAAAGCAGCTCAAGAAATTAATCGGGTACAGCAGCAAATGGGAATGAAAGGCGCACCTACAACAGGCATAACTCAGCTTAGAGAGAAGATTTTATTAGATCAGCTAAAACAAATTGAGCGGAATCGCTACGCAGTCTCTGCGCCTACGGCTTCAGCAGTCGACGCTGTTCCCCCAACCGTTCCCTCTACAACATATAATTACAGTGCAGCAGCAAATGAAGCAAGAAAACAGGCAATATTAAACGCTACGAATCGGATGTTAGGTAACATACCAAGCAACGCAAAGGTTGAGGCTGTTGGCGTGTACGAAACTAAAGACCGTTCTCCATCTGGTATCAGCGTTATTGTAAAAAAATCAGATACCCCATTAGTGCTAATGCTAAGCGGGTATGAGCCTGTTCGCTGGAATTTAATTAAAGAACCTGGAGCAAATTTGATAGCAGTCATTGCTACAGGCTACAACCTACCTGAAGTTACTGGCGCTGGTGCAACCAAAACTGTAATTAAACGTGGGAATTACGCTTACCAGCAAGGTAGCCCTGAATATGTAGCTCTAAATAATGATGCCATCATGTGGACTGGTAAACCTATCAGTAAATTTCAAGGCATCTACGGGGGTACAGTTTTTGTTGTAGGAAATTAAACATAAACTACTTTAGCAAAGGTTGGGCATGTTTATAGAAGATAGAATAATTTTTATGGCCAATATCTAAGTGTCGACAAGTCAGTTACTAGAAGACCGCTTTGGGTCGTTTGTGTAGGTTGCTGAGTGACTTCTATAGGGAACTCTAATCTCTGAGTTAATTTTCTAAATCAATCATTTAATTTGTTTTTGCCTAGCAACGACAAAATTCAAAATCCATCACGGAATACGGATATCCAACAAAAAAACTGTCAAAAATTAACGAGTTTTTTGCTATCTTTTAGTGCAAAACTCGCCTGGAAGCCAGTAATTCGTTAATTTTATCAATTAAATCATCATCTTGTACAGGCTTACCGAAGAAGGCATCGACACCAATTTCTTTGGCCAGGTTTTGATGCTTATCCGCAGTACGCGAGCTAATCATAATCAACGGCGTATTCGCTGTACGCGCATCGTCACGAATATTGCGCGCCAGACCAAAGCCATCCATACGCGGCATTTCGATGTCGGTTAAAATCGCATCCGGTGTGATTTCCTGCAGCAGCTGCATCGCATCCATACCATCTTTTGCAACCATCACATCAAAACCTTCACGCTCCAGCAAGCGACTCAGGACTTTACGCATGGTGAGTGAATCATCCACCACCAATATACGTTGCTTGGCCACCATCTTGGGTGCTTTGGCTTTAGCTGTTTTCACCACGATGCTGCCTACCGCCAGATCTTCGCGGTTAGCCAATTGCACAGGATTAATAATCAGCACGATACTACCGTCGCCGGCGACTGTCGCTCCCACGATACCCGGCACACGTGCGAGCTGGGCGCCAATGGGCTTCATGACCGCCTCCTGGTTGCCAATCACCTCATCCACATGCAAGGCAATACTATATGAGCCGCTGCGCAGCAGCAGCACAGAAATGTAGGCATGATCTTCAGGTTGATGCTCCTGATGATCCAGCAGCTTGGATAAATAATGCAGCGGGTATTGCTTATCCGCCCATTTGATTTCGCCTGCCTTGTAGGCGTTAATTAAATCCAGCCGTTTGATTTTTTGCGCCTGCTCAATCATGGCCACCGGCAACGCATAAATCTCATGACCAGAGCGCACTGCCAGCACATGGGCTACCGAAAGCGTGACCGGCAAATGCACATTGAAGGTTGTGCCTTTGCCAGACTCACTGTTCAAATCTACACGGCCGCCCAAGCCGCTGACGTCATTGCGCACGACATCCAGACCGACCCCACGGCCAGCAATTTGCGAAACTCTTTCGGCGGTAGAAAAACCCGGTTCAAAAATGAGCGACATCAATGCTTGCTCACCCACCTCTGCATTCGCATCCAGCATATTATTCTTGATTGCTCTTTCTCTAACACGCTGCAGATTGATGCCGGCGCCATCGTCGCTCACAATGATACTGATTTCGTCATTTTCTTGACGCACTCTCAGCGTAATCTTGCCAGTGTCAACTTTACCTTGCTTACTGCGTTCAGGTGGCGACTCAATGCCATGTGCCACCGCATTACGCAGTAAATGCTCTAACGGCGCGCCTAATTTATCCAGCACACTACGGTCAATTTCGGTATTTTCACCTTCAATCACTAAATCCACCGACTTTTTAAGCTCGCGCGCGGTTTGCCGCACAATGCGTTGTAGGCGCTCTGTAATTTGCTTAAACGGCAACATACGTGCACCTAGCAAACTCTGTTGCAAATTGCGGTTCATGCGGTTTTGTTGTTGCAGTGCCGCTTCTGAATGGTCCAAACTGGTAATCAAACTGTTTTGAATAGTGGCTACGTCATTCACACTTTCGGCAATCATCCGCGTGAGTTCTTGCAAACGTGTAAATCGGTCGAATTCAAGCGGGTCGAAAGTTTCGTTGGCTTCTTGCAAAATGCTCATGCGAGATTGCAATTGCGTTTCGGCTTCAATCTCTAACTCACGCAGATAAGTGCGCAAACGCGTCACGCTCTCGGTCAAATCATTCGAAGATTGCTTAAAACCGGTCAGCTCTCTATCCAGGCGCGAGCGAATAATAGAAATCTCGCCTGCTTCGTTAATCAGCCTGTCCAAGGTATCGGCACGCATACGCAGGAATTGTGCTTTCCTATCGGTCGCGCGGCCTGCTGGTGCCACATCTTCCTGTCTAATTTGACCAATTGTTTCTTCTGGCGTATTGCCCATCGTGTCTTCAAAGAAGCTGCCGATTTTATCTAATTCAACAAACATATTGTCGAAATCTGTTGCCTCATTTTTGCGCTTGAGAGAGCGAAGCACATGATCTTCAAGCTCATGTACCGCATCGCCAAGTTCTGCTTGGCCTGCCATGCGGGCACTGCCTTTTAGCGTATGTAGCGCGCGTTGCAATGCATCTGGATGTTCTGTTTGTTTGGGGTTTGCACGCCAGGCACGCAATTCCGAACCGATTTCTGGCAGAATCTCGCGCGCTTCTTCAATAAACATGGTGAGCAATTCTTGACCCACCTGTGCTGTATCAAGAGCGCCTTTGGCAGGGTAAGATTTGCCTTCGGTAATTAGTTTTATCTCAATTTCATCAGAACTTCCTTCTGCCGCCACACCCTGTACAAAAGCCACTTCATTGGCTTGCGTAGCAGTCATGGCAATCTCTTCTTCGTCCTGTGAAATTTCAGTATACTCAACTGAATACGCTTTATTTTGCATGGCCTGCTGAGTTGCCTGTTTAAGTACTTTTATCAATGCATTGGCGGAACGCGGATTGCGTAACTCAGAAATTTTTTGCCACATACCTGCCAACGTTTTAACAGTATTTGTGTAAAGCTCCAGTTGTTGTGGCGACCAGATCGTGTTAATTTCATCCAGCCAGTTTTCTAACGCGCGGCTTAGCTCACCCATCTGTGTAAATCCGGCTGCAAGCGCGTTACTAGCTAAGGTGTGAATAGCACGCTTTGCCTCTTTTGAAGGCCGCAAGCCACTATCTGCGGCAAGTTTGGCGACATCTTGCTCCAGTAACGTAATGTTTTGCATGCTTTCGTTGATAAAAATATTGTACAGCGCACGACTCATTTTTCTTGTACCGCCAATCAGTACCTGCGCATCTGGCTTTTTAGCGCCTGCTTTGGCGCTTGGTTTTTCGCTTTCGCTCGCGCTTTGGTTAGAAAGCTCCGCTATACGCGCAAGCCAGGCCTCTTGATTCACTTTAGCCTGGCCATTTGCGCGCAACTCTGCCGCCCAGCCTGCGAATGCGGCTGAAACTTGCTCAATTGAAATAATTTGCTGCGGATTTAGCGTAGATTTTTTATCCAGCACGCCATTTAAAAAGAGCTCAACTTTACCGGCAATTTCACCCAGAGCATTTAAACCTACCGTGCGGCCACTGCCCTTCAAGGTATGAAAACTGCGTCGCACTTCTACTAAAGCCTCATAGTCCGTTGCATTCACACGCAAAGCCTGACAGTTTTGCGCAATGTGCGCGAGCACCACTTCGGCTTCCGTAAGATAAATATCCAACAATTCAGAGTCGAATGCCTGATCAGTCACTACGGCATCCGCAATGGCTGGGCGCTCCGCTGGCTTTGTGTCCTTTGCAGAAAGGCTTTCGATAGTTTCCAGAGGGGCCGCATCAGCAGGCCATGCTGAAGCAACTTTAGCGTGCTCCTCGCTATCCGCATTCTGGCCGACTTCCGCAAGGGTGCTATTCAGGCGCTGCAGCGCATCTTCAAGCGCTCGCTCAGATTCCGGCCGAGTTTTCGGCATTTCGTCGGCATACAGGCCAATCATACTTAAGCTCTCTGCCACCAACTCAAAATGTGCTTGGTTCGCTACATAGTTCTCCTGCTGAAAATGCCGAATAAAACTGCCACTCGTATTCATTATTGCTGCTGGCGTAGGCATGCCCAGCATGTCAAACACCGCAAGAATTTGTTTAAGCGGCTGTGGCGTGAGCGTTAACGGTGCCCTATCTGCTGGATGACGGAAGTAGCTATCGAGTGCTTGCTCAACAATTTTGAGAGACTCTTTTATATGCGTAACCACAGCCTTAACCGTGTCGCGATCTAGCTCGCCAGTTCTATCACCTTCAAGTTTATCGTAAACTGTGCCTGATGAAATTGACTCTAGCCGCCGCACTTCAGACTGTAATTTTTGTATTTTGTCTGCATCCAGCTGTTGGTAGTTTTTAAGCGTAGTCTCAATTAAATTTAGTGCAGCAGCGATCTCAATTAATGCAGCGTGGTTCACTTTACTTGCATCATCACGCAAAGTATTACTAGCCTGTTGCAGCATCGAATAAACATCCACAAGCAGCGCGCGGTTTAAATTTTGTGTAATCGCATGGCTAGCGGCCAGCGCATCCGAGAACCTCGTAATTAACACATTATCCAGATGAACCGGCGCCTGACCTACTTTAGCATCCACCTTAGCAAAGTCGATGGTGCTTGATATTTCATCCCATAATTCTCTTAATTTTTCCAGTTCATCAATTAATTGCTGTACCAATGCCGTTTCATCCGCATTGATATTGTTCCCGATAAAATTAGCCGATGATTTTTTATCAATCAGCTGATCAAGTTCAAATACTTCTTTCACTTTGCGTACGCTTGCCTTATCCACATCGCTAATCGCCACATAGTACAAAATATCACGCAGCAAGTTGCTATGCGGCTTATTCACACGGTCTGCAAACAAGCGCAATTCCTGATCCAGCTTTCTACACAGCCGTTTTGCACCCTGGTTTTCAGCAATTTCTTTTTGCGCTAATGACTCAGTAAATGCACTCGCCGCCCACCACAGAGTTTTATTGCTGGTTTTTTGCTGCGCCTGGCTCACATTGCTTACCGCCGCAGACATGCTTTCTAAAGCGCCAGGCTGCCTGGTTTGCAGCCAATTAAGCAGCGATTTTTGATAAACCATGCGCTGCTCAACAATATAACTGGCATATTCCGCATCGCTTAATTGTTTGTTTGGAATATCTTTGGGCGCGCTATTAGTGGTATCGGGGAAAAACAGTTCACTTTCCTCCAAGGTTTCACCCTGTGCTGCCATAATAGGATTTAAAGCAGGGTATAAGCGCAAAGGTATATCTGGTGAGCCGTTGAGCAACTCTTGCAAATATAATTGCAGTGTTTTTACGGCTTTGCCAAATGCCTCAAAAATTTCCGGCGTGGCATTGATGGTTTTTTTTTCAAGCTTTCCAGCTAATTTTTCCAGCTCGCTGCAAAAACGTTTACAGCCCTCCAAACCCACCATGTCCAGCGCGCCAGAGGCCTGATACAAGCTCGTTTGCGACAAACGCATCGGAGAAGTGTCATGCATATTACTCTGCACTGTATTAATATTTTCCAACACAGAGTCAAGTAGTTGATTGATCTGGTCTTTAACCCAGCCTAATGAGCTGCTATCAAAATTTTCAGACACCTAGTTATGCTCCGACAATCTTCAATAATAGTTGCAACAGGTGAAAAAATTAAGCCAGCTTAAAGCCAGCAACCGAATCTCGCAACTCTTCCGCAAGCTTGGTTAGCTGCCCCACAGACTCAGCCGTCAGCTTTGTACCCTGAGTGGTTTGCGACGTAATTTCCTGAATTTGCTGCATGTTTTTGGTCACTTTAGAAGCCACTTCAGTTTGTGCCTCGGTAGCAGCAGAAATTGACTGAATCAAGCGCGCCAAGCTGTTCGAAACGGTTTCAATCTCGGTCAGCGCCTTACCGGCCGCATCAGAGAGTCGCGCACCTTCAACCACACCCTCGGTACTTTTTTCCATCGCCGCAACCGCGCTGTGGGTATCGGTCTGAATGGTTTTCACAATCGCACTAATCTGTTTGGTCGCTTCTGATGAACGTTCCGCCAAACGTTGCACCTCCTCCGCAACCACGGTAAAGCCACGACCCGCTTCACCTGCAGATGCCGCCTGAATCGCCGCGTTCAAGGCCAAAATATTGGTTTGCTCGGTAATGTCAGAAATCAGCTCGACGATCTCACCAATCTCCTGTGAGCTTTCACCCAGCCGTTTAATACGCTTGGAAGTTTCTTGAATCTGTTCACGAATTCCATTCATACCTGCGATGGTATTTTGTACCGCCTTAGAGCCCAGTGTAGCAGCCTGTAATGAGCGCTGCGCCACTTGAGAGGCCTGACTCGCGTTACTGGATACCTGCAAAATGGAGCGGGTCATATTACTCACCGCCTCGGTCGTCTCTGTAATTTGAGAAGATTGTTTTTCTGCAGCAGATAACAACGAAACAGACGTCGTTTGCGCTTGCCCGGTGGCCGTATTCACCTGCTCCGACGCACGGTTAATTTCGGTTACCAAGTTGCGCAAGCTATCAATGGTATAGTTAATTGAGTCCGCAATCGCACCAGTAATGTTCTCTTTCACCTCGGCATGTACAGTTAAGTCACCATCTGCCAGGTCACCCATTTCATCGAGCAAGTTTAAAACCGCCATTTGGTTAGCTTGACCGTCGCTTTCCAGCGTCATCACCGCGCTTTCAATGGTTTTGGCTTGACGCATCCCAAAAATCCAGATTAAAGCCAAAATCAATAAACCTAATAAGGCCAACGCTATCAAAATAGCATTTACAAGTGAACTACTTGATTCATTCGTTTTGGCAGACTCTTTCGCAAGTTCGGCAACCATTGCATTCACTCGCAACCTGTTTACATCGTAGGCACTCGCCAAATCGCCAAGCGGCTTGGCAGCGGCAACAGCGCCCAGTTTAATAGCGGGGGTAAAGTCTTTGTTAAAAATACGATAAAAGTTCTCATTCGACTTAATCACTTCCTGAAACGGCCCGCCCATAGTGTCCACTTGGATATTTTTTTTCCAATACTCAACCTGGGTTTTAAACGCCGCTTCCGCTTTACTTACTTCAGCCAATCTTATGTCACGCAGCTCTGTTTCGTTGTTTGATGCCGCCACAAAGGCCGCATTCGCTGCCGCAAACGCGTCCACTGTGTATAAAGGCGGCGGCAAAATATCCGCCTTAAGATCGTCGTTGGCCTTAAGCTGTTGGTACAAAGGCCCGTTTATTCGCACTTGGTTGATTACATAGAATGCCAAGGCAATAAAAATAAGCAAGCCAACAATTGGAATATAGACTTGACTGCGGCCACCACCCTGGCTTGTGCCGCCGCTGGCCTTGCCGGCCACCATTTGCTTAAGTTTTGCTGGAATATCTTTTATATTAAATGCCATTTTCGATCCCTTTAACCTCTCATTTATAATTTAGCGCTATTCAAAAGCTTAAATATAAATCACGCTTGAATTATTATTCTTAACCATTACTTCAGCCATTACAAATATAACAGCGATCACCATTTAACCCACATGACATCTAAACCACATAAGGTGTTGCAAACTCCTTAGAACGCACCAGCTTGTTGCAATCCAGCATATGCCAAACCAGATTTTCTTCATCCTGATAGGTTTGCGCTTTTAAGCATACGGTTTCATCAGTCACTTCTTCGCGTAATTTCATTCCATCCAGTTTACGCAGACCTATCATTTTATCGACTACAATGGCCACATTAGAAGCCACAGCATCACTTAATAACAAAAGCCTCGCGTTAGACGAAATGGTTGTAAACGTATTTTCTAACAATTGCGCCAAATCATTGATGGCATACAACACACCACGCACATTAGCCACGCCTAAAAACCAAGGCTTTACAATTGGCACGCGATGAATATCCATAATGGGCAAAGTCTCAGAAATCTCTTGCAGGCTTACCAGTACATGTTTACTGCCAATCACTACACCCAAATAGCCTGCGGGCGCCTCTGCGCCTGCTTTTTTAGCATTTTCCAGTCTAGCCAGAATGCTGGTTTGATATTCACGTAATTTCGATTCTTTTGCCATGCTTTATTCTCAAAAAATCCGCGCTACAAATTGAGGTGTTAACCCAGTTTTGCAATAACGGCCTTCAGCTCGTCTTTAGAAATGGGCTTCTGAACACACGCTTTGGCGCCCATTTTTCCTGCCCAGGAGAGATCTGTCACCTGCAGCTTGCCTGAGCATAAAATCACCGGGATTTTTGTAGTCGCAGGGTCTTTTGTCAGTGTGCGTGTCGCCTGAAAGCCCGTTAGCCCTGTCATGATAATATCCATAATGATTAAATCTGGTGCAATTTCTGCGGCGCGCTCTACGCAAGCTTCACCGCTCTCTAATGAGATTACCTGGTAGCCCAGCTCTTCCAGTAGCTCCGTTAAATAAAATCTATCCGTTATAGAGTCATCAACGATTAAAACTTTATTAATTGCCATTACTGGTCTCCGAAAAACATTATTTACTAATAATTATTTACTGATATAGGCATTCACTGCGTCAATCAAAGTATCTTGCGTGAATGGCTTGGTTAAGTATTGATCAGAACCCGCCATGCGTCCACGCGCGCGGTCAAACAAACCATCTTTGCTGGACAACATAATCACAGGGGTAGATTTAAATTTTGCGTTGCGCTTAATTAGCGCGCAAGTTTGGTAGCCGTCTAGGCGTGGCATCATAATATCCACAAAAATTACTTGCGGATGTTGATCGGCAATTTTTGCCAAAGCATCAAAACCATCTTCAGCCAAAATCACTTCGCAACCTGCGGATTTAAGGAATATCTCTGCGCTGCGGCGGATTGTGTTGCTGTCATCGATAACCATTACTTTTGTACCAGCCAAATTCGCTTGCGCCACTTCATGATCCCCTGACATATGAAATATATATGCTTCAGTACCGCTACATATAAAAAAATCATCGAATAAAAATGTGATTTTTTATTGTTAAATTTAAGTGATTTTATTTATTTACCCGTACAAATATTACATTTTTTAAAATAATTTGCAACACTTACATAATATTTGTAATAATGTACTTTAACAATGACTAATAAGCTTTGTAATATAAGAAATACTAATTAATAAGCTAAAAAAAATAATTATAAATTATTTCGATACCTAAAAAATTTTAGTAAGGGCCTGCAGCAATGATTATTCGACAAGAGTCTGTGGATTCAAAAATGGCATTAAGAGATTTGCCTGGCGCATCGCCACTTATCAGTGCTAATTTGGTTTTAGTATTCGGCTCGGTAAAAAGATTTTCTGAGGATAAACTGCAAGGTTTTTTAAAATTACGTTACCCCACCGCACAGTTGGTAGGCTGCACCACTTCTGGTGAGATTAGCCCAGCCGGTGTATTCGATGACAGCATTCAAATCACCGCAATCCAATGGGAAAAAACCATCCAACGCGTCGCACAAACCAAAATGTCTGGCATGCAAAGTTCGTTTGAAGCTGCTGCCGATCTAGCAAAACAACTTAAAGCAGATGCTTTAAGAACTGTTCTAGTGATTTCAGATGGCTTGAACGTAAATGGTTCTGAATTGCTTAAGGGCTTTCAAAGCGTACTAGGCGATGTCCCCATCGTGGGCGGTCTGGCGGGCGATGGCGGCGCTTTTGTAAAAACGCTGCAACTATTTAACGATACCATTTCAGATAATCAGGTAATTGCTGTTGGCTTGTATGGTGACGCGCTCATTACCTCCAGCGGCGCACTTGGCGGATGGAAACCTTATGGCCCGCCACGCAAAGTGACCAAATCTGAAAAAAATGTGGTGTTCGAACTAGATGGAAAACCTGCGCTGCCGCTCTACAGAATGTATATTGGCGAAGCGTTTTCCAGAGGCTTGCCTGGCACCGGTTTAAAATTCCCACTGGCAGTGATTGAAGAAGGCAAGCGTGATGTTGAAAAAATCCGTACGCTACTGGCAGTTGATAGCAAAAACAATAGTTTAACCTTTGCCGGTAACGTAGAAGAAGGTGAAACGGTACGCCTATGCCAAACCAACCACGATAGATTGGTAGAAGGCGCTGGTAACGCGGCTAACCTGGTGATGGATGGCCTAAATAACAACAAAACCAACCAGACGGGGCTGGCCGTATGCGTAAGCTGTGTAGGACGCAAAGGTGTAATGGCAGAACAAGTAGTGGACGAAGTGAAACTGGTGCAGAAAATTTTAGGATCCCAAACCAGCATCACTGGCTTTTACTCTTATGGCGAGCTTGCACCACGCCCCAATACCACCGACAGCGTGTTGCACAACCAAACCATGACCATTGGCTATTTAAGCGAGAATTTATCAGCTTAGCCTTTTAGTTGGTTTTAAATCAAAAGCACTTGTTCCAAACCGGTATTTTTTGTTCTATGATAAGCACTTGCAGTTTTATAATTAGAAAAGGGAAAAATCATGTCTAGCTCAGTTACGCTTAAAGGCAATCCAGTAGAGGTTGCAGGCAACTTGCCTAAAATTGGTAGCACCGCCCCTAACTTCACCTTGGTCGATAAAGCGCTTGCAGACGTCACTTTAGATACCTACACGGGCAAACGCAAAGTACTTAATATATTCCCAAGTATTGATACCCCTACCTGCGCCACCTCAGTACGTACATTTAACAAACACGCGGCCAGCCTAAATAACACGGTAGTATTGAATATCTCTGCCGATTTACCTTTTGCGCAAACGCGCTTTTGCGCGGCAGAAGGCATTGAGAATGTAGTCAATTTATCCAGCATGCGTGGCCGTGATTTTTTAATGAATTATGGCGTGTTGCTATTCACGAGCAAACTGGCAGGCTTGTGTGCCCGCGCTGTCATTGTTCTAGATGAGAACAACGTCGTTAAATACGTAGAACTGGTGCCGGAAATTACGCAGGAACCTAATTATGATGCAGCACTTGCAGCATTAAAATAATTTAAGTTATTCAAAAACTAAAAGGCCAGCGTCAAGCTGGCTTTTTTGTGGGAGCAGTTTTTAAATCACTCCTATAAATATTCCGTATATCTAGCATTGCTGCCGCGCGCTTTGTCAACCGGGTATTTTTGTGCGTTCAGTTCTATTTTCCTGTTAGTCGCATCTATCAAATCAATTTTCAGCACTTCGGCGATTCTGAGCAAATACACAAACGTATCGGCCAACTCATGCGCCACCGCTTCACGTTTTTCAGGTGATAATTGCTGGCTTTCCTGCGGCGTATCCCATTGAAATTGCTCAACCAATTCCGCCGCTTCTACAATCATCGCCATCGCCAGATTTTTGGGCGTATGAAACTGCGCCCAGTCGCGCTCTCGCACAAAACTACTGATACGCGCCCTTAAATTATCCAATGAATCAGCCATGATGTTTCTCCTTACGATTCAACTATTTTCTATTGCTTCCGGCCACCATCTTAATTTCAAACAACCGGCATTCCAGCGGCCCGTTAAACAATGGTGTGCGCTTGCTTGGGGTAAGGCGCATCAATTTTGGCAGGCGCATATCGTTGGTTAAAAAATAAGTATTCCAGCCGGCAAATCTGCGTTTAAGCGCCTCGCCCATTTTGGGATAAAGCAGCGCCAGTTCTTCATCCTCGCCGATGCGCACGCCATAAGGCGGATTGGCCGCCAGCACACCGTTATCCGCTGGCGGAATCACTTCGGTAATATCCGTCTGTGCCAGTTGCACAGCTTCCAGCAAGCCTGCTTCGCTTAGATTTTGACGCGCCACACGCACTGCGCGCAAATCAGAATCGCTTCCGTAAATTTTCTGAAAGGTCGCGGGCTGCGCCTGTTTCAGCGCGGCGTTCTTAATTTTTTTCCAGGTATCTGATTCGAAATTTTTCAGCTTTTCAAAACCGAAGCTCCTTTTTAGGCCGGGCGCTATATTCAGCGCCATCATCGCCGCTTCCAGCAAAAATGTGCCGCTGCCGCACATCGGATCCAAAAGCGGCTGCCCGGCTTTCCAGCCGGAAAGCTGTAAAATCCCCGCAGCCAGATTTTCACGCAAAGGCGCTTCAATACTGGCTTTGCGGTTGCCGCGCTGATATAAGGCATCGCCTGAAGTATCCACATAAAACTGGTAGCTATCTACCGTTAGATAAGCGTGGATGCGCACTGCCGGCGTTTTGGTGTCAATGTAGGGACGCGACCCGACAGCTTGCCTGAACTTGTCGCACACCGCATCCTTAATGCGTAGCGTGGCAAATTCCAGACTTTTCAGCGGGCATTTCACGCCGGTGACTTTCACCATAAAGTCATGCTTCACATCAAACCAGTTTGGCCAATTGAGCTTGTACGCCGCCTGGTACAGATCATCTTCGGTGGCGTATTTTCCGCGTCCTATCTGCATCAGTACGCGTGTGGCGATGCGTGAATGCAAGTTTGCGGAATAACATACACTTAACTCACCGGCAAAAGCCACGCCGCCATCGGTGGGCGTGATGTCTTTTGCGTTGCATTGCTTCAACTCGTTCACCAGCAAGACTTCCAGGCCGCGCGGGCAGGTGGCAAAATATTGATTCATTATTTCTCTTTTACTTTAAAAAAGCTGCTTGTTGTCATGGGGATTATGTTCGCACAGTTTTTCTAAAAAACTTAAAAATTCTATTTTGTGCTTATGCTCAAGCATTTTTGCACGCGCATGCAAATTGGCGATACGCAAATCCGGTGCGTGCTTGAAGCCAAAAACGACGATGTTGCCCGGCCTGCCTGTCGGCAGCATCAATACTTTGTTATCAAAAGACTGCTCGATGCGCTGCAAGTAAATATCAAATTTTTTATCGCTGCCCCACAGATTAATCGCAAAGATGCCTTGATTTGTAAGTGCAGCTTCGCAGCTGTCAAAAAAATCCTGGCTGCAAAAACTGGGCGGAATACCCACACTGTCAAATGCGTCTATCATCAGCACATCGGCACTGTTGGTATGATTGAGCAGGTAGGCAATACCATCACCCTCGATAATATTGAGTCTTGCATCATTCTCCGGCACGTAAAAATGACTGCGGGCGATTCTGATGACTTGCGGGTTGATTTCCACAACAGTCTGGTTGATTTCAGGACAATACTCATGGATATACTTGGGTACGGAGCCGCCGCCCAAGCCAATAGTCAGCACGTTTTTTACCTTATCCGAAAATAGCAGAAACCCCATCATGCCGCGCGAATACGCCAGCTCGAGCGCAAATGGTGCACTGACTCTCATGCTACTCTGAATGGTGACCGAGCCTAAATACAGCGAGCGGATACCGTTGCTTTCGCTTACTTCAACGATGCTGTCATCAGCAACACTTTTATGAATCTTCCTACTAAACTTCAACATAAATGTTTCCGCTAAATCTCAACATTCTCTTCAACCACTGCAACCGGCTCAGCCGCTACAACCCCTTTAAACTTGCAATTCAGCTCCATCAGCAAAGTGTCTATGTGTTTGATCTCCAGCAACACTTTTGTCCCCACCTTTAGCTCGGGCAGGCTGGGCACTTTGGTGATATAAAACGTGCCGTCAATCCGCACCAGATTCTCGCGCCAAACCGTTGCCGAGGCTTCGGTCAGTTGTTCCTGAATCAGATACTGCAGGCACCAGTAACGCTCCATGCGCGTTTGAAACTCGCTGTAGGCATTATAAGTCTGGTCAAAATTGCGGATAATGACATTCAGTTTGCCATCTTGCGCGTTGTAAGGCGCTGGCTCTGCTTTCAACAACGCGATCAGTTGCCGCTGATTGATTAGATCCACCGCGCGGCGCAACGGTGAAGTGCACCAGGTATACTGCGCCACGCCCAAGCCCTGATGCGGCTCCGCGTTTGATGTCATAAATACTTTCCCGCCCGTTTGTGCGCGATAGACCGCTGCCAAACCAGCCTCTTTCAATAAGCCGCCCCAATGGCTGTTGGCGTGAATCATCAGTTCTGACACCACTTTATCCATCGGCGATCCGCGTTCGCGCGGCACGATACTGACAATTCCGTCGTTCACATAAAAATTAAAATCTATTTGCGGCGCACGGTTGGGATCGTACTTTCCACGCGCTTTTTCCAGTGTTTCTGCAACATCAAACAAAAACTTAAGCCGCGACCAATAAGGATGCCCGCTATCCTCGGATAAGGTTTCCGTATTGAAAAAAGGCTCTAAGGTATCATGCCGTAAATTATCGGCAATTCGAATTTGCTCTACTTTGGTTTCGTGTGCAATCACCTCAAATTCAGGTGTCACTTCACAATACAGGCTCAACGCCGGCCTGGTTTTTCCTGCATCCAGGCTGAACGGCATCACTACACTATCCGGCAGCATGGTGATTTTATTGCCGGGTATATACACGGTAGAAAGTCGAGAGCGCACAATGGCGTCCAAAGGCGTTTCTGGCAGTACGCTCAAAGCTGGCGCCGCGATATGTATACCCACTCGGGTATTGCCATTATTAAGCGCTTCCAGACTGAACGCATCATCAATTTCTGTGGTGGTAGCATCGTCAATGCTGAAACACTCTGCACTTGCCAATGGCAGATCTTGCGGAATCACGGGTAAATCAAAATCAGGAAAATCCGTGCCATCGCTGAACATTTCACGCAGAAAAGCCCCCAGGTGATAATCGTGTGCGTTCTTGATTAAACCGCAATCATGCATCACGGTAAGCGCTAGCCTGCCAGATGTTTGCGCGGCCTCATCAATCGCTTTCCACTCAGGCGAATTCTTATCTGGATGATAAATCAGGCTGTCAGCCGCATGAATAAAGACTTCTGGCAATTGCTTATTATTCAGCTGCACTACCCACGCCGCCATTTGCTCGGCCTGCTGTCTTTTGCGTTCCACAGCGGCAAGCGCGAGTTTAAGCGTCTCGGTTGGCGCGGCTTTATAGCGCCCTTTGCCTTTGCGGTAAAAATACATCGGTGCGCTGTGCAGCTTGATAACCGTAGCTGCCGCTTCAATTGCGCTGGGCTTTTTGCCGTAATACTCCTGCGCCAAATCCTCAAAACCGAATTCAGGCTCGCCGCAGCATTCCCACAAAAATTCGATTTCCAGATTTTCCGCTTCGTGCTGAGCTGCTTCCATAAAGCCATCCAGCGCATCCTCGAACCGCAGCAGCACGTTGTTCGACTTGATTTTAGAGCGTTTACCCGTAGGTGATTCCACCTGCATAGAGCCAGGATTCTCGGTCATAACAAAGGCCACCTTAAAATGGCCTTCTTCTTCGTAAAAAACGTTCATATTGCCTAATTTGTACTGAAAATTAACAAACAGCATTTTACTGTGCTTTAGGTTTGTTTATTGGCCATTTATTGACTAATTTTTTTGTGGCGTGTGCCGCACCTACGGAACAAGCAAGGTTTAACAATGCTTTACATTGTTTAGCGTTTTTAATTTACAAAAATATGTATATTGTTATCTGCAATGGTCAAGTAATTTGATAACTCTTAATTATTATAAACTTATCGAAAGGTTTCATTATGAACACACAAAAAGCCTTAGTATTAGCTGTTCTGGCAGCTCTTGCCTCTGGTTGCGCAGCCCAGCGCACCAATAACGGCCTAGTTGAAACAAGTAACCAATATGGTTACAGCAACCAAGTTACTGCACCTCCAGCTGCCAAACCTGGTGAATGCTACATTAACTTACATAACAAACCCGTAACTGAACAAGTTACACAGCAAGTACTTAAGCGCGCTGCAAGCCAAAAGGTTGAGGTTGTTCCTGCAACCTTCGCAGAAGGCGAGGAAACTATCATGGTAAAACCTGCCACAACTCGTCTTGAGGTTATTCCAGCTGTTTATGAAACTGTAGAAGAGCAAGTATTGGTTAAACCGGCAAGTAAACGCTTAGTTCCAGTAGATGCAGTATATGAAGATAAATCTGAGCAGGTATTAGTGTCAGAAGCATCGACTTACTGGAAACGCAGCACAGTGGCAGAAGCTGCGCGGAGCGGTTCCAAAGAACAAATTGCTGGTGATGATGGTTACGTGATGTGTTTAATTGAAAAACCGGCTGTTTACAAAACAGTGACCAATAAAGTCATGGTTAAAGGCCCGGGCACACGCGAAGAAGAAGTTCCTGCAGAATATACGACTGTTCAAAAAACCGTTTTGAAAACACCTGCAACAACACGTGAAGTAGAAGTGCCCGCAGAATATGCAAAAGTGAAAACAACTAAACTTGCTACTCCTGCAAGCGAAAAAATCACTGAAATCCCTGCAGAATACGACACTGTAACTTCAACCAAAACAGTATCTGCAGGCAGTTGGGAATGGCGTCAAATCTTATGTGCCACCAACTCAACACCTGCTAAACTACAAGAAATTGAGTCAGCACTATCAGCCGCTGGTCAAAACCCAGGCAATATCGATGGCATCGTAGATAACAATACATTAACAGCAATTCAAGCCTACCAAGCGGCCAAAGGCTTGCCAGTGGATCGTGGACGTTACATCAACATTCAAACAGTTAAAGCTTTAGGCGTAGCATCTAACTAATCTTGCTTAACTCAATGTAAGTAGTTTGTGGTTAAATAGGGTCGAAGCTTTCGACCCTATTTTTTTACCTTGATATTATGGATAAACGCATTCCCGTAACTTTATTAACTGGCTTTTTGGGCAGCGGTAAAACCACACTACTGAACCAATTATTAAGCCAGCCAGCCATGAAAGACAGCGCCGTCATCATCAATGAGCTGGGTGAAGCGGGTCTCGATCATATTCTCGCTACGCAAGTCGATAGCGAGCAAATCGCCGACAATACGGTGTTATTAAGCTCCGGCTGTGTGTGCTGCAGCTTAAAGAACGAACTGGCGGACACCATGCGCGACTTGTTTTTCAAACGCGCGCTGCAGGCGATTCCGCAATTTAACCGCGTGGTCATCGAAACCACCGGCATGGCTGATCCGGGCCCGATTCTGGCCAACCTCATGAATGAGCCTGTGATTGAATCAGTGTTCCGTCTGGACGCCGTGATTGTCACCGTTGACAGCGTCTACGGCCTGAAGCAGCTGGAAGACAATGCGGAAGCGCGCAAACAGGCAGCGTTTGCGGATGTGCTGTTGCTGACCAAAACCGACTTGGCGACGCCGGAGCAATTATCTGCACTGAAAGAAAAACTGATAGCAATCAATGCTGGCGCAACGCAGCACAAAATACAGCACGGTGAAATCGATCCCGATTTCATCATTGATGTAGGTTTATTTGATCCAACCGGCAAACGCGCCGAGCCGGAACGCTGGCTGCGTGCGCCCCTTAGACTTACAAACAGCAAGCCCAGCCTGATTAAAAAGCCGCATAACGGCGAGATCAGCAGCTTTACAGTTACTCTGCCCAATCCGCTCAACTGGCGTGATTTGAAACCCGTGATTTTAAAACTCTGCCAAACCTACGGCGAAAAACTACTGCGCCTGAAAGGCATACTCCATGCGGCTGACCAGCCTGCACCGCTGGCGATTCACGCCGTGCATTTTACGCCCTACCCGCCTACCTTGCTGGAAGGCTGGAACGAGGAGGAACCGAGCAACCGGATTGTGATCATTGGAAAAAACCTGGACGAAAACGCGGTTAGAAAAATGCTCACGCAAGTTTGAATGCATGCATTTCAAAAGTATCTGTTTTCTTCATTAGTAATGCAATCTGTCTGTAAACCGCACGCCACCTTGCCTGCAGGCACTATCGATTGAAAATGAATGCGCGCGTATATGAGGGGGAAGCTTCACCCAGAGCTATCGTGCAGTTTTTATAGCTGACTTACAACACGGTTTTGTAATTCGTTCCAAAAAACTCCGTCATCAAGAAATCTTCCAATTCGGCACTGTCTTCCACCCTTGCCGATTTAACCACCGTGCGCCCCAGGCGGCGTGATTCCCAGTTGAAATCACCTTGGTAGTGCTCGCGAATGAGTCCAATCATTTTCCTAATCATCACCAGCCGCACATCCTGACCGGTGCTGGCCTCCACTTCAAAATACTGGCGTTTGGAGGTGCTGTAATCATTCAGCCAGCCAAGAAATGTGAAACTCGCGCTGCGGCTACCCATACTGGTGATTTCAAAAATGCCATTGGTACCGTTCTGAAAATTACTTTTTATTTTTGCATCTCTTTTTTCTTCTTCAGTTGGGCCAGTTTCACGCGCAGCCGCTTCTGCGTTTATCTTTGCGGCCTCGCTTTCAGTACGCTCCCGCTCCGCCCGCTTGGCATTTAGGGCTGCAAACATATCAGGCTCTTTAGTTTTATCGGCTCTTTGCGGCAAAGCTTCCGGTTCCGGTCTGTTTGTCGCAAGCACCTCTGGCACTGAAAAAACCGGCGGTTTTGCATCGCGCGCAGCTTGCTTTGTTATCACCTTTGGTGGTTTTTTAACAGGTTCAGCAATAGGCTCTGGAGGCCGCCCTGGTATTGCTTCCTGTGGCTGCTCTGGAATCGCCTCTGCTTGCTTTGGTTGCGCTAAAACCACTTCAAAAGTTGGCGATTCTTTAGGCTTTTCAAACTCTATTTTTGGTATTACAAAAAACAAAATTAGCGCATGTAGCAATAGCGAAACCACAAGCGCTATTAACGTGTTACGACTTATATTGAGACGAATCTGCCTATCTCCACGCGGTTTTTGCAAAAACGTCTCGAAATCGTTATTTGTCAGTGGGTTTGTTGCCATCAAAATTTAGTGATTAATTTCCTGCCAGGTTTTTTCAAGTCGTTTAATCGAGACTGGAAACGGCGTTCTGAGTTCCTGCGCAAACAATGAAACACGCAACTCTTCAATCAACCATCTAAAGTCCTTCAAATCTTGCGGAATATCCAAATGTGCTGAATTTAAGGCATTGATTTTGTCCTGCCATTTTTGCCAGATTAACCCTACACTTGCAGCATTTTTGCCATCGCGTTCCGGGTTTGCCGGCTGTTTTTCGATTCTCAGTCTGAGCGCTTTCAGGTAGCGTGGAATATGCTGCAACTGCTCCCAGGGCGTTTGGCAAAAGCAGTTTTTATACACCAGCTGGCTCACCTGCTGTTCCAGGTCGCGTTTCAGACGATTCACAGTAGCAGGCATTTTGCTCTGCTGGGTGATGAGCAGCTGATACTCTGTCGCAATCGCCTGCGCCTGCCTAGCAATCGCTTCCGTGACGGCTGGCAGCCGTATTCTTGCGCGTGCTTTCAGTTTCATGAAATCTGCATTGGTGCGCGGCAACTCATCTTCACCAATAAATGCGCGGTCTGCAATGGCGCAAATCATGTCTTCGCGCAAATCATCCGGCGACATGATGTTTCTTAACGAAAGCGCATATTGATTAAAATTTGGCAGGCTTTTTTCCAGCTGCTTCATTTGCTCTTTCAACTCAAAGCGCATCAATCGGCAAACACCCTTCCGATGGTTCAATATAGCTTCGCGCTCGGTATCGAACAGCTTTACCGAAATGCTGTCATCAGCGTCTTCCAGCGCTGGGTAGCCGGTCACTTTTAGACCATCGCGTTCAAAACTCAGCGTTTGCGGTAAATCGCCAAAGTCCCATTGCTTTAGCCCGGTTTTCTCAATATCTGGCGAGGTGTTTCTAAAAGTGAGTTGCGCGGCTGAACCTAATTGTTTTTTAAGCAGGTTCCAGCCACGCCCCATTGCGAGCTCTCGCCCGGCATCGTCCACCACGCTGAAGTTCATAAAATGGTGCGGTGGAATGTCACTCAAATTCCAGTCCTCTTTGCTGATTTTGAGCGTGGTCTTGTGCTGGACATAGGTAGCCAACGTTTCAAGCAGCGGATTTGAAAAGTGATGGTCGGTAGACTCTAGAAAACCCGTCACGAACTCCGGCACCGGCACACACACACGCCGGAAAGTCTTGGGTAATGCTTTAATGAGGTAAGTCAGCTTTTCGCGCAACATGCCTGGTACCAGCCACTCGGTTTGCACCGGGTTTAATTGGTTCAGCAATGCAAGTGGAATGGTCGCTGTCACGCCGTCCAACACGTGTCCTGGTTCAAAACGATATTTCAGACCAATTTCAACGCCATCTAAAACGATTTTTTCAGGAAACTGCACGGCGGTAATGGCATCCGCGCCATGCCGCATCAAATCGTCACGCGTTAAATACAATAACTTTGGATTAATCTTTTCAGCATCCGCACGCCATTTTTCGAAACTCGCCGCGTTATAAATATCCGCGGGGGTTCTGGCGTCATAGAATGCAAATAACTGGTGCTCATCCACCAGCACATCCTGACGGCGCGCCTTATGTTCCAACTCTTCAACTTTGGCGATCAAGCGCTCATTTGCAGTGAAAAATGCAGCTTTAGTATCAAATTCACCATTTGCGAGCGCTTCTCGAATAAATATCTCACGCGATTCAGCAGGGTTAATCGGTCCGTAATGCACGCGGCGCTTGGGAATGATGGTTAAGCCATATAGCGAGACACGCTCCCATGCATTCACCATGCCCATTTTTCTATCCCAGCGCGGGTCCGAATAATGGCTCTCCGTTAACCCTCTCGCCAGCGGCTCTATCCAGTCAGGTTCAATTTTTGCCACACAGCGCGCATACAGCTTGGTGGTATCTACCAGCTCGGCCGCGATTACCCATTTGGGGCGAGTTTTCTTTAAGCAAGAACCGGGCGCAATGTGGAAACGAATGCCACGCGCGCCTGCGTAAGACTCGCTTTCGCCATCCTTAAAGCCGATATTGCCCAGCAAGCCCGCCAACAGCGCTTTGTGGATTTGCTCGTAATTGGCCTCTTTTTCGTTGAGCTTGAATTCCATCTCGGAAACAATTTCCAGCAATTGTCCGTGCAGTTCACGCCACTCTTTTAAGCGTAAAAAAGACAAAAAGTTAGTGTGGCACTGATTAAGCAGATCTTTATTGGATTTTTTGTTTTTAAGGGCATGATCAAACCAATCCCATAGCTTGAGATAGCTCATAAAATCCGAGCCTTCACCGGCAAATTTACTGTGTGCCTGATCTGCTGCTTCGCGTTTATCCATCGGGCGTTCACGCGGGTCTTGTATGCTCAGCACACTGGCGATAATCAGAATTTCTTTTAGGCAATGCTCGCGTTTCGCCGCCAGAATCATGCGCCCAACACGCGGATCTAGCGGCAGTTTTGCAAGCTGCAGCCCCGTTTCAGTAATCTGACGCTTTTCGTCAACAGCACCAAGCTCTTGCAATAACAAGTAACCATCGGCAATCAAACGTGAAGAAGGCGCTTCAATAAACGGAAACTCGGCCACATCGCCCAGCCGTAAAGCAGCCATACGCAAAATCACAGCCGCTAACGAGCTGCGCAGAATCTCTGGCTCGTTAAATTCCGGGCGGCCGTTAAAGTCTTCCTCCGAGTACAAGCGTACGCAGATACCGTTTGATACGCGCCCGCAACGCCCTGCGCGCTGCTTGGCGGCCGCCTGTGATATTTTCTCTATCTGCAACTGCTCTACTTTGGCGCGCGTGCTGTAACGGTTCACCCGCGCCAGCCCGGCATCAATCACGTATTTGATCCCTGGCACGGTAAGCGAAGTTTCCGCCACGTTGGTCGCCAGCACAATGCGCTGCAAACTATGACTTTTGAATATTTTTTGCTGGTCTTCGATAGAAAGCCGCGCAAATAACGGCAACACTTCGATATGTTTAAGCTTAGTCGAACGGCCCTGGTATTTACGCAAATGGTCTGCGACATCGCGAATCTCGCGCTCACCCGGCAAAAATACCAAAATGTCACCGTCTGCCTGCCGCAGCAAATCATCGGCGGCATCCAGAATGGCTTCTTCAATGGCTTCTTCTTCGTCATCCTCTTCCAGCCAGCGCGCTTCGGTCTTAGCCTTACGGGTGATTCCAAACAAATTTTCATCGTCTAAATCAAATTGTGCATTTTCAGCTTCGGCACTTTCTTTCGCGCGAAAGCCCGCCTTACCAAGCGGACGATAGCGAATTTCCACAGGGTAGGTACGGCCTGAAACCTCAATCACCGGCGCACCGCTAAAGTGCTGTGAAAATCTATCCGCATCAATGGTGGCTGAAGTCACGATGATTTTTAAATCAGGACGCTTGGGTAATAACTGCTTTAAATAACCCAATAGAAAATCAATGTTCAGGCTGCGCTCATGCGCCTCATCGATAATAATCGTGTCATACGCATTAAGGAACTTATCGCCTTGCGTTTCTGCGAGCAGAATACCATCCGTCATCAGCTTGATATAGCTGGATTCTGACAACTTATCGTTAAACCGTACCTTGTAACCCACCACCTCACCCAGTGGCGAATTTAGCTCTTGCGCGATACGCGCAGCCACTGAGCGCGCAGCGATACGGCGCGGTTGAGTGTGGCCGATTAAGCCAGAAACGCCACGGCCAAGCTCCAAGCATATTTTTGGTAATTGCGTGGTTTTGCCGGAACCTGTTTCACCGCAGACAATCACCACTTGATTGTTTTGTATGGCTTTCGCAATCTCATCACGCCGAGATGAAACTGGCAGCTCGAGCGGGTATTCCGGCTTAGGCAAGTGACTTAAACGTTGCTGATACTTTTGCTGAGAAGCATGAATTTTTTGTGCGATTTCACCCAATAAGCGCTGTGCTTTTAATTGCGCTTTTTCATCTGGAGATTTTTGCAAATCTGCCACATCGCGCAGCTTGCGGCGCAGCACGTGGCGGTCTGCCAACATACCTCTAGCTAGCGCGTTCATTAAGTTTGAAATATTGGCGCTATTCATTGCGTGTGCGCAAAAAGCTGGCGAATTTTGGCTTGCCCGTTTTAGTTTTATCGCGATAAGCATAAGTGACGATGCTGCCGATTTTGGGTGGATTTTCGCGTTGCGCGTCACTAAAACCTGTACCGAGTTTGAATCGCACGCCTTCGGATGTTTCTACGACCAGCGCGCCGAGCTTGCCTTTGTATTTGCCGCGCCCTGGCGTATGTGCTACAACGGTTGCCTCTGCGTCGAATAACGGCTTTAACTTAAGTAGCGCGTCATTTCGGCCAGTGATATATTGCGCATCAGCGCGATGCAGCATAAGGCCCTCTCCACCTGCGGCGACAACTTGTTTAAGCCGCTTGTTTAGCGCCGCTTCGTCTTTAACACGAAATTGCACAACTGCTTTCAGATGGGGAGTGCTGGCTTGCTTAACAATTTCGACAATGCGCTTTGCTCGTGCTTCAAACGTTCCTGGCGCATCGGGCAATTCAAAAACCAGGTAAGAAATACCCCGCCATTCCGCATCAATCGGCACATCTTTGCGCACCGCGCCTGAGAGCGCATCAAACTGACCCTGCGCCAGCCACAACTCACCATCCAGCGGCGTTGCTGGAAAGCCCTTTGTAAACCAAAGAGGTGCGGCAATCACATTGCCAGCGCGCGTACGCAACACCTTGCCATCCCACACCGCACGCACGCCATCAAACTTTTCACTCACCAAATATTGGGGTACGTCCACGCCACGCTGGTAAATTTGCGCAAGTAATAATTCAGGCACACGTTGCGTTGTTGTCGCCTCTTTAGCAAAAACAACAGGCGAAAATACCAGGCTAATGAAGGCGAAAAATAAAAAATAATAAGGTCGATTTAGCATACTTTTTTCTAATAAATTTAGTCGCATTTAAGCTCCGAACCTGCATCCCACTCGTCTAGTGCCATACAAGCATCGTTAGCAGATTTTATCAGCATTGCGCCTAACAAATAAGCCGCGCTGAACTACTCTTTGGGTTTGTGATATAACTTAGTGCCGTCTTGCTGGCATTATTGCTAATCGTCACCCAATCGTCTAGTTTTGGGTTATCAACAATTACCAATGTAGCCACAAGTTCGGTTAAGCTGGCAGGTGGCAAACGTTTATCCGCATTGCTTTGCCATGGTACTTTTCCATTTACTGACAAGAAAAAAGCCGATGCAATATCGGCTGGTGACCGTCAAGTTTGGTTGAGCTTGCTTTCTGCGACTAACGACAGGCTGACAATTATGCCTATCGCCGACACAAATGCCTAACTGAATTTCAAATGAATGCTAGATTAAAAACCAAACACGTCTTTTAATTTTTTCGCCTTATCTAAAACGCTGCCACCAGTATCGGAACTGCCCGGTTTGCTAGTCGAGTCGCTCATATTGCCCGAATCTTCCTGCCCCTGGTTACCACGGCTATTACCACCACCCATGCCACCCAGCATGACCATTGTGGTGGATTTGACGCGCAAGCGCGACGCCCATTCAGGCTTGATTTTTTTCTTGGGATCTGGCGTTGGATAAACCACGTTGAGTTCTGGTCCATAAGCAATCATTTGCGCCATCACCCCTTGCGTTTCTTTGAAGATGCCTTCAGGAATAGCACAACTTTGCTGACTGTTAGGCAAAATCAATTTTTCTTTAAGCAATTTTTCGATCATTTTCGGGGTTAAATAATTCATTAAGCCCCAGCCTGGTTCCGGCTTTTCGCTTGCGCTCCAGATGATCATGTCACCTTTGCCTTTAGAGCCCATCGCATTTAAAAAATAGGCTTTTGCATTCGTGACATTGTTCCAGGCCACATTCACCGAGCCACTGGTTTCCCCGGTCGCTTTCGCCTCAATTTTAGGCATGAAATCATAGCCGGAATCAACACTGAACTTCATGCCTTCCGGCACGCCGTCACCTGAAATGACATGCTCGCCCATCAGAGAAGCGTTGTCAGGCACACGTTTTTTATCCTGAATGTTGGGCCAGATGGAATTGCCCACAATCGCTCGCGCTCCGCGATCCGCAGTGTAGTTACCCGCCAGAAACTTGCCAAAACCACTTTTGGATGAAAAATCAATCACCTTGGGCTGACCAGAGCGCACTTTATCACTGCATCCCCAGTAAAAATAGATCTTGCCTGTTTCCTGCATTTTAGGGTCGGTATATTCTCTATTGCCAGGCTCTACTTTTCCTGACTCTACGGGTATCAGGGGAATAGATGCGCCCATAGACATGCCTGAAGGCAGTGCATGTGTGCCTTTTGACCCCGCAGGAACCTTACTGACGCGCAGCGCATTATCCATCCATTTGCCTGCTCCTCCCGCAGACACGCCATCATTGGTCGCATTACCAAAAGTATTATCGCTTCCAGCCCCTCCCCCCATCATGCTGCCCATCAAGCCCGCCATGCCATCATCCATGCCAGGCATCGACATATTAGAGGTATGAATGTCCACCCAGTATTGGGCAGGAACAGTATCAGCCCAGGTAACCGTTGGTAAGGCACAAGTGAATAAAGCAACTGCAATTGTTGATTGTTTTTTCAGTTTCATGTGAATCCCCTTTCAAAAGCTACCTGTTGATATTTAGTGGTCAAAACCTTAATACATCCTTCAGCTTTTTGGCTTTATTCAGTGCGTCATCCACAGTATCGGGGGCTTTCGGTGCGCTACCGCTATTTGACGTATTATTGCTGCTTGAGGTATTGCTGCTCCCGCTAGCAGATGACCCAGTCGTCGGGGACGATGTAGGCCTTTCCGTATCTGCACGCCCTGCCGCGGGTTGAGCGTTCCCTTTGGCCAAATCCTCTGGCGTCCAGTTCCAACCTGGCCCATCCGTGGTAAGCGAATCTTTCATATTGCTTCGATTGATCATGATCTCGTCGATTCTACCTGGAATATTGAAATCCTCGGTCTTGCAGTTTCCTTTGCAACGGATTTGCACCTCGGTCCCAGATGATACATAGAAATTGTGTGATTCCCTGCCAGATGGGCTCGTCCAAGTGCGCCACGGTTTCATGTACGGAAAGATTGCCGTGTAGAAATCCAGCAGGGATGCATTGGTCTTGTAGAAGAAGTAAGTGCGTTTTTCTGGCGGGTCGCACTTGGGATCGCCAGATGACCTAGCTGCATCGATAGTGAGGCCAGCAATCTCCGGGAAACCCATATCTGAAAACTTCGGCGGGTTTTTGGCTAATGCTTTCGCCGCCTGCTTGGCGCGCGTTTCGCTGTAGTCCACACAATCAGCGAAAGCAGATGAAGTAAAGACCGCCAGCATCAGTGCTGTCACTAACGTGACAACAGTACGCGCGGCGCTCTCAACGCCAGACTTACCCTTCCTTGTTGATTGCCTTTTCAGTTTCATGTGAATCCCCCTTCAAAAGCTAGCTATTGATTTAAGATTAATGAAATTATCGAGCCAATCCTACGCCTTTTATTTGCCCTGTCAACCAAGTTAGGTGCGGCTTGTACCTTGCAGAACTTAGCAATTAACAAATCTGCTCTGCAACGCCTCTAAATTAAATTCTTGCAAAATAGCTTCTAACCTTGCTTGTGCGTTTTTACGCGGCTGGCCCGTATATTTGGCGATGATCAGCTCATTTTTCATCGAATGCTCCCATCCCACCAGTTCGGTCACCGTGACATTGTAGCCCGCCGCTTCCAGCTGCAAACAGCGCAGGACATTGGTAACATGGCTACCGAATTCGCGCGTGTGAATCGGGTGGCGCCAGATTTCACTCAATGGCGTTTTAGCAAAACTTTCATTTTTATGCTTGCGCAACACTTCGGCCACCTCCGCCTGACAGCACGGCACTAGCACGATGTATTTGGCATGCTTTTTTAGGCCAAATTGAATGGCGTCATCCGTCGCGGTGTTACAGGCATGCAGCGCAGTGACAATATCAACCTTCTCAGGAATTATGTTTGAGCAAATGGATTCTTCGACTGTTAAATGTTCAAACCGCATACGCTCAAAGCCGCATTCTGCCGCCAAGGCTTTGGATTTCTCGACCAAATCCGCACGTGTTTCTATGCCAATCACTTCACCAGCATTCAATTGTTTGAGTAATAAATCATACAAAATAAAGCCTAAGTACGATTTACCTGCACCATGATCTACCAGCACAGGATTTGGATTGTGCGCCAACACCTCATTAAAAAGCGGCTCAATAAAATTCACCAGGTGGTACACCTGCTTGAGCTTGCGGCGACTATCCTGATTGAGTTTGCCATCGCGCGTGAGTATATGCAGCGCTTTCAGCAACTCGTGTGATTGATTTGGTTTGATTTCAGGAATAAGCGTCATGCGTCTATTTTAATTGAAAAAACTTGAATTGATGGCGAGATGTTAAAATACAACGTTGCCATCAACGCCAACTCCGTTTCAAAATCAAAAAAGACGAGAAGGCGAGCTGAAGACTGTACGCACTTGTACGGCAAGGCGAGGCCGACAAGGTATTTTTTGTATTTTCAAACGGAGTCAACATGGCAATTCAATGGTACCCGGGCCACATGACCCAAGCCCGTAAAAAGGCAGAAGAAACCATGGAGTTTATCGACATAGTCATCGAAGTTTTGGATGCACGTGTGCCTGCCGCAAGCCATAACCCGATCATTGATGAAATGCGTCTGTTTCGCCAGCGTCCACAGCTAAAAATACTCAACAAAGCAGATTTGGCCGACCCAAATGTAACTCAGGATTGGCTCAATTATTTCAACGCACAACCCAACACCAAAGCAGTGGCACTTTCATGCAAAAAGCCTGGCGACGCAAATAAAATTCCTAAACTATGCTTGGCCCTCACACCGCACCGCGGCACGCATTTAAAACCGTTACGCATGATGATTATGGGCATTCCCAACGTGGGTAAATCCACGCTGATGAACGCGCTACTCAACCGCCGTGTGGCAAAAGTGGGTGACGAGCCCGCGGTGACTAAAAGCCAGCAGCGTTTTGATTTGAGTGACACCATGAGCATTACCGATACGCCGGGCATGATGTGGCCAAAGATAGAACATGAAAGCGATGGTTATATGCTGGCCGCCAGCCATGCCATTGGCCGCAACGCGGTGATTGATGAGGATGTGGCGCTGTTTTTAGCAGACAACTTGCTCAAAACCTACCCCGCCCTGCTGAATGCGCGCTACAAGCTCGATGCCATGAAACTGGATGTAAGCAAGATGGATGGCGTGGATTTACTCGAAGCCATCGCTAAACGCCGCAGTTACAAGCGCCATGACGGCCTATGGGATACCGAAAAAACCGCTGTTGCTTTTTTAACCGATTACCGTAGCGGCGCAATAGGGCGCGTAAGTTTAGAAAGCCCTAGTTCCAGAACGGCCATGATAGCCAGCGAACTTGCAAAAAATAGCTCCGATAAAATAGCTCCAGAGACAAACTAGACAGTTAGCGGCACTGACCCAGTGCAATTTCCCCCTGCGAGCATTTGCGTTCCGAACCTTGTTTGATGCTTTCAGTAAAAGTTTCCCAGCCGGATTTTTTATCTTCTGGTTTTTCTTTTCCTGATTTATTTTCGACTTTAGTTTCTACAGGCTTCTCGGTACCTTTCCCCCCGCTTGACTCTTCTGTTTTTGTTAGAACATTTGCCGAGGTTTCAGTTTTTTTCCCAGTTTTATTATTAGTTTTTTTCTGATTAGTACTGGCCTTAACCGACTCCACTACTGGTGGAGAAGTTTCAACTGTTTCATTTGGCAATAAGCCATCATTAACTGGCTTAGCTGTCGGTGTGGCTGGGGGTGGCGCGGGCGTTTCTGCCACTGCGGGGGGTTGTGGCACTGCTGGGGTTTCTGCCACTGCTGGTTTCTCTAATATAATGGTCGGTTCGGTTGGGGTAGATGCCAATTTAGCCAAAACAAAAAATGCCGCAAGCACCATCAGGCTTAGGCCAGCGTATTTCCAATTAATTTTGCTTGCGATTGATTGCCAATTGCCTGACTGTGAATTGTTCGTCGCAACTGGTTGCGACTCTTCCTCCATCAACTGGTCTTTAAGCATACGTACCGAGTAAACCTCATGCTCATGCGCATGCATATCGTTGTACTCAAACATTTGTGAAATTTCCTGCGATAGCTTAGAAGCTACTTCGTAATACGAGCGCGAAACCAGAATCTGGTTCGGCTTAGCAAAACTCATAATCCGCTGCGCCTCATCTAGACCCTCGCCCACTATATTGGGCTGATTGTTATCGCCCTTAGGCACACGTACTGGGCCTAAATTAATGCCGAAACGCACGTATAGAGGCGCTGAGCTTTGACTGTTGTTTTTTAATATTTCATCACGAATGGTGAGCGAGATAAATAACGCGTCTTCTAGCGAATCTTCTAAAGGACCGGTGAAGGCGATAACTGCGCCATCGCTAACATCCAGGATGGTGCGCTCATCTTGCGCAATATCAATCACTGCACGATTAATCAAATCATTCAGCTGACCTTTAATTTCTATTTGTTCAGAGTCTGTTTTTTTAAAAAAATCGATAATATCTAAAAAGACAATGCTACAAATAGAAGTTTTATTAGCTCTATCATTCATAATTAACTTTCAAATAAATGTATCAAATGATCGACGAAAATATAATCCAAACAGAATGTTAGCCTGTTTTATGAAGATTGTTTAGTGTCCCGCGTAATTTGTGTATAACTCATCACGCGATTTCGCCCGCTATTCTTTGCGGCGTACATGGCGCTATCTGCAGTGGCTACCAGGCCTTTAAAATCGTAGCCTGCGCGCACCGAATCAGCCACGCCAATGCTGACGGTGGTTTTAATCGCCGTTCGGTTCACTTTTAATGGGCTTGCTTCAATTCCCGCACGGATGCGCTCAGCCAGACCGACGGCATCATCCTCAGCAGTGTTCGGCAGAAATACACAAAACTCCTCGCCCCCGTAGCGGCCAAGCACATCACTGGAACGCAGTATACCTGCAATCACCTTGGCCAGATGCCTTAACACATCATCGCCACACAAGTGTCCATATTGGTCATTCACTTTTTTAAAATGGTCAATATCAATCAGCAACACCGCCATGCTCAGGTTAATGCGCTTGCAAATGTCCTGCATTTTCAAGGCCGCTTCTTCCAAACCACGCCTGTTTAGTACGCCAGTCAAGCTGTCAATCGTCGCAATTGATTCCAGGTTTTGACTCAGCTTATAACTTAGCATCAATACGAACAGGCTGGAGATAAAAAACTGCGAAACCGCGCCCAGCATGAAGGTATAAGCATTGACTGGCCAGGTGGCAAAAGAATCAAATACCGCCACACCCGCTCGCGAAGCATAAAATGCGCGGCCTAGCATCAATAGTGCCATCAGCAAATATAAGCTTGAAGCAATCCAGAACAAACTGCCTACAATGCCTTCATCGCGCGAAAACGTGAGCCGGGCACAATATAGATAAATTGCCGCAAAGATGATTGCACCCAATATCACCGCTGTGCGGATATCGCTTCCATTGAACATAAAGTAAGCATCTATGACCATCAGCAGGAAAAATACGGCAACAGGAACGCGATGATTAGGCACTTTACCAATAAATGCCTGAATGCCATTGATATACAAACTTAAGCCCGCGCCAATCAAGGCCATGCCGGGCAAAAAAAGCCGCTTCGGGGCATCCAACTGCATCAACACCAGCACCATGCCCAAGCCAATCACCAGATTACCCACTGCCCAGTAGCCTGGTCCATGCAACTTTTTATGGTGCGTGCGTGTAATCGCCAACAGCATGGAAAGCATGAAGGTCAGCAGCATCGACATGAAAACAATGGTTTTTAGATCAAACTTTGGCATTGCGAGCGGCTACCGTAAATTAGAAGAAATAATTTTTAGCTTAAAATTGATAACTATAAGCACTAATTTTTATTAAGCAGTTACAATCATACTATAAACGCTTAGTTCGCAAATAGTTAGCTCGGCAGAATGTCGTGCCAGGTTCTTTTAAAAGTCCGCTCAAAAAAACATGTTAAACAGCCTTAACTCACCCCAACGCGAAGCAGTCAAGTATCTCGATGGCCCATTACTGGTGCTCGCTGGTGCGGGCAGTGGCAAAACGCGCGTTATCACGCAAAAAATCAGCTATTTGATTGACGAAGCGGGCTATTCTCCCAAAGAAATCGCAGCGATTACCTTTACCAATAAAGCCGCACGCGAGATGCAGGAGCGTGTGAGTAAACTGATGCAGGGCAAGCCTACCAAAGGCTTAACCATTGCCACTTTCCACTCGCTTGGCTTACAAATGCTGCGCGCCGAGGCCAGTTTACTAGGCTACAAACCACAGTTTTCTATTTTGGATTCATCCGATAGCTTTAAGATTGTGGCCGATATTTTGGTCACTACCGATAAACAGTTATTACGCAAAACGCAATACCAGATTTCCGCCTGGAAGAACGCCTTTATCAACCCGGACCAAGCCAAGGCCGCGGCCGATGAAGAACTTACACACGCTGCGGCCAAGGTCTATCAACTGTATCAACAAACGCTCAAGGCCTATCAAGCGGTAGATTTTGATGACTTGATCAAATTGCCCGTTGAATTATTTGAGCAGCACGAAAGCGCGCTGAATAAATGGCAACGCAAACTGCAATACCTGCTGATAGACGAATACCAGGACACCAACGCCTGCCAATATAAACTGGTGAAAATGCTCACCGGCTTACGCGGCCAATTTACCGCCGTGGGCGATGACGATCAGGCCATTTACGGCTGGCGCGGCGCGGATGTGGAAAATCTGCGTCAACTCACCGAAGACTTCAGCAAGCTTAAAGTCATCAAATTAGAGCAAAACTACCGCTCTACCGTGCGTATTCTGCGTGCCGCCAACCAGGTCATTAGCAATAACCCTAAATTGTTCGAGAAAAAACTATGGAGCGATTTAGGCACAGGCGATCTCATTCAGGTTTCTGCCGCCATGAGCGAAGAGGCCGAGGCCGAATCTGTGCTCATGAAACTGCAGGCGCATAAATTTGAAAACCGCACCAGGTTTCTGGATTACGCCATCCTCTACCGCGGCAACCACCAGGCGCGCATTTTTGAGCAGCAATTACGCAACCATAAGATTCCCTACACCATCTCCGGCGGACAATCGTTTTTTGACAAAGCCGAGATTAAAGATCTGGTCAGTTATTTGCGCCTGATTTCGAATGAAGACGACGACCCTGCGTTTATCCGCGCCGCAACCACACCCAAAAAAGGCATCGGCAACACCACGCTCGAGCGGCTGGGTGAGTACGCCAGCGCACACAAAATGTCGTTGTTTGCAGCTGCATTTGAGCAAGGTTTCCAAAGCGAAATCGGCAACAAGCAATTAGACGATTTATTGAATTTTTGCCAGTACATCAACAAGTTGCAGGCACGCGCCGTGCGCGACCCGGCAGGTGATGTGCTGAATGACTTGCTCACCACGATTCAATACGAAGCCTTTTTGTATGACAGCGAAGAACCACGCGCAGCTGAGGTCAAATGGGCGAATGTGCTCGAGTTTATCGGCTGGCTCACTAAAAAAGGTGAAGCAAATACCGAATTTGGCAACGAAACGGAAGCTAAAAACCTGCTAGAACTGACGCAAATGGTTTCGCTCATGAGCATGCTGGAAGGCCGTGAAGATGGCGAGCCAGATGCAGTGAAACTCTCCACCTTGCACGCGGCGAAAGGCTTGGAGTTTGGGCATGTGTTTTTAATCGGCGTGGAAGAAGGCATTCTGCCGCACCGCGAATCTGTTGATACCGATCGTATTGAAGAAGAACGCCGCCTGATGTATGTAGGCATCACGCGTGCACAAAAATCCCTCAACATATCCTGGTGCAAAAAACGTAAACGCGCAGGTGAAATACAAATGTGCGAACCCAGCCGGTTTATCGCAGAATTGCCAAGCGATGACGTACGGCATTTTGGCAACCCGTTTAATGACCCGATAGAAAGCAAAGAATTCGGCAAATCTAAAATGGCCAATATTCGCGCCATGTTAGCAAATAAATAGAAAGTAATATTCAACCATGCCTTACATTACCTTAGATAACGCCTGTCTTGCCTTTGGGCACCACGCCCTGCTTGATCACGCCGCCTTTCAACTCGATGCAGGTGAGCGAGTAGGCTTGATTGGGCGCAATGGTGCGGGTAAATCCAGCTTGCTAAAAGCCATTGCCGGCACAATTAAGCTTGATGAAGGCGCGGTATGGCGTGCGAGCAATGCGCGCGTAGTGTATGTGCCGCAAGAACCTGAGCTCGACACCACACACACCGTGTTTGAAGCTGTGGCCGAAGGCCTGGGTGCGTTGCAGCAAACAATTATCGATTATCACCAGGTAACGCACGACATGGGCATGCCTGATGCAGATATTGACGCGCTGATGACCAAAATGCAGCACTTGCAGCACGATTTGGATGTGCAAAATGGCTGGGCGGCGCAATCACGTGTAGAAACCGTGTTGAGCCGCTTAAATCTGGATGCGGATGCGCTAGTTTCTACACTCTCTGGCGGCTGGCGTAAACGTGTTGCGCTAGGCCGCGCACTGGTGGCAGAACCTGAAGTACTACTGCTGGATGAACCGACCAACCACTTGGATTTAGAGGCGA
Organism: Methylotenera sp.; assembly: GCA_049687015.1. Classification (GTDB taxonomy): domain Bacteria; phylum Pseudomonadota; class Gammaproteobacteria; order Burkholderiales; family Methylophilaceae; genus Methylotenera_A. The sequence continues at coordinate 5,156 of JBAVIP010000035.1, read as the reverse complement.
TTGAATGGCTGGAAGACCTGTTATTAGGCTTTAACGGTAGTGTGTTGTTTATTACCCATGACAGACGCTTTTTGGATAAGCTCGCCACCCGTATTACCGAGCTGGATCGTGGCATCTTGACTGACTTTGTGGGTAACTTTACGCAATATCAGGCTAAAAAAGAAGAGCTGCTGGCGGTTGAAGAAACACATGCCGCCAAGTTTGATAAGTATTTAGCACAGGAAGAGGTATGGATACGCCAGGGCATTAAAGCGCGTCGCACCCGCAACGAAGGCCGCGTGCGCAGGCTAGAATCTCTGCGCCTGGAACGCGCCGCCCGCCGCGAACGCCAGGGCAACGTCAAACTCAATCTGGATGCTGGCGAGCGCAGCGGCAAACTGGTAGCTGAGCTAGAAAATGTTTCAAAATCATACGGTGATAAAATACTGATTAAAAACTTCAGCACGCGCATTTTGCGTGGTGACAAAATCGGTTTGCTCGGGCCAAATGGTATTGGCAAAACCACTCTGCTCAAATTGATTCTAGGGGATATCGAGCCGGATAGTGGCACCATTCAACGCGGCACAAAAATCAACGTGGCTTATTTTGACCAGATGCGTGAACAACTCGATGAAGAAGCGACGCTGGCCGACACCATTAGCCCGGGTTCTGATTTTGTCGAGATAGGTAACGAGCGCAAGCACGTGATTAGTTATCTGGAGGATTTTTTATTCCCGCCACAACGCTCGCGTTCGCCAGTCAAGTCGCTCTCCGGCGGTGAGCGTAATCGTTTATTATTGGCGCGCCTGTTTGCCCGCCCAGCCAATGTTTTGGTGCTGGATGAGCCGACTAACGACCTGGATATCGACACGCTGGAACTATTAGAAAGCTTGCTACAGGAATTTTCTGGCACCCTGTTTTTAGTGAGTCACGACCGCGCCTTTTTAGAAAACACAGTGACGCAAGTGATAGCATTTGAAGGTAATGGCGTGCTCACTGAGTTTGGCGGCGGCTACGATGACTGGCAACGTTTCACACAACAACGCCTCGAAGATAAAAAGTCTGAATCTGCACAAATTGCGAAATCAACACCCAAAGAAAACCCACCTGCTAATCAGGTGAAGTCTCTTTCAAAATTAAGCTTTAAAGAGCAAAAAGAATTAGGCGAGATTCCGGCCAAGATTGAGCAACTTGAAGCTGAACAAGCCAATATTCATACGCAACTTGCTGATGGCGAGCTTTATAAAACGCAGCCTGAACACGTTAAAACACTGCAATCGAGATTGATTGAAATTGACAGTTTGCTGGAAAGCCACCTTGCACGCTGGGAAGCGCTGGATTTAAAACAAAAACTATCTTAAAAAATGGGGATAGCTAAACGCATCATTAGCAGGCTAAAATGGTTGTATTACTTAGTTAGCTATTCCTATAGGCCGCAACCAATAGAGAAAAAGTCATGCAGACCGCCTCCAACATTGTTATTGCACTCGTTGCATTGTTACATGTTTATTTTTTAGTGTTAGAGATGTTTTTGTGGGATAAGCCCGCAGGTTTGCGCGCTTTTCGCCAAAGCAAAGAAGCGGCAGCTGCCAGCAAGGTTTTAGCGGCCAACCAGGGCTTGTACAATGGTTTTTTAGCTGCCGGCCTGTTCTGGGGTTTAAGTTTGGGTGTAGCGGGGGCAAGTATAAAAGTGTTTTTTCTGTGCTGTATTTTGGTTGCGGGCTTGTATGGCGCGGCCACCGTAGGTAAAAAAATTCTGTTTGTGCAAGCCGTTCCTGCAGCTATCGGGTTGGCACTTTTACTAATGTCATAAGTCTCATGCCAAAATTACTTATTTTTCTGTGTTTCTTTTTTATCTTTATTTCAGCGCAAGCTAAAACCACTCTAGAAAGCAGGCTGCTTGGCGCGTGGTGCGCCAGTTCAACCTCCGCGTTTTATGAGGAATTTAATCTGGAAATAGAAAATGGCCAACATCACTTTCGCTCATATTTGCACCATCGGCCAGGAGAATTTGGTGATTGGCGTATAGAGAAAAAACAATTGGTCATTACCACCTTCAACACCGATTACAAGTACAGAATAGTCAAACTTACGCATAAAAGGCTAGTGCTAACAAATGATGCAGGGCACAATGAGCAATATAAACGCTGCGGCTAATTAAACATAACTGACACCTGCGCTATCGCAAAAATTCCTGTTCAATTTTAACTGGTTTGGTTTTAAACTACCCACATGAAAACTTCTTTTATTTTATCTTCTACACTCGCTGTACACGCTGCCATTGTCGCCAATGAAGCCAACATAGAATCGCTCGACCGCGCGATTGGTGATGGCGACCATTACATCAACATGAAACGTGGCAGCGAGACGATCGCAGCCATGCATAACGAACTGCTGCCACTGCAACCGGAAGAAGCGCTGCAAAAAATCAGCATGAAGCTGCTAAGCACAGTCGGCGGGGCTTCCGGGCCATTGTTTGCAAGCTTTTTTATGGGCATGTCCAAATATCTGAAAGAGCATGACGCCAAAATTAACGAGACCAATATGAATCTTGAAACTGCGGCGGCTTTTGCTTACGGGGTACAAAGCATGATGATGCGCGGAAAATCCAACGTCGGTGAAAAAACCATGCTGGATGTGCTGGTGCCGGTTTCTACCACATTCACCACGATGGCAGCACAGGGCAAATCGGTTGCCGAAATATGCGCCGCAGTGAAAAATGCTGCTGACAAAGGGCTGGAATACACCCGTGATTTGCTTGCCACCAAAGGCCGCGCTGCCGGATTGGGCGAGCGTGCGATTGGACATTTAGACCCCGGCGCGAAAAGTTGTCAGGTAATGGTGAACACCGTGTGCGATTTGCTTTTAAAAGAAACTAAGTAAAAAGGTGGCTCAATGAAAAAATTTATCAACAAAGTTGAGAATGTTCTTACAGAAAGCCTTTCTGGCTTTGCTACGGCACACGCTGATTTAGTGAGCTTGCAGCTTGACCCCATTTTTTTATCGCGCAAACATAAAGCGCAGAACAAAGTCGCCATTATTTCTGGCGGCGGCTCCGGACACGAGCCTTTGCATGCAGGCTACATCGGCTATGGCATGCTTGATGCCGCTTGCCCCGGCCAGGTATTCACCTCGCCCACGCCAGACCAGATGCTGGCCGCTGCAGAAGCGGTGCATGCCGGGAAAGGTATTTTGTTTATTGTGAAAAACTACGCTGGCGACGTGATGAATTTTGAAATGGCGGCGGAAATGCTGCCTTTTGACCACGCCACCGTGTTAACCAGCGATGATTGCGCCGTAGTTAACAGCACCTATACCACTGGCCGCCGCGGTGTTGCCGGCACGGTGATTGTCGAAAAATGCATAGGTAGCCTGGCGGAAACAGGGGCCAGTTTGCAAGCCTGCAAAGCGCTAGGCGATAAAGTGAATGTCCGCACAGCCAGTATTGGCGCGGCTTTGACGAGTTGTACAGTACCCGCCGCTGGCCGCCCTACTTTTGACATTAGTGACAATGAACTTGAAATGGGCGTAGGCATTCACGGTGAGCCTGGCCGCAGGCGTGAAGCCATGCGCGAGGCTGATGAGATAGTTAAAGACTGTGTGGAAGCCATTCTAACTGACCTGAAACCGGCCAAAGATAGCGAGATCTTGTTGCTTATTAACGGCTTTGGCGCAACACCGCTCATGGAACTTTACTTGCTTTACAACAGCGCTGCCAAGCTGCTGAATCAACGTGGCTTACAAATTACGCGTTCACTGGTCGGCAACTACACCACTGCGCTTGATATGGCTGGTGCTTCCATTACCGTTTGCCTATTGGATGATGAAATCAAACAGCATTGGGATAGCCCCGTACATACGCCAGCATTGCGCTGGGGGCGATAAATCCACCTACAAAATGGAATATCTAAGGTAAGCGCCAGACATAAATTATTGGGGAGTGTTCACCGCCTGCAATACGCATGTTTGGAGTAACGCCCGGAATTTCAAACTCCAGACTGATGAGAAGGCTACCGGACTTCATTTCCTGACGCGCTTTTTCCCATAAGGCCAGCATAGCTGCAGGCGATAAATAGGCAAAAATAATGTCATAATTTGCAAAATCCAGCGAGCGATAATCACCCAGTTTAAAAATTGCGGCAGAGCGGCGAATTTGGCCACGTACATAACTCACCAACCATGGTAGTGGCGCAATTTCAATGCCTTCAATATGGCAATCCGGCCTCACCTTGGCTATGTACATCGGCATATCTCCCAAACCACTACCGATGTCTATCAAGCGCACCGGTCTATTTTTCGGCATGACTCTAGCCACCTGCCGCCATACCAGCGGGCGTGAAGGAAAAAATGGAACCTGGCTTCGAAATGTCGTCCAGAACAAACTAAGACTGACAATAAAACCCGTTAAATAAAATTCATTGGGGAGCTGCCAGCTGAACATGCCCCATACCGCAATGGGGAAACTTAAATGTATCCAACGCCACCAACTCGCCATACCTGCGAGGTAAGAAAATATTGCAGCCTGAAGTGCCTGCATCAATACCAAAATCGGGATAGAGAAAGTCAGATCAGCCCCAAAATAGACCGCGGCGACAGAATGCATGGCATATGAAAATGCAAATACTACTAACATTGCCGCACACTGAACCAAGACTGCCAATGTAGCGGGTTTTAAATGTGCCTTAGGTGCTGGCGATGCTTCCGACACCCTGAGTGCTTCAGGATTAACGTATTGATTAAAATGACGTTTATCGATTAATGGTTTAGTCATTGCCTTAGCCAAGACTAACTTTACGCTGTCATCGAAACCAGTTTATAAGTAAGCTCTTTCGCTTTTTTAGTTTTGCCTGCGCGTGAAGGTACATGACACAGATTGCACACATAATTCTGGTTCAAGTCGTAAGTATTGACGATATAATCACCACCGCAACAGGTGCAACTTTTCATTTTCAGCATCTTGCTTTCCACAAAGCGCACCAGCGTCCAGGCACGGGTAAGCGACAGCACCGGCTCTACATCTGAATCTTGTTCTACTACCTGTTGTTGATACAAACTGTAGGCTTTGATGATGGCATCAATGCCTTTTACGTCGGCATAATCCACCATGAATTTGTAAATATTGTAAAAAATGGATGAATGAATATTGGGTTGCCAGGTCAGGAACCAGTCAGTAGAGA
>JBAVIP010000034.1:0-32745 GCA_049687015.1 Methylotenera sp. | reverse complement strand
CAGTAAAGGCAGCCAGTATGATGTGCCATTTAGATTTTGGTGCCGCTTTGGCCAGCTTGATAACCTGTGGAATGCTTAAGTAAACGTGCCTAGCTTTTTCGCCTGACAGCAACTCTATTTTTATTTGTCTTTGAACCCAGCCCCATTTCCAAGCAAGATTGCATAGCCTTCTCACAATAGCCAATCTGCGATTCACGGTTGCTACGTTTAGGTGTCGATAAGCTTTACGGATACGCTGTGCTGCGTCTTGTGCTTTATCGATGGGAGTGTCTTGAATGTGCGGGCGTATGAGTTTGATGGTTTGTAGCAGCTTTTTATAGTGCTTGATGCCTTTAGCTTCTCCTTCCAACCATCTGACTGCAGCATCTTCTAATGTGTAGGTCTGTTGACCGAGCTTGCCCCTGATAACAGCTTGTCTAGTTTGTGCTTCGAGAGCTTTGGCCTGCTCATAGGTAGCACCTGCTCCCGCTGAAAATGAGTGGCGCTTTCCATTGTTTTGGAATCGTACCCACCATGTGTCGCCCCTTCGATATACTGGCACAACTCCTCCCGCTTAAATCTGATTGACTTGCCAATGCGGACGTAGCGCAATTTCCCGCAATTAATAAGTCGTTGAACTGTGCGTATTGATACATTCAACTCCTCTGCAACTTCATCAATTGCCATTAAGCTCATATCTTCATCCCTGTATGTGTTAGCGTAGCGGCGCATGAATGCATTGCTTGGCCTTGCGCGTATATCCTGTTAGCTGTACTAAATCCGTTTGCTCTAAAAATAAGTTCATGTGTCTATTGAATGATTAAATTTAGTTTCGTGGTTACTTTAAAGATGATTGAACTTAACCAATACGACTGTTAATATACGATATAACGTATTTAATTGTCAACGGTATTTCGTATAAAATAACTGTAAATAAACTAGAGGAGCTAAATATGAACAATAGGCTGATTAAAGTTGCAGTAATCTCAACTCTCATTCAGGCGGTGACTGCCTGCTCACCAACGGAGAAAACTTACACCGTGCCTGAATTAAAGGAAGACGAAGCTTTAAGGCTTAAAGTAAATGCGTGGTGTCGTGAGAGCCCGGGTGAGCGTAGGGATGTGCCTAATTGTGAAAACGCAAGGCGTGCATTGCAAGAATTACAATTTGACGCGGCCAAAGCCAATATAGGGAAGTAGGTTGCTGATTTGGTACCTGTGCGTTATTCATCAAAATCCAACTCAAGTTGGATACACAGCTGAACGATATTATTGGCCTGTCGCGGTACTTTTTTGCGCGGTTTCGATGAGTTTCTTGAGATCAGAAAGTCTGCTCACCGCGTCATCTATTGCGTACTCGGGTGTTTCGGCTAATAGTTGATTGGCTATTTTTCTTTTAGGCGTATCGTTGTTAGCATCTATGCTGCCTTTGCCAAAGAACAGCCACTCTTGAGTCACCTCTAGAACCTCGCATACCTTAAAAGCATTTTCAACCACCATTGTTTTAGACTTCCCTGACAGCCAGTCGCCAATGGTGCCTGGGCCAATGCCTGTCGCCTTAGCCAAATCGATTGATTTCAGACCTTTGCGCTCTAATGCTAAACGTAATCTAGTACTTAAATTCATGGTCAAAGTATTACATAAAATAAATACGGAAAGTCGTTGACAATTAAATACGGTATAACGTATTATTCATTGTATGACACCTAAAACACAAATGGCAGTGATGAATGACGAATCCTTAAAAATAGCAGAAAACATCACTGAATCAACAAGGTATAGTTGGTAACCCCATCATGAAAACTCTCTATATCGGCATACAAAAGGGCGGGGTAGGCAAATCCACACAAACTTGCCAGCTGGCTTTTTATGCACGGTCGCAAGGTTATCGGGTGCTGGTGATTGATTTTGATGATCAAGCCAATGCGACGCATTGTTTAGCGCGTAGCGGCAAGGTGACTCCACTCTCTAAAACTGTGACTGAAGTCATGATGCAGCCAGTCAGTATGACCCCTGATAATAGCGGCTTTAATATATTGGCGGCTGATGGGCGATTTAACAACCTGTTGGTAGAACAGGCGCGCGTGAAGCTGGAAGTTGACGGCATACAAACTGAATTATCCTCTCTTGCGCATCAACACTTTGCTCAGTTTTTAGAAAGCATGGATGCTTGTTATGATGTTTGTATTATCGATGGACCACCATCGTTGGATATTCGAGTCACGATTGCGCTCACGCTGGCCGATGCGGTATTAAGTCCGATTGAACTCATGCAAGAATCCATTGAAGGCATGAGTAATACGCTGTATGGCCAGCGCGGTATTCTCAATATTAAATCGCTGTTGAACCCCAAGCTGCAATTTCTAGGGTTCTTACCGAATAAAGTGCAAAGCAATGACACACAACGTGCTGCCCTTAAAGAACTGAATGAGCGCATAGGCCAGCATTTCTTCATTAACAACGAAGGCGTGGTTGCTTTAATTCCACTGCGTTCTGCGATCTCTGAATGCCAAAAACAAGGCATATCGCTTGCCGATATTGTTAAAACCAACACCATGGCACGCAGTACCTGGGCAAACTTACGCAAGATATTCGATTTGATACTAGAACGTATTGGCGTGGAAGAGTGTAGCCAAGTAGAACATGCGCAAATAGCACACGACCAAGCTGAACATGAAGTAGGGGAGCATGTCGCTAGCAATATCATTCATTTAGCAGCACAAAAAGCCAAAGTTGGCGGGCAGTTGGGTTAGATACAAATGAATGCGGCCACTAAACTTAAAACCAGTTTTGACCTGAGCGCTTTTGATCAGTTGGCGCATGGTGCATTCGGCACAAACAAAACACCTAAACCCGACAATCAACTTAATGTGGTGTTAGCTATTCCGTTGAGCCAAATTATCGAGGATGCGCATCAGCCGCGTAAAAACTTCCATGATGAACACTGGCAGGATTTTGTCAGCGACATCAAACGCAGGGGTGTTCAAACGCCCATTCATGTGCGTCCTGCCGTAGAGGGCGTATATACCATTATTCACGGTGCAAGACGTTACCGCGCTTCGCTTGAGGCTGGGTTAAGCAAAATAGCGGCTATCGTTCAGCAGGATGCAGTAATTTTTGATGATTACAGCCAAGTGCTTGAAAACACCAAACGCGCCAACATGGCCGCCATGGACATTGCGCTGTTCATTAAAAAGCGCATTGCAGCTGGGGATAGCAAGGGCAAAATCGCGGAACAATTATCAGAAAGCGCGAGCTACATCAGCTTTCATTTGGCCTTAACTGAAATGCCTGCACTGATAGAAACTGCCTATAAAGCTGGCAAAGTGAAGGGCGCACAGCTGGTTTATCAACTGAATAAACTCTACGATGCATCACCCACATTAACAGAATCGATTATTAATCAGCATGATGAGATTACCAATGCGCTTATCCTGCAAGCGCGTAAATCGTTAGAAGCCGATGCAAGCTCTGAGTCTGCGCTAAAACAGTCTGATGGCGATAATGCAGCCACCCCACTTGTAACGACGCAAACACTTCCTTATTACGACCCGCGCAACAAAGAACCTGTCAGCGCTAAGCCGGAAAACCCAAGCAAGATTAAGAAACCGTTACTGCTGGCCTATTATCAAGGCAATCAATCCTGTGTAGTGATGCTACACGAACGACCAACAGCAGCTGGTTTCGTATGGATCAAATTAGACGATACAGGGGAAACAATAGAAGTGCTTGCTGAGCAGGTAAAACTCAGCGTTCTGACTGAAGCGCAGGGTAGGGAATAGGCGCAGATATGCTAGACACACTCATCATTCAACAATGCGCGCCTATGATTGACCATCATCTCATGCAAAGTGTCATTAGTGTGGAATCTAGCCACAATCCTTATGCAATCGGTGTTGTAGGTGCGCATTTACTACGCCAGCCACAAAACCTAGCCGAAGCTAAAGCGACAGCTAGTTACCTAGAGCAGGCAGGTTATAACTATTCCATTGGTGTCGCGCAAGTCAATCGTAGCAACTTCAATCGATTTAACCTCAGTCTAAACAATGGATTTGACCCCTGTACCAATTTAAACGCTGGCGGCCAAATATTGGCGGAATGTTTAAACCGTGCGATGGCACAAGGCTATCAACAACAAGCTACTCACAAAGCTCTGTCTTGCTACTACAGTGGACAACTCAATTCCCACGCGGGTATACAGTATGCCAACAAAGTGATGGCGAAGCTAACGCTAGTATCCAGTAAAGCCGATTACTGGCTGACCGAAACGAAATCACCAATGAAAACAATCAACACGGGCAGTGCGGTGGTGTTTTAAAAATTGAAGGTTTTATACATCAGGATAAATTTTTTAAGATAAAAAGGAAAATAATCAATGCAAAGATTAGTCAGCACACAAAAACAAGCAACACGTACAAAGCAATGTGAAACAGGGATTCAACTGGTAAGCACTATTTTGTCTATCAGTGCATTGGCGGTAGCAACGCCTGCTTATGCAGGCTTAACCGCAGGCACTAACATGCTGAATCAGGTTGTGGCATGGTTAGGCGGCTTGGCATTAGGGGTTACAACGATTGTCATCATGTGGAACGGTTATAAGGTGATGACGAAACAAGCGCAGTTTGCTGATTTGGCCAGTGTGTTTATTGGTGCGGTCGTTATCGGCGCAGCAGGTGCAATCGCGTTGATTGCTGTGACGCCATAAATATGAGCGATCCCGTATTTAAAGGCTGTACACGTCCATCGATGCTGGGTGGCGTGCCGCTGATGCCGCTAATGTTCGTAGTGCTGCCTTTGGTACTAATCGGCATGTGGGGCTTATGGTTAAAACCCATCATTGGGCTTATCGCTTTGGTGTTAATGATTCCGATATTCATTGTCATGAAAATCATCTCTAAGTTTGATGACCAACGACTGATGCAGCATGTACTCAGGTTACAAATGAGTTTAAGGCATCGTAATGCGCAGTTTTGGGGCGCAAAAAGTTACGCACCCGTGCGCTATAAAAAACGTAAATAATGCGTGAACAACTCATGAAAATACAAGCAAAAAGCTAGGGCAGAAATGGACACCTCAATTGCGCTGCAAGCCGATACACAATGGTTTCATTTATTTAGATCCATGATAGAAAACGGTGACATGGCCAAGATGAGTGGCTCATCAATAAAAGTGTATTTGGTGATTAAATCGCACTGTAATTTCAATACAGGCGCATCTTTTCCTAGCCTAGAAACCATCTCGCTAAAGTCCGGACTGTCTGATCGGCAAGTCATGCGCTGCATTAAAGAATTGCAAGATTTAGCCTATATCAATATGCAAAAACGAGGTAGAAATAACCTTTATGTGTTACGAGAAAAGCTTGCTATTCGTGACTTGTTTGGCAACACCGCAGCCGAGGCGTCTTGGGATTACATACCCACCATGGTGGGCAATACGATCGATGAATTGAAGCAGTATATCAAATCAGCACTCCCTGAAAGCGGACAGATTATTCAGATTGAGAACCTACAAATTAACATCAATCACGTCTCAGGCAATGGCAACAATATCAGTCATCAGCCTGTCGATTTAAGTAAGTTTAATCCCGATATGCAGGACTTTATCAGAAAGTTTGCCGAGAAAGGCGGGCTAACCATTGCGCCTGTTAGCCATGAAACAGAACATTAAGCGCATGGTTAAAGCAAAAAATAGGTGACCAAACAGGTGACACGTGTGTCGTGTATTACTCTCAAATACCTGACATGGGTGTCATGTGTATAACTGCAAATTTTTGTGGATAACTCAAAAATAGCTGACACCCGTGTCTTGTGTATAACTTGAATAGGTGACATGGGTGTCAGGGTTTAGCCTCGAATAGGTGACATGGGTGTCGTACTAAAGAGATTTAATATATTTATAAAGCTTTTAAAAAGAGTGGGTGCGCAAAAAATCGTACTTAGAAATGACGAACAAAAAAATGACAAGCAAATTGAAATTAAATATTGAGACTAAAAAACCATGACGGCCAAACATCAGCATATTGCGAATCACGAAATCACCGCAGCACAAGACTTGCCCTACAGCAGTCTGGTGACAGATTCGGTGGTGCGTAACCGAGATGGTACGTACATCTGCACTTGGCGTATTGAAGGTATTCCATTTGAGACCACCGATGCCGTTGACTTAAGCATCAAAAAAGAGGCGCTCAACCAACTGATTCGCGGCTTGGGCGAGGTGGCCTTATGGTCGCATCGTATTCGTCGTCAACACCATGATCAATTTCAGCAGCCGTATCCTGATGCGTTTTCAGATGACTTGGCTAATCGTTACTACGCAAGCTTTGACGGTTACAGCATGATGCAGAACGAAACTTATCTCACCTTGTGTTATCGCCCGTATGGCACAGTGAAAAGCGGCTTATTTGGTCGGGTGATTAGCCTGACAGAAAAATCAGCGCATGCCCTCAAGGAAGCTGAAAACCATGCCTTGCGCAAAATGGCAGAATTGATCGCACAAATTCAAGTCTCGCTTAAGGCGTACGCGATAGAAAGACTCAGCACCTACCAAGAAAACAACATTCAGTATTCGCAACAATTGTCCTTTTACGGTTACTTGCTCAATGGCGTTTGGGAAAAAGTCCCCGTCACTCATCATTGTATTCGGGAGATATTGCAGACCTCACGTTTGTTTTTTGTGGGAGAAAAATTAGAAATCCGCGCGCCCAATCAGAAACGATTTGCCGCACTGCTAGACCTCAAAGATTATCCAGAAAATACCGATTCAGGTTGCTTAAATGGCCTGCTTTACACGCCTTATGAGTATATTGAAACGCAGAGCTTCTCAATACTAGACAAACCAACAGCGAAAGATAAATTAGAGCGGCAACGTAATCAACTCATCACCACCGAAGACGCAGGCGTTTCACAAATTAATGCGCTGAATGTGGCATTAGACCAGCTCACCAATGGTGATTTTGTCTACGGTGAATATCATTACACGCTTGCGGTGCTGGGCAGCAGCTTAGATGAAACCAGCCGTAATATGGCGCATGCGAGGTCGGTACTGAGCGACGAAGGTTATCAAACGGCCTTGCTTGATCTGGTCGCCGATGCCGCGTGGTTTGCGCAACACCCAGGTAATTGGGTTAATCGCCCACGTGAAGCGTATCTGACGTCACGCAACTTTGCGGGCATGGCGGCCATGCACAGCTTTGGTACGGGTAAGCGCAATAATAACCCGTGGGGTGAAGCCGTTACTATATTAAAAACACCCAATGGTGCGCCGTATTATTTTAATTTCCACGGCACAGACGAAGATGATGATTCCTTAGACAAAAAGGCCCCTGCCAACACCACAATTATTGGCATGACAGGGTCTGGCAAGACCGTGCTGGAATTGTTTCTGTTGCTGATGACCTTGAAATATCAACCGACGATTGTATTTTTTGATAAAGACCGTGGTGCGGAGGTTGCAATGCGCGCATTGGGTGGCAATTACCGCGTGCTTAAAAAAGGCGTGCCGACAGGGTTTAATCCGTTTCAGCTAGATAACTTCGAACACAATATTCGTTTTTTAGTCACTCTAGTGCAAAGCCTTGTGCCCTATGCATTAAAAGCCAATGAAAGCATGGAATTGGAACGGGCAATACGCGTCATGATGGGCTTTGATCGAAAAAATCGCGGCTTATATGCGGTCAACCAGCAGCTGGATAATACCCAAGAAAATGGCATGCACGCCTATTTGCAAAAATGGTGTCGCGGTAGCAGCTATGGCTGGGTGCTGGATAACGCAGAAGACACGATTGACCTCAGTCAAGGTCGCTTATTTGGTTTCGATGATACGGATTTTTTAGAAGACAAAGAGCTGTTGGCGCCTGTCACCATGTACTTGCTGCATCTCACAGAAAACCTCATTGATGGCCGCCGCTTTATTTATGTCATGGCGGAGTTTTGGAAACGCTTAGAGCTACCTGAATTCACCGATTTCGCAGTCAACAAGCAATACACCATTCGTAAACAGAATGGCTTTGGTATTTTTGATACACAAAGCCCAGCGCAAATTCTTAAAACACCGCATGTTGCCGCCATGGTAGAGCAATGTGCGACGCAGATATTTTTACCCAACCCAAAAGCGGACTACGATGATTACGTGACAGGCTTCAAAGTCACTGATATGGAGTTTCACACCATCCGAACCCTCGGTGAAGCCAGTCGACAGTTTCTGGTTAAGCAAGGGCATCAATCGACGGTGGTCACTTTAGACCTGAGTAGCCTAAATGAAATGCTCGATGTGCTGAGTACCTCTTTAGACAACGTAGAAATACTCGACGAAATACGCGCTGAAGTGGGCGACAACCCGCAAAATTGGCTGCCGATTTACCTAGAGCGTTTAGCGCAGCGTAAAGCAATAGCCAAACAGAGTAGGGTGCAAAAATGAGATTAGTTTACGCATTAATTTCGTCTGAATGTTTGTGCAACAGTCTATTCGCCAGAGTTTGCCAGCCACCATGTACGCACAATATCTATCGTTAAAAGGAATCAGACTATGAATCATCGCCATCAACTGCCAGCATTGAACTTAGCATTCGCCGCCTTATTGATTGCCATGCCGCCGATAGTACAAGTCAATCTAGCGCAAGCGGATGAGGTACTCACAGGCTTGGTTAAATTGTCCTGCGAAGCCATATTGTGCCTATCAACAGGTTCACCTCCGAATGAATGCTCGCCGTCGCTCACGCATTACTTCGATATTGACTTTGATGATTTTAGCGACACCCTAGACGCACGTATCAACTTTTTGAATTTATGCTCTGTGTCGGCACAGACACCACAAATGCAATCACTTGTGCAAGCCATCGCGCATGGTGCAGGCAGATGTGATGCCGCATCACTTAACGCCACGCTGCTTAGTTATACAGGTGGTGGAATCATAGGTGGCTTTGGTGCGGGCTGTATCTCAAGCACGAAACCCAGCTATTGCAGCGCCTATGAAGGTCATGAATATACCGATTTAGGTCAGGGCGCACATTATGTGATAGACCCGCCGCAACAATCAGGCTTTTGGCCATTTCAAGGCATAGGCAGCGGTTATGGTGGAATTGGCAGTATCGGCATTGGTGGCAACTACACGACCCCAAAAACTTGCGGGCATTGGGTTAATTAAATGTGCAATTATTTTTTACGTAAAAAATGAACAGATTTAAATTTTACCAAGGAGGGTTTGAATTGAAACAAATTGCTATTAAAAAATCAATGTTAGCTGTTGTACTGACCACGAGTGCACTCATGACTAGCTCAGCCTATGCAGGCGGCATTCCTGTGATTGATGCAGCCAATCTAGTCAACACCCTAGAAAATATCAAAAAATGGGAACTGCAACTCACCGCCATGAAAGACCAGTTTAACCAACAAGTGCAGCAATACACGGCACTGACTGGTAATAGAGGATTTGGGAGTGTATTGAATGACCCCGCCTTAAAAAAATACCTGCCTGATGATTGGAAAAGCGTTTATAGCCAAGTGTTAAGCCCAGCATTAGAACATCCCGCCATTTGCGTCGGGTTTGCAGGTGTTGAACTAACGCGTTGCGAAACGCAAGCTAAAAAGCACTATCAAGACCAGCTGGGTTTTGAAAATGCCTATAACATCAGTGTGGCACTACAAAGCCAAATTCAAGGCCTGATGAATGAAATCAATAGCACGACCGATCCTAAGTCTATTGCAGAGTTACAAGCGCGTATCGCAGGCGAGCAGACCAAATTACAAAACGCCATGATGCAGATGCAACTGAGTACGCAGTTAGCGGAAGTTAAAAATAAGCTCGTCATACAGCAACAAAAAGAAGCGAACTATGCTGCCGCTAAAGCAAGAGTTGGTGCTGTTGGCACTTACCCAGCACCGATTACGGATTGGCATTAGTGGTGATGCTAAACATCACTCATTGCGTGCCTAATCAAGCGACCGCCATCAACGCTTCGGGGTTTTGTTCGGCTATTTTAAGCAGCGTTTTAGCTGCGCCAGAGGGCTTGGCGCGACCTTGTTCCCAGTCTTGCAGGGTGCGTACAGACACGCCTAATAAATCAGAAAATTTACTTTGGCTTAAGTGCATTTTATTGCGGATATTAGCAATTGGTGAAAGCTCTACGCGCACATTACCTGCCTTCATTTGTTTGGCAGAGGTAATTAAGTCTTCACAAAATTGTGCTAATTCTGGATCTTCAATTTTATTTATTTTTAATCTCATTTTTCGACCAATTCAGCTAAGTAGGGCGAGGCTTAATGCCAAACGCATAACAGAATTAAGCGGCTTCTGCCAACTCAATACGTACACTATGCCCAGCGCGCGTGGCAAGTTGTATCAGCGTATCCAAGCTAAATTTATCAAATTTTCCGCGCACCAAGTCAGAAACGCGGGCTTGAGATACACCAAAGCGTTTTGCAGCCTCGCTTTGTGTCCAATGATGCTTGTCTATTTGTTTTGCAATATCGCACATCAATTGCGCGCGCATTGCCAAAATAGTTGCTTCAGCATCATTAAAACCCAAATCAGCAAACACGTTGCCGCTAGATTCGGTAATAGTCAAATCAGGGTCAGTCGTTATCATGGTTTACTCTCCAATCAATTTATTACGTTTAATCGCCAAGTCAATATCTTCTTTACGTGTGGCCTGTGTCTTCTTTTGAAAGCTATGCAACACATAAATAAAGTCTTCGTGTTTGGCAATATAAATGACACGAAACTCACCAAGCTCGTGTACACGAATTTCATAAACGCCTCTGCCTATACTTGGCATAGGCTTAAAGTCTGTGGGCATCAGTCCATCTTGAACACGGCGCAGTTCAAAACCACATTGACTACGCGCCTCTTGCGGAAAATCACGCAGGTCGTCAAGGCTGCTACCCACAAATTTAATTTGCTTCATGTACACAATTATATAAGTATTGATATAGAAAATCAAGCAGGATTTAAACTACAACAATTAAAGGTACACCATGTTTAATTACATTGGCGGTACATTCTTCTCATTTGTTGATGCTTACGTGAATAGCATCTCAGCCGCACTCAGCCTCGCCTTAATCGGTGTTGTGACAGCTGCGCTGACGGTTTATTACCTATTTGTAGGCTATGCCGTCATGCGTGGTGAGGTGCATGCGCCACTGGTTACGATTGTGTGGAAATCAGTCAAGATGAACCTGATTTTATACATTGCTTTATCGGCTGGCGTTTATCAGACATTTGTAGTGGTTAATGTGGGCGATGTTATGGCACAAGCGATGACGAGCATTTCAAATGCAAGCTCAGCAAGTGCTGGTGCTACGGTATGTGTACCAGCTGGCACTGGCACACCAGCCGTATTGTCAGTCATTGATTGTAATTTTGAAAAGCTACTAGTACCTTACGACAGCATCAAGACAGCCGCCAAAGGCATAGACTGGTATGACGTTCCATCCGCTTTATCGCTAGAAGTGTCTTCAGGTTTGTATTCCCTGTGTTTAATGGTGTTGGTGTTAGCGGTTGCCTACACCTTATTTACCACCCAACTCACTTTGTCTCTCGTTTTAGCGGTCGGGCCATTATTTATCGCGGCTTTAGCTTTTGAGCCGACTAAAAGTTATTTTGAGGGCTGGAAAAATAAAATAGTGTATGTGCTGATTCTGAATCTTTTTATCGTCATTTTTTTAGGTCTCGTCTTCGTCATTGTGAATGGTTACATCATTCATTTGGGCTTTAACGTGGATCGTTCCGCAGATTTTATCGGCGTGCAACAAGTGGAAGCCATTAAATCGGTATTAAAGCTAGCCGCCATCATGGTGCTGTTCGGCTATATGTTTACCAAACTCGACAATATTGCGCACAGCCTAGTGGGTGGCGGTGATAACTCAAGTGGACTCGGTTTAATGCTAGCCACTGCGGCATTAGGCAGACAAGCCTGGCGCGCATTAAGCAACAGTGGCGGTTCTGGTGGTGGAACTGGTGCTGGCGGAACAATCGCGCCAGTGGGCGGTGGTTTTAGTGGTGGTTTAGGGCTAGGGCTACAAGCTGCTGGGCAAGGGGTCGGCGCAGGTGCTGTAGCACTGGGTCAAGGCATGGGGGCAGGTGCGTTAATGGCAGGGCAAGGTGCTAGACACGTTGCCCATCAAATTGCCACCCGTATGCGCCGATAAACCTAATTTTAAACAGCATTAACACAAGGACAATGATGATGCAATTGGCTAAAAAACTGATTAGCTCGGTCAAGCAAACATTTAAAAATGACAAAACAGACATTCATCAACAGGCTCGAGACTGGGAAGCCTCGCAAACGCTTACGCTGATGCAGTCTGAATCGCGTGCTTGGAAAATCGCTGGCGTATCGACGGTGTTGACGGCTGTAAGTGTCACAGGCTTAGTGATGATGCTGCCATTTTATAAAGTCGTACCCATGACTTTTTTAGTTGATAAAGCCACCGGTGCTGCGCAATTGGTGGATACCAGCACTGCAAAACCCATGAGCTCAGAACAATGGGACAAGCACTGGATTGAAGAGTACGTGAACAGCCGTGAACGTTACAACTGGATGCTATTGCAATACGACCACGATAAAACCATGGCGTTGTCAGGGGATGAGATTGCAAAAACTTATGATGCGCTTTATCAAGGGGCGAATTCCATTGATAAGCAGCTAGGTAATTATACCGAACGTCGCATTCATATTGTTACCAGTACGCTACCGCCAAGCAATCCTGGTACCGCAGTAGTGCGTTTTGAGCGCAGTACGCGCGAACGTGGGCTAGATATTGAAATTGGCGCAGAATATATTGCCACGCTGAGTTATACCTACCAAAAACCGACATTACGCACTTTAGAAAAAAACATCGTAGCCAATCCAAGCGGATTCAAAGTCACAGGTTATGTCGTTGATAAAGTTAATAAAAGCACCAGCCCTGTAGAAGCTAGTCCAACTGCGCCAGCTACAAGCAATAGCGAGGTACATGCACAATGAAAATAATCATTCACCCAATATGGTTTTTTATGTTTGGCTTGTTGCTTGCACATGCGCCAGCTTATGCAGAAGCCGCTGACACAAAAGTACAGCTAATTGCGTATGACCAACATACCACCACCCTGATTAACGCCAAGCATGGTTTTGTGACGCATATTGATTTGGCGGCAGATGAGCATATCGTCAAAGATGGGGTAGGGGGTGGCGACGGCGATAACTGGATTGTTTCTGCCAATGTGGGCAGCAATTTCATCCTACTTAAGCCTAAAAAGAATGCGCACGACTGCAATCTCACCGTTAAAACTGATAAGCGCAGTTATGTATTTGATTTACGCGTATTAAGTCATCGTGCTGCCGATAAAGGCACTTGGCATGTCGCGTTTAGCTACGAAAATGAAGCACCGACACCTGCTGTCATCCAGCAGCAAAAGGCGCAAGTAGAACTTGCCAAGATTAAAGCCCTGCAGGCGCTGCCATTGCCTGTCAAAAACACCCAATACAGTATGCAGGTGATGCCACAATCTGAAGGCATTGCGCCTAAAGCCGCTTGGGATGATGGCAACTTCACTTATTTGGTTATTCCCAATCATCGCGAAATTCCTGCGGTATTCAAAGTGACTGCCGATGGTAATAAAACCATTAATAATGAAGTTATCAGCAAAGAAAGCATGGTCAATACGCATATGGAAGGCGACAACAAAGACACAATCGTCATTCATGGGGTTGCTAAACAGTATGTATTGCGCCTAAGTCAGCAAGTAGTGGGCATTTGGAATGAGGCTTACGACATCGACGGTGGCAGCCCGCAACATGGCACGGTCATTCCCAATGTGTCGCGCAAACTGCTGGAGTAAATCATGACAAACAATCAAATTAACGTACTAGAAAACGCTAATCCGCCAGAAGAAGTCAAACAAGCTGCCTCGTACAAAACAGATATTCAGGCAAACTACCAACCACAAAAGAATTGGTTAGGGTTGCTGCTGATTATCACAGTGCCACTCATGTTTGCTGGCACGTTATACGTTGGCTATAGCAAGTTAAAAGCGCATCAAACCGCGCAAAAAAATGATAAAAAATCGCAAAAAGTAATCATCGAAAACAAGGTGCGGTCACTAGGTGCGGAAGGCGACCCTATCCAAATTGCGCCTGTTGATCAGCATGTCGCTATTGCTGCGTCCACAGCAGTGCCTATGCCTATCACAGAGGCCTACACTGCAACACCAATTCCTGTCGTCAGCAACCAAACGGCCACAGCTAGAACAGGTATGCAAAATACGAGAGTTATGCGCAAAATCAGTCGCTATGATGCACCGATTGTTATGGCGCATGACACAGCATCTTTAACAAATGATACGCCTATAGGCAATACAGGCTTAGTCAGCAACACAGATGCCTATGCACCGCCTAATAAGCCTGTGCTAAACGAAACACGCGCTAACGGTCTGCAATTAGTGCCAACTGCAACAGCCAAAGCCAAAGCGCGATTGCTCGGTAACCGTAATTATATATTGACTAAAGGCAATACCTTTGATTGTGCGCTGGAGTCAGCCATCAACTCATCAAATCCAGGTCTGGTGACGTGTACCACCACCAGTAATAGCTACTCTGATAATGGCAAAGTGGTATTAGTCGAGCGTGGGTCGCTACTGACAGGCGAATACACGGGCTTAAAGCAAGGCGATACGCGGCTGGCTGTATTGTGGGAGCGTATTAAAACCCCTGAAGGAGTGGTGATTGAACTTAACTCCTTGGGTACAGATGCGCTTGGCCGCAGCGGGTTTGATGGGGATGTTGACAAACATTGGTTGGAACGTGTTGGTGCAGCCATTTTTCTTTCGACCTTTAAAGACTTAGTCGCGTATGAAACCGCAAAAAACAGCAATGGCACAACGATTGCTTTCCCGAGCGCACAAAGGTCTGGTGAGGATGTGGCGAGCCAGATACTGAAACAATCCATTAACCTGCCACCCACACTCACTAAAAACCAAGGTGAACGCATTACTATTCTAGTGGCGCGTGATTTAGATTTTTCAGATGTGTATGCCTTAACAATGACGAATGAGGATAACTAACCGTGCCTGATGACACCGTATTGTCTGCGCGAGTTAATGACAGCGATATTAAAGGCGACGAAAGCCTACGTTTGCTGCTTGCGCCGATTGAACGCTATTTAAATCAAGACCATGTCACTGATATTTTTGTGCATAAGCCTTATGAGCTGATTCTCAAAAATCATAAAGGCCGTCAAAAAATAAGCGTACCTGCACTCAGCCTTGAGTATTTGCAGCAAATTGCCGTGGCCGTCGGTAACTATAGCAATCAAGGGATCAACAAAACCACCCCGATTTTGTCGGCTAATTTACCTAACGATGAACGTATTCAAGTCGTACTGCCACCCGTGGTGCAAAAAGGTTTGGTCAACTTATCAATACGTAAACCCATGCTACTGACCAAAGCCATGGCAGAGTATAAAGCAGAGGGGATGTTTACTGAAACGCAATGGCTACGGCCGCGAGAAATGTCATTTGGCAAAGAGGATGCAACACAATCGATGCGGTTGCTGAGTAAGAAAGACCTGCATTTAATCAATCTGCTCGAGAATCAGTTATTCGATCAGTTTTTTATCGACAGCGTGAAAGCTGACAAAACCATCGCTATTGTCGGCGAAACGGGTTCAGGCAAAACCACGTTTTCTAAAATGCTATGTCAATTTATCCCACAACACGAATCGATTATTACCATTGAAGATGCGCGTGAATTGTTTTTACCTAAGCATGAGTACGTGGTGCATTTGACCTATAGCAAAGGCGGCCAAGGACAAGCCAAAGTCACCCCTTCTGATTTAATTCACAGCAGCATGCGTATGAATCCAGACCGCGTGTTATTGGCCGAATTACGTGGTGCTGAAAGTTATGATTATCTTAAATTGTTACTCAGTGGGCATGGCGGTAGCATCACCAGTTGGCACGCAGGTTCGCCAACCGAAGCGATTGCGCGCTTTGTTTTTATGGCCAAAGAACACCCTGAATCGATTGCTTATCAAGATGTGGCGATTAAACGCTTGCTGTTAAGTGCCGTTGATGTCATCGCGCATTTAGAAGAGAGACCGATTTTCGATGACGATCAAGTAGAAAACGAAGTACAAATCGGTACGGAATACAAAATGAGCGCTATTTACTACAACCCTTTCCAAAAGCTAAACCTAGCCTTTGAAACATAGAGAAAAATAAGGAATTTACATGACCAACTTCACCATAAAACACTTGCTCACTATGGCCATGATCAGCGCATTGGCGCTTGCAGGATGTACAAGCTCCAACAAACTGATTGTGCCTGATGGCTCAAAGCGTGTGCCGATTAATCGTGAAACAACCATTCACGGCGCAAGTATTCACCAAGGCGCAATCGTTAAGTATGATGAAGCAGCTTAAATCCGCCTACAATCAAAATCAAACGCTAGTTAAAACCCTAGGCGTTTTGCTGCTGGTATTGGCCGTGATTCCGCTTGTCATGCTGCTCAGTGGTGCGTTGGTATTGCTTAGCTTTAAATACAACCCAATGACTTATGGTGTCAATGTGTGTTTCTGGGCTTGGCCAGATTATTTAGCTGCGTGGCAACACGGTGAATTGTTGGGCGGCGGCAAGCGCCTTGCACTGGCAGGCACTGCCAGCTTGGGGATGGTTTATCTGGTATTGCCCATATTGATTACTATGGCGCTGCACGAAAAAAGAGCCTTGCATGGCAGTGCGCGCTGGGCAACTTTTACTGAAGTGAGCAAGGCAGGGCTGCTCGGCAATACAGGGATTGTTGTCGGTAAATATCGCGGCAAAACGCTACGTTTCCCTGGGCAGCAGTTTGTGCTGCTGGCCGCACCTACCCGCAGCGGTAAAGGAGTAGGTGTGGTGATTCCAAATCTACTCAGCCACGAAGAGTCCGTATGCGTACTCGACATCAAACAAGAAAATTTCGATATTACGGCGGGTTATCGTCGAGATGTGCTGAAACAGGCAGTTTATTTATTTAACCCGTTTGCTGAAGACATCAATAGTCAAGACGAGCCTGCGCCACGCTCACACCGCTACAACTTTTTAAGTGCGATTAGCAAGGGCGCATTTCGTGTTGGGGATGTGATTACGATGAGCAATGCCATTTGGCCGAGTGGCGGCAAAGAAGCCTTTTGGAACGATAACGCGCGCAATTTATTTTTGGCCGTGACGCTATTCTTATGCGAATTGCGCGACCAACGTGAAGATGAGACTGCTGATTCAGAATTGCCCGATTACCCCGTCACCATGGGTGAAGTGCTACGTCAAACCTCAGGACGTGATTCAGGTTTACCCATTAAAAAATATTTCACTGAGCGCATCATGCCCTACGACTGGTTAAGTGGCGAGTGTCGTGGCGCATTCACTACCTTCCTCAATGCCAGCGATAATGTGCTGTCAGATATTTTAAGCACCTTTAATGCGCCGCTATTGCCTTGGCGCAATCCGATTGTTGATGCGGCCACCAGTGCCTGTGATTTTGATGTGCGTGATGTGCGCAAACAGAAAATGTCCATTTACATCGGCATTACGCCGAATAAATTGGACGATGCCAAACTCATTGTTAATTTGTTATTTAGCCAGTTAGTCAATCTCAACACCAAAGAACTGCCACAAAAAAATCCAAGCGTACTCAAATATCAATGCCTGCTGTTGATGGACGAATTCACCAGTATTGGGGTGGTGAACATTATCGCAAAATCAGTTGGCCATATTGCGGGTTACAACTTGCGTCTGTTACCGATTATACAAAGCACCGCGCAATTAGAGTCTGCAACTAATTATGGTAAAGATGATGCTAGAACATTGATCACTAATCATGCCATGCAAATTGTCTATGCCCCGCGTGATCAAAAAGACGCTAATGAAGTGTCAGAAAGTCTAGGCTACTTCACAGAAAAAAGCACTAGCTTGAGTCGCCCTAAAGGTTTTAGCAAAAATGGCGGTAGCGGCTCAGAAAATTCCTCAGACCAACGTCGCGCCTTGCTACTGCCGCAAGAAGTGAAAGAGATTGGCCAATGGAAAGAAATCATCTTTTTAGAAAACGTGAAACCCATATTGTGCGACAAAATTCGCTATTTTGATGACCCTGAGTTTGTGCGCAGGTTGTTACCAGCACCCGTGATTAAGCCGATTGATATTGTGCTTTTTGTGGCAAAAGCCAGTGGCCGATTACGCGCAATCGATGTGAGTGAAATGGACTTAGACGCTTACGCACTCAAGCCGCCAATTACTGCAGAATACTTAGACCTTTACGACAAAATTGAATTGCCGCCCGCCAAAGATCCACTAGATGAAGAAGCGGTGCAAGACTACGTCGATGCTGCGCTTGTCAACATGGGCGTGACTAGAGAGCAGCTATCCATACTCGATACACTAGACCAAGCCTATGATTTGGAAAATGACGATGGCCTAGATGCCGAAGTCGCGCAGGTGCGCATGGAAGCGGCGTTTGCAGGGATGGATGGACAGTAATAAAACAGCGAGTGTTAGAAATATGCACAACCAAGAATTGAAGACCTGAGTGTTGATGGTCGTCAAAGCATCAATATCAATCAACACATTATTTGCGAAACAGGAGAAATTAAATGACGACAGATGCAGCAACAACTACAAAAAGTAACAACACGATTAATGAGAGCGTCAAAATGAATGCCGCTTTAGTCTATGGACAAGGCACGCAAGTCTATCCGCCAAAAGCAGGCGGTGTATATAAGGGCGATATTACGATTATCGACCATCATGTTTTGCAAGAAATCGGTAAAAACTCAGTGATTGCGCATGATAAATCTAAACTGAATTATGTCAGCGATGAATTCAAACAGACGGTAGAAAAGCTGCGCCGCCCTGACGTCGCGATTTACTATCAAGATAAACAAAGTAAACCCACCGACACTGCGACAGTATTTCCGTTTAGTCGTGCTAAAGATGATTTGGAACGCGTGGTGGCTGGACTTAAAAAATCCGCCAAAGAATTGGGCATGCCCGATATGGAAAAATCGCTGGATGCTTTAGCAGAGCGTTCATGGGCGCGTAATCAAGATATACGCCAAAACATTAAGGCAGAGAAAGCGGCCGCAAAAGACGCTAAAACGGTCGAAAACAAGCCAGAGCCTAAGCCGTCGGCTAAGCGTTGATAATGGTTTTTATGATGATATATCAAGCTGGCCATACTGATGACCAAACATGGCCAGCCGCTCATGCAATAAAAAGGACGCTATTATGGCTTTGCCAAAACCCGATAAAACAACCATAAAGAAACTACAAAAAAGCTCGATTAAATTACCCGCAGCTGCTGCCTCGAAACAAGCTGAGCATTTGAATGCTAGCAAATTAAAGCCTAGCAACATCGTTGCCATGGATGCGCGTGTCCTTAATCAACAGGCTAAATTGCATCCATTATTAGACCATGAAATTCCCGCTGCATTGACCAAACGTTATGCCATTAAAGACCATGTATATTATTCAAAAAACCCAAGCATAGGCATGGTGTTTGAAGACAAAGGCCAGTCGATAAGGGCTAAGTCCTCTGATGCCGATGATATACGCGCAATGGTTGAGCTGGCTAAAAGTAAACACTGGTCAACAATCAAGGTAAGTGGCACAGCAGAATTTAAGCGTGAAACTTGGTTGGCCGCCAGCATACAAGGCTTACAAGTGACGGGATACACGCCTACCCAGCAAGATGTTGCTTTATTAGAAAATGCGCAAACTAAGACACAGAATAAAATTGAATTGACCAATAACGCGCCGACAGCGGCAGAAGTCGCCATTATTGCCACTGCTAAAGCCAAAGGCGCAGACCCAAAAACCATTCAAGCAATGAAGCAACGCGTCGCGGTCACCGTCAGAAAGCTACAAGCCATGGGCGTTGAAATACCGAAGCCCAAAGTGTATGACGCTAAAGCGCCATCGTTAAGGAATCAAGCTGTCGAAATTGATAAACCGCAGGCAGGCAAACACCACACACAGCCACAAATTTCGCGCGGCAGATAATGCCTTTAGCTGGCCGCATCACGTTTAGAACAGCATTAAAGCAGGACTGGGAGCAATACTGCTTGCAATGTGGCGTGAGTTCCAGCGAAGCTTTACGTCAGCTTGTCAGCAAGCTTTTAACTAGTGGTACAGATTTAGAACACGCATTAAACATTCCACAAGGGGTCATTCCTCAATCTAAAAACAACCAAGCCAAAAAATATCAGGCTAGACACCGTGTTGAAATTCGCTTGACCACGCAAGAATACGACAAGCTTGTCGAACATGCGCAGCAGACGGGGTTTAGCCCTGCAAAATGGCTGCTGACTTTGCTGCGTTATCAATTTATTCGACACACGCCATTGACGGTGCTGGAATTGGATAAATTGGATGAACGCCTATATCAAGTGCGGATGATCGGCCATAACTTAAACCAAATAGCACGCGCACTCAATAGTCACGAGTTGCATCCATCTCAGGTTGATCTGATGCCAGTGTTGCAGCTATTGATGCAAAATATTGATGCAGAAAAGCAAGCGTTAAGAACCATTGCTAGCCACAATATCGGCCGTTGGTAAGCATGGGCAACTAACAGCATGTCCAAACCTAAAGTATTTATTGATGGTTTTTTGCTTAACTGGGGCGATAAGCTATTTTATCCGCCCATCAGAAAACATCAACAACGGGTCGTAAAGTCGCTGTCCTGGACAGCCATGAACTTACCTAATAAATCTAGCCAGATTCGCGTTCAAATCGCTCGTACCACACAACGGTCACCTGAAGTTATGGTAAAAATCACTAGCAAGAAAAATGCAGGGAAGGGCATGATCACCATTCGTCATCATTTAGACTATATTTCACGTAATGGCAAAATACAGCTTGAAGACCACGAAGGTCGGTTATTAAATGGCCGAGCTGATGTGAACGATATTAAACATGATTGGGCGGCAGAAATTCCAGAAATAAGCCATCGGCGCGAAACCATTAATGTCATGTTTTCTATGAAAAAAGGCACGCCATCAGAGGGAGTGAAAGAAGCGGTACGTGCCTATTTAACAGAAGAGTTTGGTGGCAAGCATGAATACCTGTTTGCACTACACACAGATGCGGATAATCCACATGTGCATGTGGTGATTAACATGTCGCCCATACGCAAAAAAGACAAACGGTTGAATCCACGCAAAAATGACTTGCAACGCTGGCGTGAAGGCTTCGCAGAGAACCTGCGTAAGCTAGGCATAGATGCTAATGCCACTCCACGTAAAACGCGTGGCGTGGTGAAACAACCAAAACAGCAATATCAACTACACCAATTGGCTAGAAGTGCTACAGCAACACAACACACTGCACCTCTCAAGCCCCCCGTGCTAAAACTAGGCAAGGCAAAAAAATTATTAAGCAATCATGCACAACAAACTCAAGCATGGGCGAATATCGCCAGCGCATTGGCCAGCTCGCAAACTAAAAGTGATCGTGTATTAGCCAAAGACGTGATTGCGTTTATGGCTGAGCAGCCGATACGGCATATCAATAAGCCAAATCTCAATAAAAACGCGCAGCGTGCGCTTAAAGCTGATAAAAGCGTTGAGGGTGATATATTGCCCTTGCCGCGTGTAAAATAATGGCACACAACTTAGCAGAAAAACGTCCATTCAACTTACCATCGCTAAGCCTATCAAGCGGGGCAATTGAAACCATAAAATGGCTGGCATTACTTGCCATGACCTTAGACCATACCAACAAAATCCTATTCCAAACAAAATTTGCTTGGATGTATAACTTGGGTAGACTGGCAATGCCATTGTTTGGATTTGTGCTGGCTTACAATCTAGCTAAGCCCGACGCATATAAAAACCATGTTTATCGCCGTGTTGTGACGCACACATTCATCATAGGTTTGGCCGCCACACCTTTTTACAAGGCTGCATTCCATCATGCGGGCTTAGGCGCACTGAATATTATGTTCACTTTAGGCCTATCGACTTGGATCATATGTTTAATCGATAAAAGTAGGCACAGTCACAGCGCGGACTCAATCATCATCAATCGCGCGTTAGCGCTTGCTTTGTTTATCCTTGGTAGCCTATTTGTAGAAGGCCAAATTATTGCGGTGGGCTATGTGCTAGCGGCTTGGACGTACTGTAAAATGCAAAAAGTCTGGGCATTATTGATTTGGGTACTAGGCACGGCGGGTTTGGGTTTAATCAATGGCAACGCCTGGGCGATTGCAGTTATCCCAATTATTTTGCTAATCTCAAAAATCAACTTCAAATTACCAAGATTAAAGTGGGTGTTTTATGCATATTACCCACTGCATTTGGCGATACTGATCAGTATTCAACGCTGTTATTATGTTTTGTGATTAAAACGCAATTTTTTGCACATACGCACTAGGTTTTAATCAACAAAAAAGCCCCACGGCAAAGTGGGGCTGTAACATCAAGCCTATTGATTTAAGACATTTTCTAATTTAACGCCCTCTAAAATTGAATGGATGTGCTGTTTTAGATGCACGGCTGCTTCTAATTCTTGCGCTATGAGCAAGTTGAGTAATGGTGCTGACTGGCCATAAACTTCACGCAAATTTACTACGACTGATTGCGCATCAGCATTGGCTTTCGTTAATAATTCTATGATTGTATCGTTAGTAATTGTCATCTAAAATCCTCTTTCGCCATATAAAAATCAGCCCATTGGTGAGCTGTTGAGCGCTAATAAGCGTTGATTGCTAATTTATTGTGGATACTATTAGTAAAGAGACCATCCAGTCGTGCTTTGGCTAACTCAAAATACTGTTGATCAATTTCAATACCAATATATTGGCGACCACAAAGTCGTGCGGCTTCGCAGGTAGAACCTGAACCTGCAAAAGGGTCTAACACTATGCCATTTTCAGGCGTAAAGCTTCGAATCAGTGGCGTGAGCGCCGATAAAGGCTTTTGTGTCGGGTGGAGCTTGTTGCCCGAATACTGCCAATTGCCGACATCGCTTAATGGCTTGCTTGGCTTCTCAGGCTGACCTTTCGCCAGTAAAAATGCACTTTCATGTTGATACGCTAAAAAACCAGCACTAGATGCATAACGTTTAGGATAGACGATATGGCCTACTACGCGAAAGCCAGCCGTTTTCCATGCCGCAAAAAACAAATCAACTTTAGTCCAGCCATAGAATGAAACCATCATACTGTTAGGCTTTAATACTCGATACAGTTCACTAAATGTTGGCATGAGCCAATCGGCATTAATATCGTTTGCAATGCTGCGTTGCGTGCGGTCAATATAATTCACTAAATAGGGTGGGTCAGTTAAGATAAAGTCCACATAATTGTCTGGCAAGCTTGCCATGATTTCTAGATTGTTGCCTAAGATTAAATCGTAAATTGGGTTACTAATCGTCATTTTTATGCTCCATCAATATGAATAAATGAACGAAGCACTTGTACTTCAACACTCAACTGCCGCGTTCGGCGAAATGAAGGGCGAGGCTATTCAGCGGTCAATTGAACGTGGAATAAATGGCAAGGTTGCAAACCATGGATGATAGAAACACCGTTTATGCCGCGAAAGTCGATTGAAGTGTGTGCTTGTAACGCGCCCACTGACTAGACGAAACCAAGATTCATAGAACAAGGCATTTGAATGGTGAATCCAACTGTTTATATTTATATGATTTACAAACTAAGACGAGGACATAGTTACGATAATTGGCTTTCTCCAGTAGAATTTCAGAGGCAATAGTCAAATAATAAGGTTTGTTTTTATCAAATCATGCTATTTGTAGATTAGAATCATAGGAGTATTCAAACAAATAACGCAAAATTACAAAATTCGTTTGTTAATCAAGATAATAAAATGCAGATTGATAAGTCTCAGACATCAGGTTCAGATCCACTAGGTCGATACTATACAAATGGTTTGGTTGGTCACACCCTAGTACGCGAAATGAATCTTGAAAATCCGAATCTGGTTGTGGATTTAGGAGCGGGTGATGGCTCCTTGTCAGCTGCAGCGGCACAAATCTGGACATCCGCTAGATTTGTAACTGTAGATATAGATGATGGTATTAGTGAAACAAACAATGATCGGCTCAAAAACACCACAAGCAATCACTATACATTCGACGTGCTTAATAGTCGGTTACATAATCAAATAGGACTGGATTTAGGTAGCGCAGATGGTGCAGTTTGCAATCCCCCATATATTCGACCTCGCTGGCGAAAAGATTTTGCAGAAATTTTAGAAGATGCAGGCCTAAGCGGGGTATTCCCATCAATTTATGATGTAAGTGCAGATGTTTTATTCATTGCTCAAAACTTACGGTTCTTGCGTCAATCAGGGCGTCTAGGGCTAATACTTCCTGATGGAATTATCGCAGGTGAAAGATTTACCAAATTGCGTCAAACCTTAATCAATCAACATAGGATAGAACGTGTAATTGAGTTGCCACGACGAATTTTCCGTAAAACAGATGCTAAAGCGCATATTGTGATTTTGACTAAAGATGGTCATTCTAGTGAAACTGTTTCGGTTCAACGTTTAGAGGTAGATGGATCATTATCAAAACGTATACAAGTACCAACTGATAAAGCTGTTCATAGGATTGACTATTCATATATTGAAAGTCAGCAATCACAAAATGGCTCATCAAAACTTCATTTAAGCGAAATATGTGAAGTACTTACTAGAGGTCAGTTAAGCTCAGTTCAAGTTAGAAGCTCAAACATTAATATTTTTCATTCAACAGACTTTCCTAAAATCAGGGATAAATTGTGTCCGAATGTACCTGAAAAATTCATTATAAAAAAATCAGAGAGTGCTGCACTTAAAACCACCATTGCCCAAGCAGGCGACATTTTGATTTGCAGAGTTGGACGCAATCTAGAGCAAAAAATTTGCTATGTTCCCAAAGGATATGTTGCATTAAGCGATTGTGTTTATAAGCTACGTATATCACCAAATTTTAGAGTAAGTATATTGAAGTTTTTATGTAGTGCCGATGGACAAAATAAACTGAGTGCTCTCACACATGGGGTAGGAGCCAAGTTTTTATCTAAGAAGCATATTCTAGGTCTTGTAGTTGATACATAATTACTAGGCATATTAAAAAAATAATTGACTCATGAATACAAATAATCATCCTGCAGACGAGCTTAATCTACTAAGAATAATTAAGTCTTTATGCATGACAAAAATACGCTCTCCAATGACTACTGAGCAAACAAAAGCTTGGCTTAATCAGTTTGATAAAGGACCAGAAAAAATCCTAGCTTTACTAATTCTTAGATTTTTAATTTACAGGACTTCTGATCAACTGAAATCATCTTTAAAACAAGCATTTAAATCTGCATCAACGAGTTTTATTCCTACTACCTACATTGCAGAAAATATAGATTGGAGAGATGTATTAACGGGAAAAGTTGCTGGATTAAATTTTTGTTATGGACCGGCAAAACAAGATGACACTCGACCAGGTAAAAGTGGTGAAGTAATTTCAAGACTTTTAAAATATTGCATCCCATTGGATGAGTCGCAATTAATATACCCAGACAAACTAACTGCTCTAAATGAGAATCAAAGATATTTATTAATTGATGATGGAATATATACTGGTACACAATTGAGTACATTCATTCGCGAAGGGGGAGGCTTCATGGTTGGGAACGATCAGGCGGGGATAGTAGTCGGCTTTGCTCATGAAGAGGGCATCCAAAATTTAGATAAAGCATTCCCTAGCATTCCTATTTTTTGCGGTGAAAAATTAACTTCGAAAGAATGTTTTGTTGAGATGAGTGCTGAATGGGTTTCAAACGGGCTCTGGCAATTTTCTGATATAACCCCTTTGGATCAGTACAATGCCATTGTTGAGAAAAAAGGTAATTTCGAAACCCCAGCCCCTCTTGGATTTGGTAATTTGGGTTGCATGATAGCCTTTGAACATGGGATACCAGATAACTCATTACAATTACTTTGGGATAAGTCTGATACTTGGAATCCACTTTTTGAAAGATAGAAAATGACCACTTCAGAACAAAACATCCTTACTAAAACACGAGCTGAAGAACACGAAGCAGATGTATGGGGTGAGTTTTACATCCCCCCTTACTACAACCGTCTTTCATTAAAAACTGCGACGAAATCCACCTATATTGTAGGCAAAC
The DNA here is from genome assembly GCA_049687015.1 of Methylotenera sp. Taxonomy (GTDB): domain Bacteria; phylum Pseudomonadota; class Gammaproteobacteria; order Burkholderiales; family Methylophilaceae; genus Methylotenera_A. The sequence goes on along the minus strand of JBAVIP010000034.1, from coordinate 6,626 downwards.
GAGGTTGTGGTAAAACAATGCTATTGAAGTACCTAGATTATCATACGGCTTTTTCAAAAAAGCGTGAGATAGTTGCAGATGATGAAATATCTCACATAGGAATTTATTGGAGAGCAGATACGCAATTTTGTAACTCTCTTAACCATAGAGGTTTGGTTGAACATGAGTGGGAATCTATATTTGAGTCTTATTTTTCGCTTGTAATTTCAGTTGAAATTATTCGATCTCTCCGCGTAATTGCAAACAGTGCATATAGTAAATTTTCATTAAAGGATTTCGAGAATCTTAAATTTAAGTCAGTAACTGACTTCCATCCTGATTACCCACTTTTACCTGACCAGTTAGAGTTATTTTTAGAATCTAAACGACGTTTTTTCTCATCATGGATTTCAAATATATCGACAATTCAAAGACCTGTCCTTCCTCCTGGTAAAGATTTTTTAGACGCAATGATAGGCGACATTAGAAAATATAGTGGACTAGAAACTTCTTCTTTTTTTGTGTATGTTGATGAATTCGAGAATCTTGTTTCTTATCAACAACATGTATTGAATTCGTTTTTAAAACATAGCCAAAGGCCATTAATAGTCAGTTTTACGTCGAAAGAATTATCAAATGACACTGCTACCACTGGCCCTGAATCTATAAATGCAACTCATGATTTTCGGCTTCTTTCTATAGATGAGTTATTAACAGATGAAGAAAGAAAAGTATTTTTCTCAGAAGTATTCTTGGCAAATCTAGATTTGGCAGAAAATAAAGACAACAGCCAATTACTTAATGGGCTCAGAGATTCAAAATTTATTGAAAATAGAACAACAAAGGCCTACAAAGATACTATTTTGGCTGGAATTAAAGCACGTTTCCCCAGCAAGTCATATAAACAACTTGCATCAGATGCAATTCACGAGCCTAGAATTTTTAGTATCCTTGAAGAACGCATTAAAAAATCACTTGCTATACACCGCACTGAGGTGAAGTTTGAGGATTTGATAAAGTTTAATAATGTCCCAGAAGCATTATTAATAATTCCAGCACTTTTAAACCGCCCTAGGAATAACCCAGAGGATTTAATAATAAAGCTTGCCAAGTATTCAGCAGACTTTTCAGGCCCTTTTTATGACTGGGTACATAACAATCTGTTTGGAGCCTTGCTTGAGCTGTACAGGCCATATGGAGGTCGCTGCCCAGTTTATAGTGGCTTCGAGACGTATTTCACTATGGCAAATAATAACCTTAGGCATTTCTTGATACTTTGCTATAAAGCATTAGAAGTGGCCGATTTGGCAGATGAGAATAAAAATGAAATTTCTCTAGAAATACAGACTAGAGCCGCATATGAAGCGGCAGATCAATTAATCAGAGAAATAAAAACTTTTGGAACTCAAGGTGAACGACTTAGGATGTTTGTTCTCAGATTGGGCAGTGTCTTTAGAGCATTGCAATCTGCGCCATCAATGAGTGAGCCCGAGCAAAATCAATTTACTATTAATTCTGGAAATCGAGCATTTAACGAAGAGGAAACAAATTTTTTAGCCGAAGCAAAAAAACACGGAATCATAACAGAGCAACTCGAGACCAAAACAAAAGGTATTATTGGTAGCGATATTGTTGATTATCAATTAAATCCAATATATTCCCCATATTTTCAAATAAGCTACAGGCGTAAAAGAAAGATAGAACTTTCAGTTGAAGACTTTCATATTTTAGCTCTTGGCCCTGAAGATGATTATAAAAATTTATCCCAAAAGCTATTCAAGATTCAAGGTTTACAACCAACACAACCTGAACTTTGGCAATGACTTCCCCAATTCTTTTCCATACCAGCACATGTCACAGTTCTGATGAACTTCTTTTATACCCCAATAGCGTGCTTTTTCATGGGGACTCTGTAGACGATAGAGGACAGTTGTCAGTAAACATTGAAAACGGCAATATTTCACAACGCGTAATAGTAAATTATGACTATGAATACATGAAAATCAGCGTTGGAGATAAAGTCATTGATGCAGATCTGGCTACGGAGCTATTTTCTCCTTATATCATGCAGGGGAAAGTTGTATTAGATGCTACCACCCTTGGATTTTCAGAATTGTTTTTCGCAATAAAAAGTTTAGTAGATTTAAATGTTAATGATTTTTTAATAATTTATGTTGAGCCTAGAGATTATAGCCGGACAACTCCAGGTGCTGATTCTTTCGCTTTGTCTGAATTAAATGCTGGTTATAAGCCAATACCTAGATCAGTTGTAGATCTTGCTGGAGATGACGTTGACGCAGGTGTTTTTTTTCTTGGATTTGAACCAGAACGCTTAGAACGTGCTTTTGAAGAATATCAAATGCTATCAACAAAAGATATTAAGGTGGTTTTTGGTATTCCAGCATTTCAGCCTGGATGGGAATTAAATTCAATTGTTCCGCATCTTTCAGTAATTGAAAATTGTACTATCGCATATTGTGCAGCCAATGATCCTAGTTCCGCCTATGATGCACTTGAAGTCACAAGAACATCTTTAGGCCAAGAAAAGAAAATGTTCATTGCTCCAATTGGAACAAAGCCCTGTGGTGTTGCTGCCGCATTGTTTGCAAGCATATACCCTTCACAAGCTGGCCTGCTGTTCGATCATCGCAAGAAAAAAACTAAGCGATCTAGCGGTGTAAATATTTGGCACAGATACTCAATTAAAATTATCAACTAGACATGTTGTAGTGTCTGTGAGCTCAATGCTGAATACTTTCAAAAGGGCATCTAGAGTTTTGTATGAATAGAGGGCTTAAAATAACCTAGACTAGCACATCAAATTTTCCATTGCCGTTTGTCCTAATTCGAAGGTTTCAGCGGCTTTAATACTCAAAAATGCGACTTCTTTGACGATGTAGCTCTTTATCCCAGATTAAGCTCAGTTAATGGCGTTAACTTTTCTTTGAGTTTAATGCCTTTAATCCACCTGCGCCAAGTCTTTTTAGTGTGGCTATTTAATAAATCTATTATTGCATCGTTTTTTTGAGATTTTTACTAGATTTATCTATTTGTCTGACAAATCTCGGCAACTTGCCTATCCTGCATTAGGTAGTTAGTTTTTTACGTAAAAATTTTAAATAGACTAATTAAATTTGTACTTTACAGCGGGGGGGGGGGTAATATACTACAATCTAATATTCATTAGTTAAAGCCAGTGTAAAATAATAGAAATTTACAGATTTAAAACAAGCTCAATAATAAGCAATAACAATAACGGGGAGTTCCATAAGTGGCCACACAATACCCACTTAATCACGAAGCATTTATCTGGTCATTAAGCGCGTTTTGTCAGCTTAACCGTATCCCCTTTAGCCCTGAACTTCTTGTTAAGCAGTGCCCGCCACCATATACCAATGTTCAACTAGAACATGCACTACAAAGCTTTGGCTTTACTACTTCTCTCAAGCATTCTCAACTTTCTAAGCTAAATAAAGCATCACTACCTTGTTTGGCAATATTGAAACCAAACAAAATTGAACCTTATGTGTCAGCTGTTGATGCAACTGCAGATCACGCAAACGAAGAGCAAGTCGAAGCGGCAACATCCAACCCAGTCGCACTAATATTAAGTTTAGATAAAGATCGCGTTTTATTGTTAGAACACGGCCAAGCGCAACCACAAACCTTAGCAATTAAGGAAGTTGAATCTCGTTTGACGGGGGATTTCCTCATGATTCGTAAAGCGGCAGAATCAGTCGCTGATGACGAAGCAGGTATTGAAGCTAAATCAGCTGCTGCCAAACAACTCAACGCACAAAAAGAATTTGGCTTCCGTTGGTTTATCCCCGAGCTACTCAAGTATAAAAAGATTTGGTCAGAGGTATTAACCGCATCTCTCGCCATACAGTTAGTCGGCTTGGCAGTGCCCATTTGCACGCAGATTATTATCGATAAAGTTGTAGTGCATCACACAGTGAGCACCTTAATAGTAATTGGTGTTGCACTATTTATCTTCCTCATCTTCAGCAACGTCATGGGTTGGGTGCGGCAATACTTGGTGTTACATACTGGCAACCGCATTGATGCGACTTTAGGGCATAAAGTCTTCAGTCATTTGCTGGATTTGCCTGTACGTTATTACGATCACCGCCCGACAGGTGTCATCATTGCCCGTGTGCATGGCGTTGAGACTATCCGTGAGTTTCTGGCTGGTGGCTTGGTCACGCTACTTCTTGATTTTCCATTTCTCATTGTGTTTCTCGCCATCATGTTCTGGTATAGCTGGCAACTCACCCTGATAGCAGTGGCTTGTCTAACGCTTATCTCCATCTTAAGCTTTATCGTCACACCTATATTTCGAGCCAAGCTCAATCATCAGTTTATGCTCGGTGCACGTAATCAAGCTTTTCTGACTGAATATGTGTCAGGCATGGAAACTGTTAAATCCTTACAAATGGAGCCACAGCTCAAGCAAACTTTTGGCAATTACTTAAGCACTTACCTCAATGCTAGCTTTGATAGCCGTAAACTCTCCATCACCTACAACACTGCTGCCAATACCTTAGACCAACTACAAACCCTTGCCATTCTGTGTGTTGGTGCCTGGCTGGTGATGCATAACAGCAACTTCACCATTGGTATGCTGGTGGCGTTTCAGATGTTCTCCGGTAGGCTGTCACAACCAGTGCTTAGATTGGTGGGTCTATGGCAAGAGTTTCAACAAGCGGATATTGCGGTGAAGCGTTTAGGCGATGTCATGAACGCCCCAGCAGAACCGATGACGCTGATTCCCACCCGTGCCAATGTCAATCAAGCAACGAATATTACTGTCGATAGCATAGGCTTTAAATATGGCGACGACTTACCATGGTTATATCAAAACCTCAGCTTTAATATTCAAGCAGGGCATTGCGTACTCATCATGGGCCCGAGTGGTTGTGGTAAAAGCACACTGGCTAAATTGTTATTAGGTTTCTACCGCCCACAAGAAGGCAACATCAAGCTAAATGGTCAAGACATCAGCTACTTAGCTGCGAATGAATTGCGTAATCACTTTGGTGTTGTGCCACAAGAAACCACCTTATTTGCAGGCACCATCTACGACAACTTAATACTCGCTAACCCACACGCCAGTTTTGAGCAAATTATCCAAGCTTGTCAACTGGCAGAGATTCACACCACCATTGAGAAGCTTCCGCAAGGTTACCAAACCATCGTCGGTGAACATGGCACAGGCTTAAGTGGTGGGCAAAAGCAACGCATTGCCATTGCCAGAGCCTTACTCAAACAACCCAAGGTGCTCATCTTTGATGAAGCAGTCAGCAACCTAGACCAGCAAACCGCAGAACAGTTTGCGCAGACGGTGAATAAGCTGAAAGGTAAAGTCACTATCTTGTTTATTACACATCAATTGCCTAAGGGGTTGAATGTAGATGAGGCGGTGATACTGGGGAAAGACAAAATGAACATGCAAACTAACATCAACAATGAAGAAAGAGTGGAACATGATAAAACTTCTCATTAAATCGCATCTAACACCATTTGTTGCACTCTTATTCTTTTTGATTAATATTTTTTTGGTCTCATTTTGTAATGCAGACGAAAGGCTTAGTCAGGAGGAGTTTGATAAATGGAATTTTTCATCCGAGCAAGTAAAACGTTGTGGTGTCTCTAACATGTTGGCAAATAATGATTGTATTAACCATGAATTCAAAACTTCAAATGCTGAGTTAAATCGTCTATACAAGTTGCTAGTTAAGAATCTTATTAGCCCAAAATTATTAAAAGAATCACAATTAGCTTGGGTTAAATTTCGTGATAAAACATGCGCGTATGAAATTTCTGGCTTATCTGAAGATGGTAGCCTTCCGTTCTATCAAAAAACAGCTTGCCTTATTAATCTTACAGAAAAAAGAATTCTTGATTTAAAAATGTACTTGTCGTGGACTTATGATGGTAGTCCTCCGAGAAAGCCTTAACCTGTTTAATTTACTGCCAATTTAAAACTTTAAAGAGACTCTCATGCCAATAAACTTACATCTAATTAATGATCAAGAACAATATGACCTCATTCGTTTTAAAATTATTGCTCAATCTGAAGGGAGAGGTAAGCCAGGAAAACCAGGGGAGCTTTACATAGATAGCGCTACTCCTGGACATCCAACTATAGGTATCGGCTTTAATTTAGATGATCCAAATGTGAGAGACATAGTATTAGCCGCAATGGGCATTACAGGGGCGGAAAGGACTGCTTGTATAGCAGACATTGTTAACTATAACGGTTCGCTTTCAACGCTATTGGCTAATTTAAATCAACACTCTGGGCGCAGCTTTATAATGAGTGAAGCTGAAATGAATTTGGCTTTTAATGATATTGTTCCTGCAAAGCAGACAATAGCAAGCAATCGCACAGGCATTACGTCTAACTCGTATGAGTTAATTGTGCTGACATCACTTGGGTACAATAACGCAAATTTGATTGGTCCCAAGTTGCGTACGGCAATAGCGGAAGGCAATCGTGCAGAAGCTTGGTATGAGTTGCGCTATGGCCACGCGAATCAACTGCATAGCCGACGTTACTTTGAGTCTACTTTATTTGGTCTTTATAACAACTCTAGTGGTAATCCAAGTAAAGAAGAAGCGCTGAGTATCTATCAAATGTACAC
>JBAVIP010000033.1:0-28700 GCA_049687015.1 Methylotenera sp. | reverse complement strand
ATCGATGGGCAAAAGCTTAACGATGATCAAATTCACCAGTGTATTGCCGCTAACATCAAGCTTGGCCGAATTAAGGGCTTTGAAGTACCAGTAAGTAATGGGGTTGAGGCCGGCCTATATGAAGTGGCGATGCGAGAAAAATTGCTAGCAGATCCTAACGCTAAGGTGACCCTGAACGGGGTGTCTACCCCTGTGCCAGATAATTATTCTGCTAAATATTCCAGCTTAGATTCTGCAAATGAGTATGCCGCTATGTCTTTATCTAAAGAATGCCCGGAATTGTGATGGACGTATTTTATAGGGTGTAAATGCTTAAGTTTGTTCAAAGGAGAGAATCATGGCTAAGAGTGATGACGGATTAGGAAACCTAGGTACGCTTGATAATCCAGCGATGAGCTCAGGTTTAAACGATGCATTGGGCGAGAAGCAGAAACCTAGTGCGGCAGCGGAGCTGGTAGCAGGCAAGGAAGCACCTCCAGGCGTAACAGAGAGAGAAATAAAAGATCACTCCGTTGGCGTGGAAGGTGGCGTTAGCTATTTTAAGGACCCAATGCCAAAGGGTTATGTTGCGCCACCTAAAGAAGAAACCTTTGTAGAGGCTGAAAAGACCGCACCAGTAAAGGACGCTGGAATTGATAATCAACACTTGGCAATGCAAGAAAGTGTAGTTGAGCTAGATGCAAATACAAGAGTGACAGCACAACAAGCTAGCATTGAGATGACGAGAGAAAATCCAAAAGCAGAGGCCAATACCAATATTATAAGTTCTAGCCAAATGGATGAGGATTTGCATCACCAAGATCCCTTAAATCAACGCTCTCAGCAAGTTATGACGAAAGAGGACGTGCAGGCCAGGTTAGAACAAAAAGGTCATGAAAATTTGAAGACGCTACATTACTATTTGAGTGATCATTTAGCTTCCCAAGAAACTGCGCCTGGTGTGAATAAGCTTGCGGCGCTAAATGCAAATGTGCTTGCACAAGATCATGACATTTCAGATAAACAACTTGCTGAAAATCTAAATCGATTGGGTGTGGCTGTGAAAGTGGAGCAAGTTGCCAAAGTGGAGCTTGAGGACAGCGCGGGACGCTCCACATAGTCACGTTAAAAGTTACAACAGTAGATAAATCAGCAAGATAAAGCCCAAATGGCGGAGGTGCAAGAACCATGAGTGAAGAACAAACTAAAGTCGAAGCAAACAATACTATGCCGCACCGCCAGCTAGCCACAGAAGAAGTGCAATTTATACAGCGCCAAGCTGGAGATTTTGCATCTCAATTTAACATGAATACCGAACAAGCTGAAAAGCAACTCACTCGCGGCGCACTATATAGCATAGATGCGGATTGGCAAACCGCATATAACACTTATGCGCCTGACGAAGTCGCAGCTTATAAAATAGCAGCAAGCTACTTGCAGGCACAATCCAAGGCCGAAGGTCTCACTTTTGTAAATCAGGAGAAAGAGGTGCAAGCAGCGTTTACCGTGACATCGGCACAAAATGATGACAAATACGGCTTAAAAACTGCATTGATGAACCCACAAACGCGTGATTTGTATGAACGTAATGCGCGACTTAGTGGTGGTGAAATGAGTGGTGATGAAAAAGGCGTGTTGGTAGATATGCTGATTCGACCTGCCGCTGATGTATATTATTTGCGCGAGGCTGTGATTGAAAAGCTCTCTAACGCCAAACGCCTTACTGAACCTGGCGACATGAATCTTGCCAACTCCCCTCACCCTTTAGACGACCTAAAAGCACTTACAAAAAATCTACAAGAAGACCCCATTGGCACCGTAGGAAAAATGAAAGACGGCGTGCTAGATGGGGTACAGGAGTATGCCTTAACCAAATATATGAGCGAAATGCAAGGCGATATAGCCAAAGCAGCTAAAGCGGATAGTAAAGTATTGGTAGATATGGGCGCTGGCGCTATAAGCGGCATGGCGGGCGTCAAGGCTGCGGGCATAGTAATTGATGCCGCCAAAGCCAGTGAATTAGGCGTGCGGGTATTAGATAAGGCCAATGACGCCGCGCAGTGGGGCAAAACTCAAGTGAAAGCAGCTGCAACTTGGCAAGGCGGTTCTGCAGATTTAGTTGCAGCAGGAATCGGTCCTGTAGGGCGATACTTGGATATGGGTAACTCGCCAGAGAATGTGCCAAGAGCGGGTGCGATGCATGCGCATGCAGTGGATCCAAACGAGAGGTTCGATCCTGATAATGAAAAATATGGCAATGATCCAAAAAAAGAGAAAGTAAGTGAGCGCAGGCCAGCAACAGAAGAGGAGCTTAGAAACGTCAGGCAAGGTAATGGTAGGAATGATCTTATACCTGGGAATAACGATTACGGATTTATAGAAAAAATGGGACATCACAATATTGGCGATGATCCATATAATGGTGTTAAGGTCGTGAGATTTTTAAATGGTGATGTTAGATTGTTCCGGCATGCTGATAAAGAGATTAAAGAAATCAATCTCGATGAAGCATTGAAGGTTTTTTCTAACAATTCACAAGCTAGAGAACATTTAATTTTGGATGTAAAAGATAAAGGCGGCGCCAAGCAAGTAGAACAGTTAGAGCAAAAGTTGACGGAAAAAATCCAAGCAGATACGAAGTTGGCCACGGAAATTATAGTGGCAATGGGTCGTGTCGACGGACACGCAAAGCAGGCGCTTGAATTGTTAGATAAAGGGGCGGATCAGTTTGAAGAGGCTGCACAACAGGCAGCCAGAGCTAGAAATCATTTACCACTAGATAAAAAATGGAGTAGTGACAGCGTAAATCTTAGGCCAGAAGCGGCTGAACAAGCCGAAATGTATAAAGAGTACACAGAGGCTTTAGTTAATTTCAAGAAAGAGTATGTAAGGAAAGATGCGGTTGAAAATGGCGGAGACGCTAGCGACAAGAATCCAATTATCAAAGATTTAACATGGAATGGCACTATGTCTGAGCATTTTGACATGGGCGAAGTGAAAGTAGAATTATTAACCTATCAACAAAAAAACAAGGGTATTCAACAAGCCGATAAGCCAAAGGAAACGGTTGCCCTTGAAAGCAATCAACCATCATTAACAAAATTGAATGAATCTGAGCTTGCTGAGCAAGCAATAAAAAAAGCTAATCAGGATAGACTGAATTCGTTGATAGATGCAGAAAGACAAGGGAAAGCGCTTGGACCTCAGGATCACATGGAGTTGGAGGTTGGAAAGCAATATGGCGCAGCCGCCGCTGCAGAAGCTAGAGAGATGATGCAGAATAACAAATTGGGCGATGTGTTGAAGCAATATCCATACAAAATTAAAAACTCAGCGATTGAATCCAGTGGCGATAATCAATTAGCGATAACTCAGGTAGATCCTAATCATTATGTGAATTTTTTAAATCACGAAAAATCTCGAGAAACAGTCCTGGCTCGAATTGATGAAATTAAAGCACAACAAACTAATCAGCAGCAGCTGTCAGACGATCCTCAGTTTAGCTAAGGTTGGTTGTAAGCTTCACTTAATCAAGCTTTAAATATCGAGAGAACATCATCAATGGCAACTTCTGCACCAATGCGTAAATTAAACGATCATTCAACGATTGCGAGTGTAGTTGATAAAAATGGTTTATTGCAGGCTTTTGTGATTGTGAATCCACCCAGCGATAATCAGCCTGATGGGAGCAGCCTGGTTTTTGATTTATCACAGTATTCCAGAGTAAATGCGAGCACAGAATCGAACAAAGCCTTAAGGCAAAAAGTGCTCGAAAATGCGCAATTTCTAGCGGAAAATATTCCAGCATTTACCACGCTGATGGCCAGTATAGCGGAGAGTGGAGCAAAACATTTTTCGCTACAGAATCCAGATGCAAATAGGTTTGGAATTGTCTATATCCCAGGTATTTATGATTACACAGTGCATGGGAACACCAAAATTAACTCCGAAAAGCCAGTTGTGCTTGTTGGCAATCTGGATAATCTAACTGAGTCTAGCCAAATTGGCTACGAAGGCCGCCCGAAACAATATATAGACGAAAATGGAAATAAGCAGGATTTTAGAGCTGCTGAGATGCTGTTACAGCAGCTTGCAATGGCATCAAAAGATATACAGAAATGGCCTTTAGAAGCAATGTATGAGAATGGTAAGTTCGCAACCAAGCCGCCAAGCATAAACAATGTGATGAAAGCGCGGTTTTTTGCGGAAGATGCGATTAAATTTGATGAAAATGATACGCCGACCTTGGGTGAGTTAAGAGGCGGCTTAATTCCAGAAAGGCTTAAGGGTAAAGGCTATCCAGCACCGACGATTGAGTCTATAAATGGTAAAGAAAGTAAATTTGTGAAAGAGACCGCCGCCGTCACAGAGACCAAGGCTGGCGACATTGTAAGTAACCAGATTGCCTATAACTTAGGCGTGCATTTGGCTAACCTTAAAATTAAAATTAAAATTGAAATTGAGAATGGTGAGTTAAACCATTTAAGCGCTTAACGGCAGGTGCAAAGTGATAGTATGTGACTGATTAAACAAAGGAAAATAAAAATGAAAAAAGTATTATGGTTATTCGCTATTACATTCTCAATTTCAACATCTGCCACTTGGGCAGAGTCTGGGTCAGTGCCAACATTCCAACAAACTGGCAAGGCAACGACAATGACTTGGCCCGCAGGCAAGTGGGATGGCAAGCATCAGTTTCAAAAGGTATATTGCGCTTTTTTCCCAGTATCAGAAGATTCTCTTGAGTTACAGAGTGTTATGTTTAATCAGAACTCAATAAATTTAGCTAGCGTAGATTATCCTGAATTAATTAGAGCGGCAATCATGGTCTCAACAATTCCAAAAGGCCGCTCTGTGGATGAAGAAATTGCTCGTATGGTCAAAAATGAAAAAAGAGTTGAATCAGAGACGGGCGTAGATACTCATGTAACCCAATTTAATACGGCTTTTGGCCCAACCATAGGTTTGCGCATTAACAATATGGCTCCAGGCAGCGAAAATGGGCCTTTTCCATTAGATCGTGCGTTCTTTAATACGCCGGGGTCAGCCATTAAATCGATGTCAATTCATCGGCTGTTTGCTCGAGGTGGTGATCGTTTTGAGGTTGCTATTTTGCAGTATGTGCCTGATGGTGCTAATTTAGAAAAACAAAAAATTATGGAAAAGCAACTCACTACGCTCGCCGACAACCTAACTACCTCGCTGCAGGAATGCACAGTTACACAATTGAAATGACATTTTAGCTAACTGGTAGCAGTGCTAATATGTGGCTAATAAAAAAGGAATGACTATGAAAAATTTATTTAAATTGGTATTGCTGGGAGCTTTTATGATAACGCTAAATGCTTGTGCCACAGGCGGTGGTGGTATAAGTGCTGGTGACGAAGAAATAGACCATGCATTCGAGCTAGACAAGGGCGAGTTTGATAAAAAGGCAGGAGTAGAACGTGTTCAAATTCTAGATTTTCTTTATGGCAATCCTACAGGGTATGCAATTAAAAATCCGCCAGAATACAAGGCACGAGGTGAATGTATGCAAGGTATTAGTCATGGCAACCTTGGCATCACCCGCAAAGATTTAAAGATTTTCTATGTCAAGTGGTTAGATAAAACCACTGGAAAAGTGCATGAAGTCACACTTGATTTGCAGAAAAAACTACCCAAGGATTTTAGTCGAAACCATCGGTTTTTTGCGTCATTTAAGCAAGGGCAGCTTTATGTGTACGTGATTACGCCGGAAAAGCGCGCTGCTAACGAACCGCCCCAAGGTCCGCGTGCTTATGATGATTTAAAGATGTTGCTGTTGTATCCAGAAAACTAAAGGATAAGCATCATGGCACATTTCGAAAAAATCAATCCGCAAATCGCAGGTGAACTGAGTGAATCACAAACCTTGCGCGCTTTAGGTCAAGCGAAAGCCATTGCTGAAGCGGCGGATGTGGGTGCGATTAAAAAAGAGCAATTCGTGTTTTTTGCGGCGTTTGATGGTACACGTAACGATATGGGTGATGTAGAGCTTTCTGGTAACCCGGAAGACACTAATGTGGCGCAGTTATATAAGCAAGCAGTTAAAGCTGCAAAAGAAAATCCAGATGGTAATCTTAAAACAGAGTACTTTGAAGGGCATGGCACGAAAGGGGCGCAGGTAGCTTCGGCTTGGTTTCCTGGCCAAGTGACAGAGGAAGCCATCCGCACCGCAGAAGAGGCCTATGGCAAATTTGCTCGACAAGCTTCAGATTGGCTAAAAGATCACCCAAACGGCGATGTCACCACGGCGATTACTTCATTCAGCCGTGGCGGTGGCACAGCAGCCGTGTTTACGCACTTGCTGTATAAAAATGGTTTGATAGACCCTAAAACCAAAGAGCAGCTGATTCCACCAGGGCAAGTCGGCGTTTCTGCAGGGGTGATTTTTGAGCCAGTGACCACGGGGCAGGATGGTAATGTAGCCTTTGCGCCGAATGTGAAAAACATTGCAATCATTCGCGCCGAAAACGAATATCGCTATATGTTTAAAGGCGTGGATTATGCGGGTCAGAAAGGCCTGAATGTATTTAGCGCCACAGGCAACCATTGTAATATTGGCGGGGGTTACAAGCACGATGGCTTAGGTGATTTATACCTGGGTGCTGCGACCGAATATTTGCAAAAATCAGGACTGAATATTGCAGATGTTGACCCAAGCCGCCGTTTTGCACCTGATACAAAACTGGTAGCTTATAACGAAAGCGGCTTAACAAGAGAGCAAGTGCAAAGCCCGTTTAGTGAGCATAAGACACGCGGGCAGTGGGATGTGTATGGTTATTTTGAACCAGGTGCAGAAAGCCAAACAAAAAGACTGTTAGATAGAGTAGCGCACCCCGCGCAGGAGAAAGAGCAGGTGGGTAGTCAGCTTAAGGAATTTAAACTCTATAACGGGCAGCTTGCAAAAGAGATAAAAGAAGAAAATCAAGAAAAAGCGCGGGTTTACCTGGAAGATCCTCCAGAAAAAGCCATTAAAAAATATCCAGACTTGTTGAGTGCAATCACCTTGAGGGAAATGATGCTTAAGGGCATTGCTGACAGACCGATTGAAGCGCAACAAACACTGTTGACACAATTTGACATGAAAATGGCTGCGAATATCGAGCAAGGTAATTTGCCGCCCGTACCAGAGATTAAGCAGAATGTTGATGTTGCGGTAAACCAAAGTGAAGATGTAACGGTTTGACAAAGTTAAAATGAGCGACCCAGACCCAACTGTGTTTTGCGCTTAGTCGTAAGATAATCATAAATAAATGGAGAAAAATTAATGGCTGAAGAAAATAAAACCAGCGGTGAAAGCTATCAACCCGGAAGTCAATTTACAGGCCTTGGCGACTTGTTGACGCATATAGGCGGGAACTTAAAAAGAAGCTTTTTAGGTGAACAATACGCGTGGCCAGATTGGGATGAAAAAGCCCTTGGCAAGCCGCCTATGATAGACATGCCAAGCCATCAAGGCTTGGGGGATATCGCTGAATTTAATAAAATCTTAAGTAATGTTTCTAAAATGGCGAGCACTGCAGGTGCGGATGAATTAAGAAATCAACTCAAAGCTTTGAGTGGTGTGTCAATTAATATCAAAGACCTGGAAGGGAATCAGAATCCCGAAACGCCACCTATCGGCACGCCAATGGTTGGCGAAAGAAAATCTCTTGGATCAGCAGGATTAACGGAATACACAGGTACGGCGCCAGAAATGAGTTTTAATCCTCACGTTTGGGGGAAATACCCTGTTGAAGGTGGCCGCGGTGAGCATGGGATTGCTACACCGGAGCAGATGCTGATACACGAGTTGGGGCATTATGCCGCCATTCAAAAAATTTATAATGATTTCCTTGAAAAAAATAGTCATAGTAACACCCCTATTCAAACCGGGCCTGAAGAAAAAAATGCTTACAACTATGCGATAAATGAGTCACACATCGTAAAAGATATCGAAAATCCGGCAATGTTATCGGTTGACCCAGAATACAAAAAAAGAGACGCGGCTAGATATAGCGAAGGCGAAATATTGCATGCAGGTAAAAACGGGTACCCGGAAGTTTCAGAGCAAGACCGTGCCTCACTTATCCATGTGATGAAAATAAGCGGCAGGCCTGTGCCGGCTGAGTTGGCGACACCGCAACCAAATAAAGAAAAAAATGCGGATATTACAAAGCCCGCGAGCATGCTTGATCAGCACTCCGTTGAGAATCTGAAAGTTAACGCGATGGCATCAGAGGCTGTTTTAGCAAGGCATTCAGAAGAGTTTGCCAAAGAAGGCGCAACCCCGTCGCAGTTGCTAGGTTTAAAAGCACGTGTCGATGAGATTATTGCGATAAATCAAGCAAACGGCACATTGAAACCCGTCGAGATTAAAGTTGCCATTGCCGAAGTAAACGTTGAGCAGGATCATAAACCGGTTTAGTCTAATGTGATTTATAATGGCTGGAATAAATAATTTGGTACGGCAGATTTACTGTGAAAATTAGGGGAATACCTTGAAATTTGTACATCATTTTTACATACTTAGCGCAGTGTTTTTAGCTGCATGTGCACATTCCGGCAGTATGTCAGCGCCCGCTGGTCTGATGCACCGGGTAACGCGAGACTACGCGGCTATTGGCGATGCAGCAGGGATTCAACCTTTTGTTCATGGTGAAAATACCATGATCAAAGTTCGCAAAGGCATATCGCTAACTAGCACTATTGTAGATGATCAAGGACAAGTGGTAAGTTATACGCAACAAGATGGCTATTACGTGCTGGATCGTGTGCTGGAATCGTTCACAGTGTCAGGAAATGGCCGTTCAGTAAAATTTGAGCGAATTCAGTTACCAATTCAGAGCATTGAAACTGAACCTATAGAGCTTGGAGCCAATAGCAATATGCCTTTGGAGGCAGAAGTCTTAACTGCACAAGATGCACCTACAGCGGTCGAGGCACACGCGGTTAAAATGAACGCGCCAATTTTTACGGTGATGAAGAACCAATTGGCGCAGCAACGTGAATTGCTAGATCGCGCAAGTCAAAATTCAAAATATACGGGCAGTGAGCTTTCGGATATCCATTCAAGACTGGACTTCATAGAGTCTAAGATGGCGTTAGAAACAGCGGTGGTGCATGTTCATTTTGCGCTTGGCAAATCAACCCTGATGCCAGGGGCTGAATTGACTAGCATTTTAATTCCCGCTGCTCGGGAAGCTAATAAAATTAACTTATTTGGCAGGACAGATTCAAACGTGGCAGACAAAATTAATGCAAAAATTGCACGAAGCAGGGCGCTGGCGGTAAGAAGTTATTTAATCGCCCATGGCGTTCCTGCCAATAAGATAGAGGTTTCGTCCTCATCTGCTGGCAATTTTATTGCACCATCTTTTTTAAAAGAAGGCAGAGCACTTAATCGGCGAGTGACAATTGAGTTAGTTACGTAATAGCCTAGGCAACAAATAATTATCTATGAATGAGGCGATGCAGAGCGCGGGCTTGAGACTGCGTTCATTGGGACTAAGCTCTAGGCTACCAGATTTAGTCATTTCTGATGGAGCACTCGAGTCACTTAAGTGGTTAGCACTAGTGGCCATGACGTGCGATCACTTCAACCATATACTTTTTAAATTGCAATTGCCAGTAATATCAGAGTTTGGGCGCATTGCAATGCCACTATTTGGCTTGGTGCTGGCCTACAATCTGGCTAGACCATACACGTTACAAAAAGGAATTCACATGCGGGCAATGGCACGCATGGCTTTTTTTGGCTTAATTGCCACCCCCTTTTATTGTATTGCATTTGAAAAGCCAAGCTGGTTCCTGCTAAACATATTGTTTACGCTAATGTTAGCAACAGGCATTATTTATTTAATAGAAAAAGGTGGCTTTTACTGCGAACTGCTCGCCATAGCACTGTTTATATTAGGCGGTATATTTGTTGATTACATATGGTTTGGCTTAGGGTATTGTTTGGCCGGATGGTATTACTGCAAAAAACCATGTGTATGGCGCTTATTGTTATGGATTGGCAGCATAACCGGCTTATATTTCGCTAATGATAATTTATGGGCTTTGGTAGCATTGCCCGTTATATTTATGGCGACTAAAGTTGACTATAAAATGCCAAGATTGCGTTTGGCATTTTATATTTATTACCCACTGCACCTGGCTGTATTGTTAGCCATAAAAAAGTGGGTTATGGTATAGATTAATCAGTTACTTACACCATTTGACCCGGTGCATTTTTCTGGTCAGTTTGTGTCATAGAGAGATCTTTTATGTAGCTATATTTTTCTAATACAAGCGCTAAAATCTGCTCTTGTTCATGAGGCGGTCGGTTTGAAATTTCTTCTTTTAACGTTGTTTTTTGGTTGTAAGTCACCTGATTTTGGTCTTCTACCGTTTTGTTTTGTGCATTAACATCGGTAGCAGATGTTTTTGAGTGCGGTAATGATTGCTCCTGCGTTTTCTGTTTTATATGCACTTGCTGTAGAAGTTCATGCTGCCTATAAATGATGTCGTCTTGTTCTTCGGGCGTTTTGTAGCGCATGTTTCCACCCAACATTCCTTGAGATGGTGATGCTTCAGATTCCTTTGGGCTCGTCCATGAGGCTTCATTAAAATATTGGGCATTTTGAGTAAAAGTAGCAGTGCCGGCATCCGTAGCCGCTATTCGTTTGTATGCTTCGAGTAATTCGCTTCGCAAATCTTCAGTTGAAGCAAGCTCACCATCTTTTCGTCTGGCCTCATGCTCTTCCGGATAGTTGTATTCACCGCCATTCAATTTCTCTTTTACACTGGCCGCTTGATATTGAAGCTCGTTAATAATGTTCTCAGAGATGCTGTGGCCTTTGTATTCATCCATACTAATGGTGATTTGGCTGCCATCAGGATTATGAATTCGCAGTCCGGCTAAATCATTTTTTATATCGGGAATTCCCGTTGCGTCAGGGCCTCGATCAGCAAACAATGGCTCTATTGAAGAGTGCTCTTTTAGGTTGTAAGTTGCAGCACCAAGATCCGCTGGGGTCAATATTTTTCCATGATCCATAAGGATCACTGTGCTGGAGGATTCATCTGGCTTACTGGTAGCAGGTTCATCAACAGCACCTGAAGGAGTATTTTCTGTATTTTGTCCGCTCATGGTTATTTCCTCATTACTTAGTTAAGTTTGCCCTGTGGATGTCTAAGCAGGTCGATTAAAAGCTGTTAACACAACTTCTTTTTTAATATCAGCGCTGATGTTCATTGTGTTCTATATGATCATGACTGTTTGAAGTAAGCGCCTCCTTGCTGGACATGATTTCCTTGAATGCGCCATTTCTCATTTCATATGAAAAATCAGGAATACCATTACCAGTTAGCAACTCAGCAACAGTGCTTCGGATTCTTGTATCAGAGAAGTGCGGGCCACCTTCATTGACGCTTTCTCTGTTATTTGCTGCCATTTTCTGTTCTACAATGTGTGCGTCAAGTAATTTACTTAGCAATTCATTTGGGGCAGTGCCTTCCTTGATCCTTGCAGTCAGTGTTTCTACTAATTGTTTAGTAGTGCCTTCGTTCGCTGCTTTAAGATAGTCTTTTGATAGCGTTTTATAGTCCTCATCAGAAAGCTGCTCAAACAAGCGATCCTCCCCATCAGCCACTACACCTGACTTTTGCTCGACTTCATTGCCAGCAATAACTGTCTTGGTTAAAGGCTCAGAGGGTAATAGGGTTTGGCCTGTTAAGAATTTTTCAATTGCATCAGTTGTTTGTTCGCTCATGTTGATTTCCTAATTACTTAATAATTTACTTATTGTCGAGTTTCTATGCAGCATTAATGTTATCACTAGCTTTGCCAATGCTTTAAGACATTTCTCATTTTGGCAGTTTGTTCACGATGAATATCCATATCATCTACTTAGGGGTGACCACATGCTCAGCATTCTGAAGCTGCTCATTGCCTTTGGTTACGGCGCCAAAGGACTCTGGTCCTTGCTCTTCAATTTGTTTGGCGAATTTTATGGCCACCATATTTAGGGCATGATTGTCCTGCTCGCTTAAATTGCCGCCTTTAGCCAATTGATTGATGACTACATTGTATTGATCAACCGCATTTTTTAACTCTTTATGGGTAATCGCAGTATACTTTAACTCAAACGGGCTAGTTTTAACCCCATGCAGAAAGCTTTCGGCCAGGGCATGATTTTTTTCTTCATTACTGCGCCAATCATGGGTTACTGCTAAGACTGGCACACCCACAAATGCACCCAATTGCACTATTCCTCGAACATTTTTCTGAAGCACGAGCATTCTTTTTTCGCTCCCACTGTCGGTAGCATTCATGCGTAGATCAAGCATTTTAGTATCGCCATACATTTGAGGGCCAGTCCACTTTCCAGTAGTGTCAATATTGTTCATATAAGCCTTACGCAGCATTCTTTGTACAAATGGGAGTGAATCCTGAAGGGCTAATTCATCAGCTAAAGCTTTTTTCCCAGCCTCTAATTTTTCTAATTGGGCGTTGATACTTACTTGTTCTTCTGGTGAAGGTAATTTAGGCACAGAGTTTGGGTTGTGCGGCAGCCCTAGTTGCTCGTTGTTTGTATTGTTGATTAGCTCACTAATTTGCTTATTAGAATAACTGCGATTTAATATTCGGGCTTGTTCTGGATTCTCAGAAGCCATTTTAGCCAATACCTTAGCGCGTTCTAGCTTGTCATCTAGTTGCGCGTAATATGCGTCCACGTCGCCGCCTATTCTGTGCTTTTCGTCCATGGCACCTAAAAGACTGTGATTTTCTTTATGTGCTTGATTGATGATTCGTTGTCCTAAGTCTGGCGCAAGTACTTCGCCAAACATAGGTACCTTTTCGACAGTGTCCAGTATTTTGTTTTTAGCTTTTATAAGGGGGTTATTCGATTCTACAATGTTGGTAGGCACGGCTAATCCCTTGCCATTTGAGATGTCGGCAGCATCAACCAACTCACCTTCAACATGGCGCGCTTTTTCTGTTACTTTTATCGCTTTAGAAGCATCAGCCGCTTCTTCCAAAACATCTCCAGCCACTTTAATTTTTTTGCCGGGGTTTAAATTGTCGATGATTCCTGCGGTCACCATCTCGGCTCCCATCAAAGCGCCCTGAATAGGCCCTGCTGTTTTAATTTTCTCAAGTTTTTTACTAGCCGCTGCTAGCTTGTTATCTACAGGATGAGGGGAGTGGTCGAGATTCATGTCTCCAGGTGAGGTTAAATGCGCCATACCAGCCTTAATGGCGTCAGCAGGGTGGGGAGCGTTCTTAATGTTCATGTCCCCAGGCACAGTCAATTTGTCAGCAAACGCTACAGCTTCATCCTTTGCATTCTTGACTGCATTCGCTGCCCCAGTCAACGTAGCCCCGGTAAGCACGGCAGCACCTTCTACAGGATGTTCTTTTAAAAATTGAACATCCCGCTTAGCTTGCTCTGCTGATTTGTTATCGATCTGTGCCATTTTATTCCCCCTATTGCCTATTATTTAATGAGTCAGTTTTCATTGTGTCGCGATTATGCTGACCATTAATCTCTTTACCGCTCTAAAACAGCTTCTACAGCCACATGTTTTGATTTTTCAGTAGAAGCACCGTATTCATTTGAGCGAATAAAGCCACTGATATTTATAACTGAATGTTTTAACACTTCAACATCATCTTTATTTAAACCACTTTTATGATCAGTTGCAGAAGGTGTACTTAATAATGATTCGATAGATTCATAACGATTCAAAGGTGTAGCTAGTGCTGGAGTGTCTTTGATCATTTGCTTACGTACGGCTATTTCCTCTGCCGTAGGTTCTACCTGATCTCTTACTTGTGGCTTAATATTTTCGATAAATGTCGCAGCGAGTAGCGCATTCTTGGCCTCTGGTCCGTAATAACCTCCCCCATGTTCTTTTATGTGATGAGCTAAAATTCCAGAAATCGACTCTAAAACCAATTTTTCGGATGGACTTAAGCCATCTTTCGCATATGCTTTTTCATCTTTTTCGTAAACTGCCGCTGCATTTTCAAGTTCTGGTTTATCTTTTACCATTTGGCGGCGTGATGCCAAATTCCCTACATTGTCCTGGAAATATTTAGCATAGTCATTGTTGTTTAATTCACTCATTTTCTTCTCTCCTATTGTATTTAAGCTGTTACAAGATTGTAATAGCAACTGCCGTGCCAACTAAAATTATTCAATAAAAACAATAGGTTGTAAAATTTATGCGGAAAAATAGCTATTTCATTTGTAGTCATTTGACTACAGTTTTTCTGATTACAAGGTTAAGTGTTTGATTTTGTTGGTTAAATTATGTAGTCATTTGACTACAAATACTAGGCAAGTCGTCTCATATACAAGACATACTTTTTTTGAAAATATGCTGGGTTTAGGCCCGTTATAATTCTTTTTCTATTGTTTCAGTCGCAGGATTTATGGCTAAGGGGTTGATGGTTGTACGGCTGGTAGGAGTGTTATTTTTTTCTTGTGCAATATCCTGTTCTGGCTCTTCTACAATATGTATGCGTGCCAATATCTCCGACAGTACCCCATTCTTTTCTTCGGATAAATTATGCTGTGGCCCAATTAGCGCTTGTTCTGCGGCCACTGCGAGAGGATCAATTTGGCTATAGCCATGATGGTCATGGTGTGAATCGGTATGGTGATGTTCATGATCATCTTGACCATGTCCCCCACCGCCACCTTGATTGCTTACTGATATAGCTTTTGCGTGAAGACCCACTTTTTCATGGTTAATCTTGTGGTGCGTACCTGCCACTTTTCTCTTATTAGTATTGGGGATTGGTCTACCAAAAGAATCCAGTTTAACGACGTCATCTACTACAGCTGATTCGTCATCAGCACCAATCTCTGCCTCAGAAGTGGCGATTATCTTTTCTTCAACTAATTCATCTGTAATTACATTATTTTCTGGTGCCAAATCGGTTGGGCGATTGCTCATTACTATGATCCTCCTCGGCGTTTAAACGCTACAAAAGCAACGTTTAAAAGTTAGCCAGAATAAACAACTTCTATGTTAACGCGAAAAATCAGACTCATGTTTTAGATCTTGTTTATAAGTGTCTAGCGGATCAGGGTCAGGAGTATGTTTCTCAGCGTTTTCTTTCAGATAATTTATCATGCTGTTCTTTTGATCCGCACTCGGGCGTATTACTTCATTAAGCGTGGGAGATACAGTTTCGCCATGAGACAGTATCTCTGCAACGCGTCCCTGTGCATCTTTGCCAGCTTCTTCATGAGTAAATCCAAAATTATGTTTATCATCCTCTCTGAGCTTAAATTCTAGAATATAAGCGGTTGCCAGCCTATCTATTACTCTTGGATTAGCTTTTTTATCAACCAAATAGTTGACCAACTCGGATTCTGTTATTTTTCTCTCGGGATGAATGTGTCCAGCAGACATTTCGTAAGCCCTTGTCACCTCTTGATCAAGTGCATTGTTTATATCGGATGCTCGATGAAAATGTCCAGCTAACTCTGGGTGATTCTGTAAAAGTGTTATAAATTTAACCATCTTCTCTTTTGCTTCAAACGATGCAGCGTTAGTTGCTGAAACTTGAAGTATTGAGCCATCCTGCGAGCGAGAAATATGGTCGGAATGTATAGATGTATCATGAGTAATTGCCATGTCGTAATCCTGATAAATAGTAAAATTTAACTAACGATCAGCAAGCTTTATACCAACTATAATTAATTAAATAAAATCAACAAGTTGGGCTATACGCTATGTGGTTGAATCTAGAAATGACAGATGCTAACTCATAAAAGTGTAGTCATTTGACTACACTTTTTTTGCCAAAACAGCTAACTATTTGAATTGATTGATTAAATCCTGTAGTTATTTGACTACAATTATTCTGGAATTATACTGGTGATTTATAATCTTTAAACATGGCGGCTGTAAGTTGATGTTTTTCAAGCAATTTGTAAAACTCGGTGCGATGACGTTGCGCCAAATTTGCGGCTTCTGCAATATTGCCATTGGTTGCTTTTAGCAGATTGATTAAATAATCACGCTCAAAATTTTTGCGTGAAAGTTCAAGCGGCACAATGGTGCTGATGTTATCGTGCAGCGCTTTTTGTACTAATGTTGCTGGCACGATTGGTGTGGTTGCCAGCACAAGGGTTTGCTCAACAATATTTTGCAACTGGCGCACATTGCCCGGCCAAGGTGCCGCTATGAGCATTTGCATGGCTTCTGGGGCAAAACCAGTCATTTTTTTATTGTATTTTTTGCACAAAGCTTGCAGCAGATTATTGGCAATCAGCGCGATATCTTCCCGTCTTTCTGCCAGCGAAGGAATATTCAGCCCGACCACGTTAATACGGTAAAACAGGTCTTCGCGGAAACGACCTGCCTTCATTTCTTCTACAAGATTGCGGTGCGTAGCAGAAATTACACGTACATTAATGGGAATGTTAACGCTTGAGCCAACAGGCCGTACCACGCGCTCTTGCAACACACGTAATAACTTAACTTGCAATGCTAGCGGCATATCACCAATTTCATCTAACAGTATGGTGCCGCCTTCTGCGCTTTGAAATAAGCCTTTATGCTCGCTCACGGCGCCAGTAAATGCGCCTTTGCTGTGACCAAATAATTCAGATTCAAGCAGATTTTCGGGCATGGCGCCGCAATTGATGGCAACAAATGGCTTAGCACTGCGTGGACTTACCTGGTGAATAGCATGTGCTAACAGCTCTTTGCCTGTGCCACTTTCACCTTGAATTAAAATACTGGCATCTGATGCGGCCATTTGCCTTGCTAGGTTAATCAAGTTTTCCATCTGTGGGCTGCGAGAGTAAATTCCCTCGCGCCAGGCGTTTTCGTTACCACTGCCTGTGCTTTGGTTGCTGCTAGAAGTGGTGCTTAGGGCTGCTTTTACTCGGCTTAATAGCAGTGTGCTATCAACAGGTTCAGTCAGAAAATCAAATACTCCACGCTGCGTGGCAGCAACCGCCTGAGGGATAGAGCCGTGCGCGGTTACGATAATCATTGGTAGTGATGAGTTGGTGTGATGAATGGCATCAAATAAACTTAGGCCATCCATATCAGGCAAACGCAACTCGCTAACAACTAGGTCTGGGCGGCTGATAGCTAGCTGTGCCAATGCGCCGCCCCCATTTTTTGCAGGTAGCGCTTTATAACCTGCTGCGTCAAGCAAGCTACATAAAATTTTAAGTTTTTCTGTATCGTCATTAACGACAAGTATGTTTTGTCTTTCCACACTCATTCGGCAGGCTCTGCTTCGTTGTATTGCGATGATTATATACTATCAGGAAAGGCTTGCTATTATTGTCCATCCAATTTTGCCGTGGCTTGGTGAACAGGTTTCTTTATACACCTAAGATGATGAATAAATAAGAGTTGCCTGTTCTTTTAGGTGATACATGAATTCTTCAAATAGTCTGTGGGGGGCTTTTGATTTGAATCAATATGCTTTGTTAAACCTGAATTTTGGATTTCTGCGCATGATATAGTAAAAAGTTCTGATTATTGAATAGGAGTCTATTGTCTATGATCGGGTTAAAAATTCGTGACAAAATCATTGGGCTGCTAGTATTTTATTTTCTGGTTGCTTTGGTTGCGATTGGCTCTACATTGTTGGTGTCATGGCGATTGGAAGGTGGTGCCGCAGCCATTAATGATGCTGGGCGTGAGCGTATGCGTTCTTATCGTATTGCGTATTTGCTAGAGTTGCAGGTTAAGCAGCCTACAGCACAACTGCGTCGCGATATTGAGCATGAAATAGCTTTGTTTGAGAAAACCATGACTGAATTGGAGCAGGGTGATCCTCAACGGCCGCTATTCCTACCCAAGGATGCTGATGTTAAAACGCAGATGATTCAACTGCGCCAGTCATGGCAGACCAGCATTAATCCTCATATTATACTGATTCTCAGTACCTCTAACCCAGCTGAGCAGCAAGCCCAGCTGGCGAAGTATCGGCCTATGCTCGAGCAGTTTGTTGCCGGCATTAATGAATTGGTGACTATGGTGGAGCAAAGTAATGCACGCGCTACTACTTTACTGCGCTTTTTGCAGATTGCTTTGGTGAGCCTGGCGCTTGTGGGAACAATTTTGCTGGTTTATTTGTTCTCACACATGGTAGTCAGGCCAGTAGCAAGGTTGCGTGAAGGTATTCAGCGCATGGCAGCAGCAGATTTTAATGTGCGTTTGTCAGTCACCAGCAACGATGAGCTTGGAGAATTGGCGAGCGGATTTAACCGCATGGCCGACCAGTTGCAGGATATTTATGCCACACTGGAGCAGCGGGTAGATGAGAAAACACGCAGCATTGAAAGCAAAAATAAGGAATTGGCGGCACTGGACAAAGAAGTAGCGATTTCAGAAGAACGGAATCTGCTGGCGCAGGAGTTGCACGATAGTATTGCGCAGTCGCTGGCCTTTCTTAATATTCAGGTGCAATTACTGCAAGAGGATCTGCAAAACAACCATACCGCCGAGGCGCTAAAGGGACTGGCGCAGATCCGCGAGGGCGTTCAGGAAAGCTACGATGATGTGCGGGAATTGCTGGTGCATTTCCGTACCCGCATTGCAGCACGGATCTGGAAACTGCTGTTCGCAGCGCGTTGGAGAAATTTGAAGGGCAAACGGGGATCGAGGCGGTTTTCGCTGCTCAAGGCAGCGCACCTGAACTACAGCCTGTACAAGTGCTGCAGATTATGCACATCGTGCAGGAGTCACTTTCTAATGTGCGTAAACATGCAAAAGCCAGTCGCGTGGAAGTGAAGCTGGGTTGCGCTGACCAATGCGTGATCGACATACAGGACAATGGCGTTGGTTTTGATGCGTCGCATGATGCAGGCGACAGTCATGTCGGCTTGCGCATCATGCGGGAGCGCGCCCACCGCATTGGCGCGGAGCTTTCTTTTGACTCCGAACCTAACAAGGGGACACATATTTGCCTTATACTTCCTGCTGAAAATATGCAGGAAAAACAGACCATATGAAGCCGATTCGTGTCCTGATTGTTGACGACCACACCTTGTTTCGTAGTGGCATCAAGCTGTTGCTGCAGCGCCAGGAAGGCTTTGAAGTAGTAGGTGAGGCGGGTGACGGACTGGAAGGTGTTAAGCGTGCCAAACAGCTCAAGCCAGACGTGGTGCTGTTGGATTTGCACATGCCAGGCACCAGCGGGCTGGAAGCGATTCCGCTATTGCGGGAAGAAGCGCCGCAGACTCAGGTCATTATGCTCACTGTTTCTGAAGACGCTGAGGATTTGATCGACGCGCTGCGGGCAGGTGCGCGCGGCTACCTGCTAAAAAACATCGAGACGGACTTTCTGCTGGATTCCATTCGCCGCGCTGCAAATGGGGAATCCGTGATGTCGTCGCAAATGGCTGGCAAGCTGGCTGATGCCATGCGCGCACCGCAGAAAGAGGCGGTGGCTGCAGAAATCAGCCCGGGGAAACTCTCTCCGCGTGAACGCGAAATCATTGTCATGCTAGCGCGTGGCGCCAGCAACAAGGAAATCGCACGTTCACTGGATTTAGCTGAGTCCACCGTCAAAATCCACGTGCAGGGCATCCTGCGTAAACTCAATATAGTCAGCCGTGTGCAGGCTGCAGTCTATGCTGTGGAGCATGGCCTGGTGGAAAAAACAACTTAAGCGCTGCTGACAGGATTTTGGAAGTGCTACATGTGCTGATCGTGCAGAGCGCCGCCATCGAGCGCGGCCATGTCCGGCGTGATTTCACCAAATTTATACACTTTGCCACCATTAGCGCTGGCAAATTCTTTGGCATCATCCTCTTTAGCAAATGAACCAAATGTTGGCCCCATCGACCCCATTTTTTTTGACCCAACCACATAAAAGGCACTTTTTGCGTCAATCCAGTGTCCTTTTGGCTCCTCCCATTGGGCCTGTCCCATATCCTGCACATAAATCGCATCCACTTTGCGTGCTTGTTCCGGCTTGAGATAGATATCAAACATTTCCATCAGGTCACAGAAATATTCAGGTTCTGCCTGCGCAGCAAAATGAATCTGCGCTTTGGGGCCAGGAAAGTCGGCAAGTATCATGCCATCCAGGCTGCATGCGGTTTCACGCGTTATTTCAACCGGCGCAATACTTTGCGCTGTCTGCTGGCTACAGGCAGCCAGCAGAATGGTTGCCAGCAGCCAGGTGCGGCGTGAATTGAAGAGCGTTGTTGTCATGAGTTTCATTGTTTAAATCTCCAGAAAGCAATTGAAAGCGGTGCTGCAATCCATAGCAGCATGATGCCACCTAGTAACCATGGATTGGCTAGTTCTTCGGGAAAGACCGTCGCCATGCCGTACAGGGTACGTACATCTTCTAGGCTAAAAATATTCAGTACGCGAAATACATCCGCAGGATTGAGCAATAGCAGATACGGAAAGATTGCACCGCCATAGTGTCCGCCCGTTGCCACTAGCGCGCCAAGCAGCAGCAAGTCGAACACCAGCACAAAGAAAAACCACAAAGCAATCGCTAACCCGGAGGCGCCGGCACGGTCGCTGGCAAATACCGAGATCATCACCGCCAGGCTGAGGAAGGTCATGCCGAGCAACACCGAGCTTAATATGAAGCCGCTGTAGTTCATTAGCGCGTAAAGATCTAACTGATTTGCCATGGCAATGCCAGCCAGGCCGAATCCCGCCACAGTAGAAAGCGCCAGCGCGGCAGATAGTCCTAAATATTTGCCCAGTACCAATTCCAGCCGGGTGATGGGCATGGTCAGCAATAAATCCAGCGAGCCGCGCTCGCGCTCCCCGACGATAGCATCAAAACCTAGAATCAAGGCAATTAACGGAATCAGATAAATGACTAGGCTGACTAGGCTAGCAATGGTGATTTCGATGGAGCGAAAGCCCACCGCACCTTGTTGCGCTGCGCCAAAATAGGCAATCACCAGTGCGAATGCGGCAAACACCACAGCAATGGCCAACACCCAGCGATTGCGGATGCGATCGCGGAACTCTTTGCCGGCTATGGTGCCGATTTGTGCGAATTCAATCATGATTCTACCAATCCAAAAAATACATCTTCTAGAGAAGGTTCGCGCACGTGCAGGTCATGCATCCCGTCACCTATAGTCATGAGCCGAGCGAGTGCTTGCATCTTGGCTTCGCGCGGCAATTTCACCCATAGACGATCAAGTCGTGCCTCAATCGAAACGACAGGCAGGCCGTCCAGCATCTGCGCCACCTGATCAGCTGTTACCGTGCCGCCTATTTCCAGTATCAATGGCAGGTTCACTGTTTCGCGCAGCGCCTGAACGCTGCCGCAGCTCTGGATTTTGCCGTTTTTCATGATGGCCAGCCGATCCACGCGCTCCTGAATGTCGGCGAGAATATGTGAGGTCAGGATCATGGTGACACCTTCGGCTTGCAGGTCGCGCAAAATCACGAAAAATTCGCGAATCGCTTCCGGATCGAGGCCATTGGTCGGCTCATCCAGAAACAACAGGCTCGGCTCTCCCAGCAAAGCCTGCGCAAAGCCCAAACGTTGACGCATGCCCTTGGAGTATTCGCGCACACGCCGGTTTGCGGCATCGGCAAGGCCAACGCGCTCCAGCTTTGCTGCACATTGCTGCACGTCGGCGCCTTTTAGCTTGGCAAAAAAGTGTAGCGTTTCCAACCCTGTTAGATTGTCATATAAGGCCAGGTTTTCTGGCAAATAACCGATCTTGCGTCGCACATTGCGGAAATTACGACCACTGACCGATTCACCGTCAATGCGAATCTCGCCGCTACTCAATGGCAACAGGCCCAGCATCATTTTGAACAACGTACTTTTCCCAGCGCCATTATGTCCAATCAGGCCGAATAGTTCGCCAGGACGAATATCGAGATCGACCCCATCCACTGCGCGTATCGCGCCGAAGTATCGAGAAACGCCTCGCCCCTCAATGATAATATTTGCCAAGCCACTGCCTCCAGTCTGTGTGTTGCGGCATTGTACGCGGGACAGAGTCCACCACGCTAGGTGCACGTAACAAAGGAAATTGCCGGGCGATCAATCGCAAGCTTTGTACTGCCGGGCTGCCAAGCAGCAGTTTCATCATTGGGTGCTTCCAGGATAGCCTGTCCACCATGTCATTGGCTTCGTAGGGAATGTCGCCACGGCCGTTACCATCCCGATCCCAGCCTAGATAATTGCTCCAATAGTTGCCCTCTTTCACGCCCCAGGCTTCGTCGCGCGAGGCAACGTACTTGACCTGTTCGTGGTTGGCGATAAAATCGTTGGCCTCAACAGAATTACGTGTTGAGCCGGCCGATAGGTGTACACCTATCTGGTTATCCACCACCAGGTTGCCGCGCAACGTGATGTATTCCGCGTCATAGATAAAAAATCCACGCGCGTTGCCGGCAACAATGTTGTTCTCAATAACCGAATCCTGAATGGTGCGCAGCATAATGCCGTGATCCAGATTGCCCCAAGCCACGTTGTTACGCACTACCTGATTGCGCACTTCCATCAGCGCCAAGCCACCGCGGTTGAGATACGTCTCGTTACCCTCCCACACGTTATTATAAGAGTTCATGTAATGGGTGCCATAGCGGCTGTGGTGCAGGCGGTTATTGCGAAATTGTGCATGGTGTGAGACATCCACGTAGATGGCATCGCGCACAAAGCTGATATTGTTGCCGATAATTCTGGCACCCTCGGTGTTGTAGAGCTGAATACCATTACCGCGCTGGCTGGAATAGAAATCGCGCTTGCCAGTAATGAGATTGTGCTCCACCTTCACATCATTGGCTCCTTGTATCCATAGGCCAAACAGGTTGTAGATAAAATCGCAGTTACGCACGATAGCTCGGTGTGCGCCGGGCTGAATATAGATACCAGCGTTTTGCTTGCCTAAATCGCCGCCTGAGTTGGTGATGATAATGCCTTCTATCGTTACATCCGGCGCGGTCACGCGGATGGTATCGCCCTGCAGTCCGCCGGAAATGGTCGGCCGTCCAACGCCTTGCAGATGCAAGGGCTTGTCTATCTTCAGGTTTTCTTGGTAGTTTCCACGTTCAATCTGAACAGTGTCGCCCGGTGCTGCCTGAGTGATGGAGTCGGCAATGCGCTGCCCGGGCGCGACACGCCACTCGGCGGCTTGTACGCTTAAAGCGGCGAGGCACAGACACACAAAGAAGAAAATACTAATGCGATGAAAAAACATCAGACTCACATTTGCAGCAAGCCTAGCGCCTTCAGGCTAACAAACAGCACGGCACCGACAAGCAGGTTTTTGAAAGAGACATAGCACAGCATGTCCATGATACTAGCCGGACGGTAATGACGCTGCCACCAGGGGCCTTCTTTGATATAAGGCTTGGAGTACATGCGAATCACGACCTCAAACACACTCCAGCCCGCCCACCAGCCAATCACCGCACCGGCAGTCACCTTGCCCAGCCCTGCTAGCACCCAGACTACGCTAACTGCCAGTGCCAGAACAATACCTATCGCCAGCACCCATTTGTGATGCTGAAATCCGCGCTGGCTCCATGGCCATAAGTGATCTATCGTTTCATGCAGCAGCCAGGCACTGGTTGAGTCTGCATAAGGAGGTAACAGCTCAGGATCTAGATCAGAGGGGCTCATTCGTATGTTTCCTAATGTTTTTCTTCAGCGGGTAAAGGCATGATCGGGATGTAGTGACCATCCGCGCCAACCGGCGTCAGCGGCAGCCCAGCGCGCTCCCGGCGCTTGCGCTCCTGTGATAGTGGCGGACAGGCATGCTCGTCATAATACATGACCATGCAATCCAGGCACAGCATGCATTCGCGCTGATCAATCTCCCCCTTAGGGTTAATCGCCAGCGAACCGCAGCCCGCGGCACAAGCGCTGCATGTAGTGCAGGCCGGCTTGCGCTTGAGCCCAAACCAGCGGAAGGTGGTAGGAATCGCCAGTGCTGCGCCAAGCGGGCACAGGTATTTGCAGAACGGCCGCTCTGTGAACATAGACAAACCGAGCAAAGTTGCAACGAACAAGGTATAAGGCCAGGCGCGATTGAACATGCCGACCAGAAATGTGGTCTTGAAAGGCTCAACTTCTGCCAGCTTTTCTGCCAGCCCCATGGAGAAGAACGATACCGCCAGCAATCCATAGAAAATCGCATATTTCAGCCATTTCAGCTTGCGATGGATGCGTTCCGGCAGCAGGAACTGAAAGCGTTTAAGCCCGACCCAGCCTGCCACTTTGTAAAGTAGTTCGGACAACGAGCCGAATGGGCACAACCAGCCACAGAACAAGCCGCGTCCCCATATGAATACGGTGATAATGATGAACCACCAGAAGATGAAAATATACGGGTCAGTCAGGAACAGCTCCCACTCCCACTGAAACAGCAGGGCATGGAACCAGGTCAGTACCTGCGTAATGGAGGGTTGTGCCATCATGGCGAAGCCGACAAAACCGATACTGGCGACCCAACCGAAGTACTTGAAGCCATCGACCCAATGTTTATTTTTGCGTGTGCAGCGTCGCACCAGCCAGTCGCGCTTGGCGTATACCGTGCCAATTAACAGCAACAAGGCCGTAAAGGCAACAATTCCTAGAGTCTTGTCTTTCCAGATACGCAGCCAGGTTGGATCAGGCATAATGACGACGGGACGACCACCTTGCAAATAAGCTGCCGGCAGCCAGGATTCGGCGTCAAAGCTGGTAAACGTCCTGTGACCTGTGGCCTTGTCCATCTTGTTTGCCAGAAATACCAGTTTCCACGGATAAGCCGCCGAGAAACTCTTGGAACGGATAATGAAGATGGCTGATTCGTTGAATGTGGGCGCACCCGCAGCCTCGATGCCATACAGGTTGAGATAATCCAGGTCACGGAAAGTGAAGGTATCCATTTCCTGAGCCACCTGGATACGGTCGTAGATGCCACCGCGCACGAAGCCAGAGCCTTTGAATGATTCGCCGCCGCCCGTACGGATAATAAAAATCGCGTGCTCGTCTGGCTTGAGACGCGCCATCAGGCTTTCATAATTGCTTTTACCGAGAATCGCCCGGCCCAGCGTCGGCTGGTTCAGATAACCGAACCACAAATCAAGGTAAGGGGTGCCAGTGGCTTCGAGTCCGACATCTTCTCGCTTGACCAGCAAGCGCTGCACGCCTCCCTCAGAAACCAGATCATCCCAGGCTGGTGTTTTGGCAAGCTCGGTAAATTTCGCCTGGGGCCGTATGGTAGGTTTCAGAATACCCACCTGTCTGGCAATCTGCACGCCGCAGCGCATCATCACCTGATTTTGTGAAACCACCGTCACGGTAGCACCGGTGATGGCATCTAGACCGATATAGCTCTGTCCCTCGCGTGGTTTGCCGATTTCGATCTTATCACCGACGAACTTGCCTACGTACTGCTTAATGAACTTGGTCAACTCGCCCTCTGGGATGCCCAGCAGGAGAATCGGCTCGCTATGGCGCAGCACTTTTGCGCCGGTAATAATGCCCTTGGTGTCCATGCCAATCAGGGTGACCACAGGCTTGCCGGAATAGGCAGGAATATCCACAATGTCTGTGGATAGGAACACGTAACCAATCAGCTCAAGCCTGTCATCCTCACCGTGATGATTGCCATTTTCTTGAGAGTCACCATTTTTTTCTTCATGGTCATCAATCTCGCCATGATCGCCTTTTTTGCTGCGATATGCCTCGACATAGGTGGGTTTCCCCTTGCGCTCCGAAAAACTATCGGCACCTGCAATGACATCGCCGCAGGGAACATAGGCACATAAATCTGGATCAGTGGAAAGCTGTACCGGCAGTGGCGCCTCATAGGCATTGCCGTATGCAGCCGATGCAAGCACCAGCATCAGCACACTTATTCCACCACGCAGAAGATTCAGAATACGCATAGAGCTACCACCAACTTTTAAAAGGTAAAAAGGGGAGGCTAGGCCTCCCCCGGGATGATACCATCAACGACAAACTACGCTTCCACGAACATCCGTGAACGCATCTCCAGATGCAATGCATGGCAGAAATGCGAGCAGTAGCACCAGTACACGCCTGGCTTCTCTGCTTTAAAGGTCACTGACTTGGTTTCCTGCGGATTCACGATAAAGTTGATGTTGTACTTCTCAATCGCGAAACCGTGGGTCAAATCTTCTACCTTGTCCAGATTGGTCAGGATAATCGTCACTTCGTCACCCACTTTAACCTTGAAGTCGCTCAAAGAGAAAGCTGGCGCCATGCTGGTAATTTTTACGGTCACTTTATTGCCGTTGCGGAAAACACCGGCTTCTTTTGGATCTTTCACTGCATTCGGGAATTCATCCAAATTATAAACCTGACGTGGCTTAATGATGTCACGCTTGACAATAATGAAATCATGCGGCTCGGGGCGTACCGGATGCTCAGAAGCCAGCACCATCTTGTCGCCGGAAATATCAATCAATTGCTCGTTCTCCGGGTGCAGTGGCCCAACCGGTAGGAAGCGATCTTTAGAGAACTTGCAGCCCACCGCCAGCCACTTGCCGTCCGCCTCTTTGGTTTCTGACATTGAGGCGTTCAGGTGGCCCGGCTGGTATTGCACGTCGATACGATCGACCACATACTTGGCATTCTTGTCGCCTTTGTAGAACTTAATGGCATTTTCCAGATTCCATTTTACCACCTGGCTATCCAGGAACAATGTAGTATAGGCGTTGCCGCGACCATCGAAGGCGGTGTGCAGCGGGCCAAGGCCAAGTTCAACTTCAGCCACGATGACTTCGGAGATGTTTTTTATTTCGCCATCAAACCATTTCAGCACCAAACTGAGATCGATTACAGTGCCGGTCGGGGACAGTTTGCCGGCGCAAATGAAATACTTACCATCCGGCGATGCATTGACGCCATGTGGGTTCTTAGGTACTGGCACATAGGCAGTCAGTGCTGTTTTAGGGTCTTTATTTGCGTCAGGCGTGCCATCTACTACAGGCACTTTAGAGTCGCCATAGGTCTTGAATTTGCCATCCTTCACTGCCTGCTCGATGCGGGCAATATTGAAGAACAGGCAGGCATCCTTCTCTGCGCTCATCATATCCACGTACTTTATACCGCCTTCAGTGTTGTACTGGTTGGTAGCGGCAAGCTTGCCGTCATAAGAAGAGGCAGTCAGGTCGCAATTGCCATGAATCTCCACCTGCCAGCGCATTTCCATGGTTTCAGCATCTACACAGCTGAAAAGTGCATGGTACTTTTCTGGGTCATCCATATCGTGGCCATTATTAGGCAGTGGCGCTGCGAATTCAGCACCACAGAATACGCGCGTGGTGTAATTGATGGCTTGATCCACTGGGTCGCGCTTGTCCGGGAAAATACCGTGGAAACCCTGAATGTTAGGAATTTCAGTAATCTTGTCGCATTCAAATGTATCCAGACGCATACGCGCGATACGGCAGTTGATCTTGTCATTCACCCAAGCGTACTTGCCATCGTAAGTGCCGTCTTTGTAGGAAGCGTGCACGTGGTGAGTATCGGCTACATGGTATTTCAGGCTACCGTCAGCTTTGGTGCCCATCACGGCTTTAGATTCGTTGGTGATGCCCCAGCCTACCAGCGCGTCGGGGTTGAACACCGGAATACGATGTATTTCGCGACCGGAAGGCAGGCCCAGTACGCGCACATCGCCAGTATGGCCGCCACTCCACAAACCATAATAGGAATCCAGCGCGCCGGGGGCCACCTCATGTGTACTTCCGGCAGCGGCGGGCGCAGTCGCTCCACCAGCGGTTGATGCACCTTCTTTTTTACAACCGGCCAATCCTCCTACCGTTAGGAATGTGCCTGCGACACCTGCCACTGCAGCCGTATTTAAAAATTTCCTACGTTCGATACTCTGTGGGCTGTCAGTCGGTTTTTCTGTTTTATTCGTCATCGTCTATCTCCAAATCAATACGCCAAGCACACTCTCATACCGTCATTTCGGCACTTCCTTGCCCTGCAATGCTTGGTCGGGCTTGCAAGGATGCGACATTTTGTCGCACGCCCACTATACATACAAACAGGATTTACCGATACTAGCCGAAAGAACTAGTTCTTTTTCATCTTCCATCCTGTACTTCAGGAGAATAGGCGCGACATCGGCATCAGCCTAACCTTGCAATATGTGATTAATGTAGGAGAGGGATGATGGCAGCGCAACAATATAAAGCTTGGTCAGTGGTTATTGCGAGTACGCTGGCTTTTACCGTGTGCTTTATGATTTGGATGATGTTTGCCGTGATTGGTATCCCGATCAAGCAGACCCTTGGCCTTAACGAAACGGAGTTTGGCATTCTGATTGCAATGCCAGTACTAACCGGCTCGCTCATTCGTCTGCCGCTTGGTATGTGGACTGATAAGTTTGGCGGACGCATCGTATTTTTCATCCTGATGCTTTCAACCGTGATTCCGATTTTCTTGATTTCGCGTTGTACTGAATATTGGCACTTCTTACTTACTGGGTTATTTGTGGGCGTTGCTGGTGGGTCATTCACCGTGGGGATTGCCTACTGTGCACGCTGGTTTCCAAAAAACCGTCAAGGTCTGGCGATGGGTATTTTTGGTGCAGGCAACACAGGTGCTGCCGTTACTAAGCTGGTGGCACCACTCATTGTGGTGGCTTACGGCTGGACGATGGTGCCGCAGGTGTATGCGGTGCTTATGTTGGTTACTGCAATTCTGTTCTGGTTTTTTACATATTCTGATTCTGCGCATACGGCTGGCAAAACGGTAACAGTGCGTGAGCAGCTGT
>JBAVIP010000032.1:0-97908 GCA_049687015.1 Methylotenera sp. | reverse complement strand
GTTTCACCAGAAGAGTCTTTTCTAAATAGAATTTCATGATTTGTAGGATGTTTGCAGGTACGGCAGAGTACTTTGACTTTTGTTGATTTGCTCACCATTGCTCCTGATTAAAATAAATGTCTAACGTAAAGTAGACATCCTAATTGACGCTTTATATTGCGTCAAATGAGATGTTGTGTTGTTGTTGACGAATGAAGTATATAATAAAATCATATTGTTATTAATTTTTAGTACTGCCTAAATTTAAAATATGAATACATCAAATTCTGAGCCACCTAAGCTGTTAGACCTTGTGCGCGGAAAGATTCGCCTTAAGCATTACAGTATTCGCACCGAGCAAGCGTATGTAGATTGGATTAAACGCTATATTCTGCATTTTGACAAGCGTCATCCAAAAGACCTTGGTGCGGATGAGGTGGAGACGTTTTTAACGCATCTTGCCGTGGTAGGTAAAGTTTCTGCCAGCACGCAAAATCAGGCCAAAAGTGCGTTGTTGTTTTTGTATAAAGAGGTGTTAGGCCAAAGCCTGCCGTGGCTAGATAACGTAGAGCAGGCCAAGGTGCCTAAGCATTTGCCTGTGGTGTTATCGCAGGCTGAGGTGCAAAAAATACTCTCACACTTAGATGGCACGCATCATTTGGTAGTAAGCTTGCTTTATGGCACGGGCATGCGCATTTTAGAGGCCTTGCGCCTGCGGGTGAAAGATATTGATTTTGCACGTAAAGAGATTTTAATTCGTGATGGTAAAGGCTTTAAAGATAGGGTGACGATGTTGCCTATGGTGTTGATAGAGCCGCTGCAGGCACATTTAAAACGCGTAAAAGCTTTGCACGAGCAAGATTTGGCTGCAGGTTTTGGTAGTGTTTATTTGCCTTATGCTTTAAGTAAAAAATATCCATACGCAGAGCGCGATTGGGCTTGGCAATATGTGTTTCCATCAAATAAACTTTCTAGCGACCCGCGCCAAGAGAGTGAAAAACAAACGCGCAGGCATCATATTCAAGATCAGGCTATTCAGCGCTCGGTGCGGCAAGCGGTGGTAGATGCAGGCTTAACTAAACTCGCCACGCCGCATACGTTTAGGCATAGCTTTGCAACTCACTTGTTAGAAGGCGGCTATGATATCCGCACTGTGCAGGAGCTTTTAGGCCATAGCGACGTGAGCACCACAATGATTTATACCCATGTGCTGAATAAAGGCGGGCGCGGGGTGGGTAGTCCGCTAGACGTGCTGGGTTAACTGGATGTTTTAGCTTAATGTGTTAAATTAGCATAATTGTTAGAAAGTTAAATCATGGCCAATTTAGATCAATATCGCGTTAACCCTAAAAAGTTTGCATTAAAAAATTACAAAGCCAGCGATAAATCTGAACGCACTGGCGATAAATCACAAGATGCGCTGGAGCTTGAAAAGCTGGCGACGGAAATCAATGCGCTGCAGGATATTCTGCACGCGCAGGCCAAACATAAGGTGCTGCTGCTTATTCAGGGCATGGATGCCAGCGGTAAGGATGGCACGATAAAGCATGTGTTTAGTGAGTGCGATCCTTTAGGTATACGGTTGGCGAGTTTTAAGGCGCCAACACCGGAAGAATTGGCGCACGATTACTTGTGGCGGGTGCATGCCCAAGTGCCGCAAAAAGGCGAGATTGTGATTTTTAACCGCAGCCATTATGAGGATGTGCTGATTGTGAAGGTGCACGACTGGATTGATGCTGCGGAGTGCGAGCGCCGTTATGCACAGATTAACGATTTTGAGCGCATGCTTACTGAGACGGGCACAGTGATCATCAAGTGTTATTTGCATATCTCTAAACAGGAGCAAAAACAGCGCATGCTGGAGCGTCTGAATGATCCAACCAAAACCTGGAAATTTAACCCGAACGATTTGAAAGAGCGCGATTTGTGGGATAAATACATGCAGGCCTATGAAAACGCGATGCGCGCGACTTCGACTGACTATGCGCCTTGGTATATAGTGCCGGCAGATTCTAAAACCAATCGCAATTTGCTAATTTCTAGGCTTTTGCTAGATGCGCTTAAAGGATTGAAACTGGCATATCCGCCTGTGCCGGCCGAGTACAAAAGTATCGAAATTAAAGATTAGTAAATTTAGGGATTGGCTGGTTTAATGATTTTTACACTTGCTGTTTTTGCACATATTGCCTCAAACTCGTGTTTATTTTTCGGGTAGGGTATGAGTCTAAGGTTCCGCTTAAATCTGCTGATCACCTTGCTTTCGCTGGCTTTTATACTGGTGGTAGGCACAATACTGGTGAACGATACGCGCATTTCGATTCGCGAGCGGGTAGAGGCTGCCAGCCGCGTCACGGTGCAGTTACTGGATACTGTCATTATCAGCTCCGCAATGAATCCGGATATGGGCCCCACGCACATGGTTTTACAGCAATTTTTAAAGTCGCTGGGCTATGTGCGCAGCAGTACTATCGTGCTTTATGATATACGGGGTAATGTCATTTATCAATCTCCGGAATCCACCTATCGCACTGACGTGCATCCGCCAGATTGGTTTGTGAAACTGGTAGCGCCTGCGACAGAAACCGTAGAGCGGAAAATCCGCTACGGCACTTTGGTGGTATCTTCCAGCGCGGCGGGTTCGATTCGAGAGGCGTGGTCCAATGTCAGCCAGCTGATGTGGATTGGCTTGGGATTTTTTATATTGCTGAATAGCATGGTGTATGCGCTGCTAAGCCATTCGCTCAGGCCGGTCAATTGCATTCTGGCATCCATCAACCGTATGGAGCAGGGTGATTTAACCACGCGTTTGCCTGCCTTTAAATTGCCAGAATTCGATCGCATCGGGCATAGTTTGAACCGCATGGCGGAATCGCTGGCGATAGAGCGGCAGCTGGAAGAAAACCGACAGCTAACCGCACTGATACAAAGCCATATTGAAGATGAACGCAGAAGCCTCGCGCGCGAGCTGCATGATGAGCTTGGCCAGTATGTGACGGCGATTAAAACCTTTGCAGTGGCGATTGCCAACAAAACCAAGGGAAAAGCGCCGGAAGTGGAAGCAAGCGCACAAACCATTGTGGCCGCCGCCAATCATATCTATGATGGCATGCACGATATTATCCGCCAGTTGCGCCCTGGAGCGCTTGATAACCTGGGTTTGAGTGAAACCCTGCGCGATGCGGTTAATTTTTATCAGAATCAATATCCTGAGTTGACGATCAATTTAAGCTTGTCTGGCAATCTGGATGTTTTAGGTGAAACTTTGAACATCAATATTTATCGAATTGTGCAGGAGTCAATCAATAATGTGATTAAGCATGCGAAAGCCACAATAATTGATATTGATCTGGCGGCTACTCAAACAGGCGCGCTGCAGCTTACGATTAAAGATAACGGTTTGGGTATGGATATTGATGCTGTTGATCAAACT
The DNA here is from genome assembly GCA_049687015.1 of Methylotenera sp. Classification (GTDB taxonomy): domain Bacteria; phylum Pseudomonadota; class Gammaproteobacteria; order Burkholderiales; family Methylophilaceae; genus Methylotenera_A. Next base: position 94,499 of record JBAVIP010000032.1, on the reverse strand, counting down.
AACCATTTTGGGTTGCTTGGCATGCGCGAGCGTGTGCAAGGCCTGCATGGCAGTTTTAATGTGGATTCTGAAACTGATCCGGCATCAGCACGGCACGGCACGGTAATTTATATTAATATTCCGCAAGCAATCAAAACTGAGGGTAAGTCAACATGAGCCAAATTAACGTGATGCTGGTCGATGACCACGCCGTAGTGCGCATGGGCTTTAAGATGCTGCTGGAAACCGCTCCGGATATCAAAGTGGTCGCAGAAGCGGAAAATGGCGAAACTGCGATCAAGGCCTATATGGAACATAAGCCAAATGTAGTGGTGATGGATATCACGATGCCTGGCATGGGCGGCTTAGAGGCAATTGAGCGCATCTTGGCTAAAGAAAGCCATGCTAAAATTCTGGTGCTCTCCGCGCATGAGGATTCAGTGCACCCTAAGCGGGTATTGAATGCTGGCGCGATGGGCTATTTAACTAAGAGATCGGCTGCTGAGGAGTTGATTAAAGCGATTCGTATAGTTGCGAGCGGCAAAAAGTACCTCGAGGCCAGCGTGGCACAGCAAATGGCGATACAACAGCTATCTGGCGAGCAAAGCCCGGTGGATGTGCTGAGTGAGCGCGAATTTGAAGTATTTATGTCACTGGCAAAAGGTAAAACTACCAATGAAATTGCTGAAGCGCTGTTTTTAAGCCCGCGCACTGTGGGCACGCATTTATACAACATCAAACAGAAATTAAACGCCAATAACTCCGCAGAAATCGCGCTGATTGCCATGCGTAGCGGCTTGCTGGAGCCTTGATTCTGTATTTGTAGGAGCGATATCCTTCGATAAACTCAGGACAGGCTTTTAAATCGCGAACTGTTGTAAAGCAGAGGAGCTATTCGCGCAATCAATTGCGCTCCTGCAATGTTACGTGTTAATTGGCCTTATAGCGCGCTACATTAAGCTCGCCAGGGCTTGCCAGCTCTACCACCGCGACTGCGCCACTAGGCAACTTGCCAAATTCTGGCGGAATCAGAAAAGTAATTATTTTTTGGTCTTTCTCGGCGCCAGATTTTATCGCGCCTGTGGCCACCGCCCAGTGTTGCCATTCGCGCTGCTTAGGCAAGCTGGTTGCGCCCATCAAGCGCGCTTTTTCGTATACGGCTGCTTTTTCTTCGCCGATGAGTAAGTTGAATAACTCGACACGTACTAATTGGCTGCTTTGTACCACTTGAACCGGGGTTTCGATTTCTTCGATCTGCTCAGGCAAAGGTTCTGCAATTGGCTTTACTTCTTTAAAACCGGAGGTGGCTATCGCCAGCCAATAATCGTCAGGCACAGTGTCTTTAAGCACTATATTCTTAGGCTCTCGGTCTTTTCTCTCTTGTGCTTCTATTGCGCTGCCTACGGCTTTATCTGCAATGCTGGTAGCGATAGACCTGGCGATTTGCTGCGCAACGGTACCGCCCAAGCAGCCGCCAAGCATGCAAAATACAGCGAATAGCGCGATATACTTAAATGTTATAAAAGACTTATACATCAATAACTAAACTATCATTCCTAACGCGGAAAGTTCAGATTACTGCTAACGAATTGAAATGTCTAGTGCTTTGTGGTAACGAATGTGCTTGACCACATTATTTTGTGGCTTGTGTTGCGTGCACGCTAATAATGCCGCTTAGAATGATTAAGCCGATAGCAAGCCACTCCGATAAAGAAAGCTGCTCTTGCCACAATAAAATGCCGAATAAACTTGCTAGCACCACCGTGACGTAAGCCAAACTCGCTACGGTAAGCGTGTTGCCGGTGCGGTAGGCGCGCGTAAGCGCCAATTGTGCAATTGTGGCAGAAACACCCAAACCCAATAGTAGCGGCATATCCTGCCAGCTAATCGGCGTGAAATGCTGTAGCAGCATCCAGGCGCCGCCGCCTATGGTAGAGATTAGCGTGAAATAAAATACGGTGCGCCAATCTGGCTCGTTCGCGTTCGCCAGCTGCTTTACATGTACATAAGCCAGTGCCGCACCAGCGCCAGAAAGCAAGCCCATCGCGCCTGCCAGGCTATCTTCACGATGAAATGTAGGTTGTAACAGCAATACAACGCCTATAAATCCCAGCAACACCGCAACGTATAACCCCTTTTTTGCCAAACTGTTTTGATGTTCTTTGTTCAATAAAAATGGCATGAACAGCGCTAAAAATAAAGGTGAGGTGTAGTTGAGTGTAATGGCAGTGGCGAGCGGCAAATGCGCAATGGCATAGAAAAATAAAACCAGCGACGCAAAACCTACCAAGGCGCGTGACATATGTTTTGCCATCACCGGCGTTTTAAGTGGCAGTTTTTTGGCGAAAATGTAAGCGTAAATCACCAGTAAACCGAATGCAGAGCGATAAAACACCAGCTCTGCGCTGCTGAATTTGGCCGCCCCGATTTTTACCAGTGTGCCCATGATAGCAAAGCCTAAAGCGGCAACCAGCATCCACAAGCTGCGCAGGTTTGGCAGCGAATCGGGAAATTTCATCTTGTACTATTTAGTGGCAAGTGTGGCTCTAATTGCTTGCGATACCATAGGTGAAAATGCTCCAGGCCAGCTTCCATCGGTTGCTGATACGGCCCACGCTCATCGATACCTTGCGCGCATAACGCTTTGCGGCCATTATGCATGCGCTGGCAAATTTCCTCATCTTCAACCGCAGTTTCTTGGTAAGCCGCCTGCTGAGCGGCAACGTACTCACGTTCAAACAGTGCAACATCTTCGGGATAGTAGAACTCCACCACGTTGTCGCATGAGTCCACCCCTGTTGGAACAATGTGAGAAACTACCAGCACATTGGGATACCATTCCACCATCAGAAAAGGATAATACGCAAGCCAGATGGCGCCATAAGCGGGTGGTTTGTCGCCGTGGTATTGTGTGACGGCCTGTTGCCAGCGTTGGTAAACCGGCGATAGATTTTTCTCTGGCATTAGTTTGTAGCCTACTGTTTGTGCGCTGAAATTCTCGCCGAAATCCCAACGCAAATCGTCACAATTCACAAACTGGTTCAAGCCAGGATGAAACGGCCCGACATGGTAATCCTCCAGGTAGGTCTCAATAAACGTTTTCCAGTTGAAATTGTAGTGTTCTACATGAGCGCAATCAAAATGGTAATGGGTAAAATCAAAGTCTTGTTTGCAGCCCAGATTGCTCAACTCGTGCGCGATGTTGTGCGGTGCTTCAAACAGCAAACCTTGCCAGTTTTCCAGCGTTGTTTTGCTTAAATGTAAACATGGGTTTTGCTCAAAATGGGGTGCCCCAAGAAGCTTACCATTTAAATCGTAAGTCCAGCGGTGCAATGGGCAGACAATATGGCGGGTATTGCCTTTTCCTTCTAGCATAATGGCCTGCCTGTGTCGGCAGACGTTGCTGATTAAAGCAACTTCACCCGCTTGGTTCACTAAAGCTTTGGCATTGTTCATCCAGTCAAGCACATGGTAATCACCTGCGTTTGGCACCATTAACTGGTGCCCTGCGTACTTGGGTGATTTGGAAAAAATAACCTGTTGTTCAAGTGCATAAATACCGGGATCTGTGTACCAGGCTATCGGTAGCTGCGCTTGTATAATAGCATTGGATTCTTTGGGAAAAAACGCGACAGATGACATAAACTAGGTGAGTTTTAACAGCTTTCAAAAAAGCGCATTTTGCCTTAAAGTGACGAGATTGAAAAGAATACATGCCAGAATTATCAGGTTTCCGGGCTCGATCTTTCTCAATATGCCAAAATGGAACAAGGTCGCGTACACTTAAAACTAAATTTATAACAAAAAAACAGGGATAAAAATGAGCATGGAAATTACAAATCAAAATACAGCATCTCAAAAAACCACCCCCATCATTTTTGAAGGTAAAACCTCAGAATATTTTGGCATTTGGATAGTTAACCTATTGTTAACCCTTGTTACTTTTGGCATTTATTCTGCCTGGGCAAAGGTGCGGCGCAAAAAATACTTTTATAACAATACCTTAATCGATAACGTCGGCTTTGATTATCACGCCAAACCAACAGCCATTTTAAAGGGTCGTATGATTGCGTTTCTCTTTCTTCTGGGTTACAGCACGAGCGCAAATATCAACCCAATACTGCCAGCTATATTTATGCTGATACTGTTTGCAGCGTTACCCTGGCTAGTGGTGCGTGGTTCGCTATTTAATTCGCGCAACACCAGCCATCGTGGCTTGCGCTTTGATTTTGTTGGCACCGTAGGTCAGGCCGCCAAAGTATTTATTGGTTTACCAATGCTGCTGGTGCCAACTTTGGGCTTGATCATGCCTTATAACGCACATCAAAAGAATCAATTTTTGATGAATAATCACCGATTTGGTTTAAGTCAATTTAACATGCAGGCCAAGGTGAAAGAGTTTTATAAAGTTTACTTAATGGTAATGATTCTGCCAGCCATTTTTATTATTGGCATTATCGCTGCAATCGCAATTCCTGCTTATCAAAGCTATGTAAATAAAGCTAAAGCTGCATCACATGCCGAACTTGCAATGCCGGCAGGGGTCGCCGCTTTTGCAACTGTGAAGCAACAACCCCAAATAGTTTTGGCTGCCAACGAAACCACAGTTGAAACGTATAAAGTAGAACGTGTATATTCAGACAAAAATCCTCCTGAGGTACAACTAGAGGCAGCGGCAGCCGCACAGTCTACAGAACAAGCTGCCGATACTGCATTACCAGCAGAACAAGTTCAGCAGAGTGTAGAAGAGCTGCAAGCAGCGCCTGCAGCGCAGGAAGAAGCGGTTGTTGAGGAAAAAACCTTAGAAGAAATCATGCAAGAGCGTGAGCAACAGAAACAAGACAAAATGCGTGAATGGATGCAAAACCCTAGTGCGATGCTATTTGGCGCGCTTGGGGTATTGGTCTACTTGCTATTTATTTTCGGTTTTTTAGGCTATATGCAAGCGCGTATCGGCAATTTGGTATGGAATAATACTACGCTGGATAATCTGTCATTCAAAAGCAGCTTACGTGCGCGCGATTTTATTTGGCTGTATTTCACCAATATTTTGGCAATTATGCTGACTTTTGGCTTGGCTACGCCTTGGGCGCAGGTGCGCATGGCTAAGTACCGCGCCTCTAAATTACAAGTTGTGGGAGATGTGGATTTTGACCAATTTGTCGGCGATAAAAAAGCGGAAGTGAAAGCCACTGGCGAGGAAATCGCAGACATGTTCGATGTTGACTTGTCTTTTGGCTAGATCTTAGATAAAACTCATGTCATTTCAAGCCGATTATTTCGATGGCGTGAGCGCACGCCATAAGCCAGTATTGGTGCGGGTTGCAGAGCATGCCAAAAACATTGTATTTGATGTAGATGGCGAAACACTTACTTTTGCTTTGGCCGATTTGGATGTGCAAGCCAAACTGGGGGCGGCTAAACGCCTGATTGATTTGCCTAACGGCGGCAGGTTGGAAGCACTTGATATCAGCGAGCTTGAAGCTGCAATGCCTTCGAAATCAAATACCTTTTGGGCGGCGCTGCATTATCTGGAAAATCATCTGGGTTGGGTGTTTGTGTCGCTGCTTGCGACAGTATTCGCAGGCTGGTTATTTTTGCAATTTGGTGTGCCAAAGTTGGCAGAATATGTCGCAAACGCTACGCCGCCGGCGATGGAAGCAAAATTAGGTGAGCAAGCTTTAGAAGGCTTAGATAGCCGTTTTGGTTATTTTTCACCTAGTAAAACTTCGCCAGAACGCAAAGGAAGCATTACGACAGCGCTAAAAAACCTTTGCGATGCCATGCGCGATTGCCCAAAATATCGGCTGGAATTTAGAGCCGGCGGATTTATTGGGGCAAATGCTTTCGCGCTGCCAGGCGGTATTATGGTGGTGACCGATGAAATTGTGGTGCTATCAAAAAACGACACCGAAATTATTGCCGTTTTGGCGCATGAACTGGGACATGTAAAACAGCGCCATGCTTTCAGGCAGAGCTTGCAGGGCGTACTGTCAGGCTTGATTTTGGCGGCTGTCACGGGCGATGTCAGCTCGGTGGGTTCTGGGCTTCCCGCGGCGTTAATGCAAATGCGCTACTCGCGTGAGCATGAAACCGAGGCGGATATATTCGCGCTCAATGCCATGCAAAAAGCCTGCTTGCCGCCCAGAGCGTTTGCTGATGTTTTGCAGCGCCTTGAAAACCAAACGCTTGCCGTGGGTGATAAAAAAAAGGTGGATGATAAACAATCTAAAGCCTCACAACCACATCAAGATCAAGATGTCGTGAGTGAAATACTTTCTTCACATCCCGATACGCAAGCGCGGATTAAACCGTTTCTAGAGGCAAAACAAAATTGCAATTAAGGCAATGGCTTATATGTAAAGCTTGCTCCAAGACCTTGCTAAAGTGCAGCTTTTGCGCTAATCTCGAGCCTGATTATACTAAAAATATTTATTAAGGAGCGATTGCAATGAAAAACCCATTAGAATCAGTTGCAGGTACGATTATTTCTGGGCTGATACTCACAGTGGTATTGGTGTTTTTTTTGAAAAATTTTTTAGTGGCAGGGGTATGACATGGAATTATTACCGGCATTAGTGCGTTGGATTCATTTTCTGGCAGGTATTACATGGATAGGTTTGCTTTATTATTTTAATCTGGTGCAAATGGCTGCACTTAAAGATGCAGGCGCTGACGGAACGGCCGCTGGCATCACCAAGCACGTTGCGCCTCGCGCATTGTTATGGTTCCGCTGGTCAGCAGTGGTGACCTGGCTGGCAGGTGCGGCTTTGCTTGGCGCCAATCTGGGTGATGCATTCATGCTGCGCAATGGCTATGAGGGCATTGGCATTGGCGCATGGCTGGGCACCATCATGTTGTTTAACGTTTGGGTACTGATTTGGCCAAACCAGCAAAAGATATTAGGCATGGTACCTGCGGCTGATGACGTAAAAGCTAAGGCGCGCCGTGTGGCGATGCTGGCTTCTCGTACCAATATGATGCTGTCTATTCCCATGCTGTTTTTCATGGCAAACGGTTTGAGTCATCGCGCCGTACTGGGCTTCTAACAAGCACTAAGGCTACAACGGCGGCCTTAGCCGCCGTTTTTCTTTTGGGATTTTGAGTATTTTGATATGTCGCATTTAATGAACACATATGGTCGCCAACCGGTGACATTTACGCACGGTGAAGGCGTATGGTTGTGGGACGAAGCAGGTAACAAATATCTTGACGCACTGGCAGGCGTGGCGGTGAACGGACTTGGTCATGCGCATCCTAAGCTAGTGAAGGCGATAGGCGAGCAAGCCGCGAAACTGATTCATGTATCTAACATCTATCACATTGCTGAACAGGAAAAGCTGGCTGATAAATTAGCAGAATTATCGGGCATGGATAAAGTGTTCTTTTGTAACTCAGGTTGCGAGGCGAATGAGGCTGCGATTAAGCTGGCGCGCCTTTTTGGGCACAATAAGGGCATCAGCAATCCAGAGATCATCGTGATGGAACGCTCCTTCCATGGGCGTACTATGGCAACGCTTTCGGCCACGGGAAATCGCAAGGCGCAGGCAGGTTTTGAGCCGCTGGTGAGCGGATTTATTCGCGTGCCGTATGATGATTTAGAAGCGGTTAAGCAAATTGCATCACGCAAAAACAATGTGGTGGCGATACTGGTGGAGCCGGTGCAAGGTGAGGGCGGTGTGCATATTCCTGCCGACATGCGCGCCTATTTAGAGGGCTTGCGCAAGGTGTGTGACGACAACGCCTGGTTGCTGATATTGGACGAAGTGCAGAGCGGCATTGGTCGCACCGGCACTTGGTTTGCGTTTCAGCACACAGGTATGACACCAGATGTGATGACGCTGGCGAAAGGCTTAGGGTCAGGTGTGCCAATTGGTGCGTGCGTAGCCAAAGGCGCCGCGGCCGAGGTATTCACGCCGGGCAAGCATGGCTCTACTTTTGGAGGTAACCCACTGGCAACCATGGCAGGGTTAACCACGTTGAATGCGATTCAAGACGAAAAGTTGCGTGAGAATGCACAAAAGATGGGTGATTTGATTTGCACGCAGCTCAAAGCCTCTTTGAATGGTTTGGCCGGCGTAATGGTGATACGTAATGCTGGCTTGATGATAGGCATAGAGCTGGATAGGCCGTGCGTCGAGCTGGTGAAAATGGCATTAGAGGATAAATTGCTGATTAACGTTACTGCCGAAAAAGTGGTGCGTTTGTTGCCACCATTGGTGATCAACGAAGCTGAGGCGAATGAGCTGGTGACGCGTTTGTCCGTGCTGATTAAGCAGTTTTTAAGCTAATAAAATAAAGTTTAGCAAATATGGCTTCAATAAAACATTTTTTACAGTTTAACGATTTAACGACAGAAGAGTTAAATCATGTCTTTGCGCGTACGGCATGGATCAAAGGTCAATTTAAAAGCTACAAGCAATACTGGCCGTTGCAAGACAGAACACTGGTGATGATTTTTGAAAAAGCCAGCACGCGCACGCGCTTGTCGTTCGAAGCCGGCATGCACCAACTGGGCGGCTCAGCGATTTATCTGAATACACGCGATTCGCAATTAGGCCGTGGCGAGCCGGTGGAAGACGCGGCGCAAGTGATTTCACGCATGAGCGATATTGTGATGATTCGTACTTTCGAGCAGGAAATCATCGAGCGTTTCGCTGCAAACTCGCGCGTACCCGTAATTAATGGGCTCACGAATGAATACCATCCTTGCCAGATTTTGGCGGATATTTTCACGTTTATCGAGCATCGCGGCCCAATTAAAGGCAAAACCGTGGCGTGGATTGGTGATAGCAACAATGTCTGCAATACCTGGCTGCAGGCCGCGGAGCTTCTGGATTTTAACGTGCATGTCTCTACGCCGCCAGGTTACGAAGTAGAACCCGAACGTGCCAATTTATATGGCCATGACCATTACGAAGAGTTTGCTGATCCGATGCAAGCCGTGCGGGGTGCAGATTTGGTGACTACCGACGTGTGGACGAGCATGGGTTTTGAGGCGGAGAATGAAGAGCGCTTAAAAGACTTCGCCGATTGGCAAGTGGACAGCGACATGATGCGCGCAGCCAATAAAGACGCGTTATTCATGCACTGTTTGCCTGCGCATCGCGGAGAAGAAGTCGCTGCTGAAGTGATTGACGGCGCGGAAAGCGTAGTATGGGATGAGGCGGAGAACCGCTTGCATGTTCAGAAGGCATTAATGGAATATTTGTTATTAGGAAAAGTTTAAGCAATGAGCAAAATTAAAAAAGTCGTATTGGCCTATTCCGGCGGTTTGGATACCTCCGTGATTTTGAAATGGCTGCAAGACGAATACAAATGCGAAGTGGTGACTTTTACCGCTGACTTGGGTCAGGGTGAAGAGCTGGAGCCCGCGCGCGCCAAAGCTAAAGCCGCTGGCGTGAAAGAAATCTACATTGATGACCTGCGTGAAGAGTTCGTGCGCGATTTCGTGTTCCCGATGTTTCGCGCCAATACGGTGTACGAGGGCGAATACCTGCTCGGTACTTCGATTGCGCGCCCTTTAATCGCTAAACGTTTGATTGAAATCGCGCGTGAAACCAACGCCGATGCGATCTCGCACGGCGCGACCGGCAAAGGCAACGACCAGGTGCGTTTTGAGCTGGGTGCGTACGCGCTTAACCCGAATATCCATATCATCGCGCCTTGGCGTGAGTGGGATTTGCTGAGCCGCGAGAAACTCATGGCCTATGCGGAAACGCATGGCATACCTGTGGAGATGAAGCACAAGCAGGGCGGCAGCCCATACAGCATGGACGCCAATTTGCTGCATATTTCGTATGAAGGCCGTCATTTGGAAGACCCGGCTGCGGAAGCGGAAGAATCGATGTGGCGCTGGAGTGTTTCGCCTGAAAATGCGCCGGATGCAGCGGAATATCTGGATATCGAATATGTGAATGGTGACCCTGTTGCACTAAACGGCGAGGCTATGAAGCCGCATGATTTGTTGGCACAGCTGAACAAACTTGGCGGCAAGCATGGTGTTGGCCGCCTGGATCTGGTCGAAAACCGCTATGTCGGCATGAAATCGCGCGGCTGCTACGAAACGCCGGGCGGCACGATTATGCTCAAGGCGCATCGCGCCATTGAATCGCTGACATTGGATAGGGAAGTGGCGCATTTGAAAGATGATCTGATGCCGCGATACGCCAGCATGATCTATAACGGTTATTGGTGGAGCCCGGAAAGATTGGCGCTGCAAACGTTAATTGATCATACGCAAAAATCGGTCAATGGATGGGTGCGCTTGAAGCTTTACAAAGGCAATGTGGTTATAGCGGGGCGCGATAGCAAAACCGACTCACTGTTTGATTCCACCATCGCCACCTTCGAGGACGACGCGGGTGCATACGACCAGAAAGACGCCGGCGGCTTTATCAAGCTGAATGCCTTGCGTATGCGTATTGCCGCAAATTTGCGCAACCGGAAAAAATAAACCATTCTATGTCGAGACAAGTTGTTGCCTATGACTCCACCCTGCGCGATGGCGCGCAGGCGCAAGGGGTTTCTTTTACGGTAGAAGATAAGCTCAAGATCGTCCAACGCCTAGATGATTTAGGCATTGGCTATATTGAAGCGGGTAATCCGGGTTCCAATCCTAAGGATCTGGAGTTTTTTGAGCGTGTCGGCGCGCTCAAGCTCAAGAATGCCAAAATCATCGCTTTTGGAAGTACGCGCAAAGTGGGCATCAAAGCGGCGGAAGACAAGAATTTGCAGTCATTATTGCGTGCCAATACTTCTGCGGTAGCGATTTTCGGTAAAAGCTGGGATTACCAGGTCACCGACATTCTGCGCACCACGCTGCAAGAGAACCTGAACATGATTGCCGATACCATTGCTTTTTTGAAGCAGCAAGGCAAAGAGGTGGTGTTCGATGCCGAGCACTTTTACGATGGTTACAAAGCCAACCCAGATTATGCGATTAAGACTTTGCAGGCCGCAGCGGATGCCGGTGCAGACGTGCTTTGTCTGTGCGACACCAACGGCGGTACCTTTCCAGACGAAGTCTTTGAGATCACACAGAAAGTTGCCAACGCCTTCAAAGTGCAAATCGGCATTCATTGCCATAATGATTGCGAAATGGCAGTAGCCAATTCCATAGCTGCGGTTCAGGCGGGAGCAGTGCAGGTGCAAGGCACCATGAACGGTATCGGCGAGCGGTGTGGCAACGCTAATCTGTGTTCCATTATTCCCAATTTGCAGCTCAAGCTCGGCTTGTCCTGCATCCCGCAGCAAAACATCGCACATTTAACGGCTGCTGCCCGCTATGTCAACGATGTCGCCAATATGCCATTCAATGACAAGGCGCCCTATGTGGGTAACGATGCTTTCTCGCACAAAGGCGGCATGCATATTGACGCAGTGAGCAAGAACCCGATTTCATATGAGCATGTCAACCCGCAACAAGTCGGCAATATGCGTCATATTCTGGTGTCGGAAGTGGCAGGGCGCAGTGCGCTGCTCTTGAAGATTCATGAGGTAGATGCCTCGCTTGCCAAGGATTCTGCAGACACCAAACGTATTTTGGAGCATATCAAAGCGTTGGAACACGAAGGTTACCAGTTCGAAAGTGCCGAAGCTTCTATCCAGTTGCTGGTACGGAAGCAGCTCGGCAAATTCCGCCCGTTTTTCGACTTTAAGGAATATCAGGTCAATATCCACGAGCCTGCACTGAATGGCGTGAACTCATCTGCTATTATTAAGATTGCGGTGGATGGTAAGGAGGAAATCACCGCCGCCGAAGGTGATGGCCCGGTGAACGCGCTGGATAACGCCATGCGCCGCGCGTTGGAACGCTTTTATCCTGCGATTAAGCAAGTGCGGCTGACTGATTACAAAGTGCGCGTGCTCGATTCTGACCGCGCGACGGCGGCTAATGTGCGTGTGCTGGTTGAATCTGCCGATCAGTACGAGAGCTGGACAACCACGGGCGTTTCAACAGACGTGATTGATGCCTCGTGGCGCGCCATGTTGGACGCGATCGAATACAAGCTCATGCGTGATCAGTTAAGGGCAACGGCGGAGCCGACAGCAGCCTAGTGTCGGTACATGGATACGTGAGCAATCATTCACATGTATGCGCATTCATTATGAGTAACCTCGCCCTGCGAAGCAATCGGGATGCGCCTTTCAGGCCAATGGCTTATACAATGAAAAATAGATGCCTCACTTTCACACTAGGAAGGCTGCAATAACACCAGCTTAAGTTGTTCCTGTTCCACCGGCCGCAGCGTGACCTGGTGATAGCCGATGATGCCGAGCTGCGGATGGTTGAATTCCCTGGGGCCACCTTGCCGCTCCAATACGTCATGCTGTTTCCAGAAGCGCTCGAATTCCGGGCTGGTTTGTGATAGCTCTGCAACCAGTCGCTGCAACTCCGGTTCTTCCAGCCGGCTACGACAATCGGCACGGAATTCCGCCACCAGCCTGCGAGCACGGGCTTCCCAATTCATCACGAACTGTTTTGCATCCGGATTCTGGAACACATATCGCAGCAAGTTGGGGGCGGAGGTGCCGACGGCTGGTTTATCCAGCCAGCCGGTAAAAAGCATCTCGGCGGCATGGTTCCAGGCCAGCAGATCCCATGTGCGGCCCATGATGTAAGCAGGGATGGTAATGTTATCCAGCAAACGCACCAGAGTTACAGGTGGCGTGTCTTCTTCAGCTTCGTTGCCGCGCGGGTCGCGGCGGCCGGCGATGTCGAACAGATAGGCACGTTCAGTACGTGATAGTTTCAGTGCTTGTGCCAGCCGATCAAGCGCCTCTGACGAAATGTTCACTTCACGGCCTTGTTCTATCCAGGTATACCAGGTGGCACTGATGCCGGCTAACTGAGCGATCTCCTCGCGGCGCAGGCCTTTGGTGCGGCGGCGTATGCCGGACGGGAAGCCGAATTCCTCCGGCGTTCCGCGCTGCCGTAGTGCTAGGAGAAACTCGCCTAACTCTTTTCGTCTATTGTCCAAATTTCTCTCCAAAGTGGAAAAGCATTTATATCGAGTGCAATTCAAGGCGCACGGCGCGCAGTGACTGAGATAGCACTATGTTGTACAGCGAAGTTACGAGCACCGCGCAACGCAGAAGTGTACCGACAGGAATGCTTTTCGCTATCCTGTTAATTATAATACTAGTATAACTAATAGTCTTGTTAGGGTATTGGAAAATGTTTATTCTGCACATGTTTTAATAATATCGTTTCAAAATTCAGCGTCAATTTAAGGAGTTAGTCATGGCGGGAAAAACGCTTTACGATAAATTGTGGGAGTCGCATGTCGTCCGTGAGGAATCCGACGGCACATGTTTGATTTATATCGATCGTCATTTGGTGCATGAAGTCACCAGTCCGCAGGCTTTTGAGGGCTTACGCATCGCGGGCCGCAAACCATGGCGTAATATGACAATTGTGGCCAATCCTGACCACAATACGCCGACCAAGGATTGGGATAAAGGGATTGAAGACCCGATTTCCCGTTTGCAGGTGGAAACGCTGGATAACAACATCAAGGATTTTGGTGCGTTGGTATATTTCCCGTTCAAGCATGCCAATCAAGGCATTATCCATGTGATTGGGCCGGAAAACGGCACGACCTTGCCTGGCATGACCGTGGTATGCGGCGATTCGCACACCAGCACGCACGGAGCTTTTGGTGCGTTGGCGCATGGGATTGGTACATCAGAAGTCGAGCACGTGTTGGCGACACAAACCTTGATTGCCAAGAAATCCAAACGCATGCTAGTAAAAGTAGATGGTAAACTCGGCAAGGGTGTCACCGCCAAGGATGTGGCGTTGGCCGTGATCGGCAAAATCGGCACCGCTGGTGGCACCGGCTATGCAATTGAGTTTGGCGGCGAGGTGATTCGTGCGCTCTCGATGGAAGGCCGTATGACCATCTGCAACATGGCAATTGAAGCGGGCGCGCGCGCCGGTATCATCGCCCCCGACGACAAGACAATGGCATACCTCAAAGGCCGTCAGTATGCACCTAAGGAGGCGGATTGGGATAAAGCGGTCGCTTATTGGAATACGCTGAAATCCGATGACGATGCGCAGTTTGACGCGGTGATTGAATTGGGCGGCGACGCGATTGAGCCGCAAGTGACTTGGGGTACTTCGCCCGAGCAAGTGCTGCCGATTGGCGGACGCGTGCCAGATCCGGCTAAGGAAGCCGATGCAACCAAGCGCGTGAGCATTGAAAATGCGCTAAAATACATGGGGTTGAGCGCCAATACGCCGATAGAAGACATTAAGCTCGACAAGATTTTTATAGGCTCGTGCACCAATTCCCGTATTGAAGATTTGCGCGCTGCGGCGAGCGTCGCCAAGGGCAAAAAGGTCGCCAGCAACATCAAACTGGCGATGGTGGTGCCGGGTTCCGGCATTGTGAAACGTCAGGCGGAAGAAGAAGGTTTGGACAAAATTTTCCTCGACGCTGGTTTTGAATGGCGCGAGCCAGGCTGCAGTATGTGTTTAGCGATGAACGCAGACAGATTAAGCCCAGGCGAGCGTTGCGCATCAACCTCTAACCGTAACTTTGAAGGCCGCCAAGGCCAAGGCGGGCGCACGCATTTGGTTAGCCCAGCCATGGCAGTGGCCGCGGCGATTGCCGGCCATTTTGTTGACGTGCGTAGCCTGTAAGAAAGAGAGAAAATAATGAAAGCATTTACCCAGTTAAACGGCTTAGCTTGCCCCATTGACCGCGCCAATATTGATACCGACGCGATTATCCCTAAGCAGTTTTTAAAGAGCATTAAGCGCTCTGGTTTTGGCCCGTATTTATTTGATGAATGGCGCTATCTTGACCATGGCGAGCCTGGTATGGACTGCACAAATCGGCCTTTAAACAAGGATTTTGTGCTGAACCAACCACGCTACAAAGGCGCACAAGTTATGCTGGCGCGTGAAAATTTTGGTTGTGGTTCCAGCCGCGAACATGCACCTTGGGCGATTGAAGACTATGGCTTTCGTGTGATTATTGCGCCGAGTTTTGCCGATATTTTCTTTAATAATTGTTATAAAAATGGCATGTTGCCGATTGTTGCTAGTCATGCAATCGTCGATAAGCTCTTTAAAGAATGCCAAGAGCAAAATGGTTATCGTTTAAATGTGGACTTGCCTTCGCAAACCGTGACGCTGCCATCTGGCGAATCTTTTGGTTTTGAAATCAATGCGACATCTAAGCATAACTTACTTAATGGCTTGGACGAAATTGGTTTAACGCTGTTACACGCTGATAAAATTAAAGCATTTGAAATTAAACACAAACAACAGCAACCTTGGTTGTTTACTTAAAAAAAGGAAGTTTGAATGAAAATCGCAGTATTGCCTGGTGATGGCATCGGTCCGGAAATAATTGCACAAGCCTTGCGCGTGCTGGATGTGTTGAAAAAAGAAGGCATGCCCATGGAGTTTACAGAGGCGCCATTGGGTGGTCAGGCTTATGACCAGTATGGCGCGCCTTACCCGGAATTTACCCAAAAAATCTGCCGCGAAGCCGATGCAGTCTTGCTCGGTGCCGTAGGCGGCCCGCAGTATGACACCCTGGATCGTCCGTTGCGCCCGGAACGGGGCCTGCTGGCGATTCGTAAGGATTTGGGATTGTTTGCCAACTTGCGCCCAGCTGTACTATACCCGGAGCTTGCAAATGCATCTACGCTTAAGCCGGAAGTGGTCGCTGGCCTCGATATCATGATTGTGCGTGAATTGACGGGGGACGTGTATTTTGGCCAGCCACGTGGCATGCGCACGAATGAAAATGGTGAACGCGAAGGCTTTAACACAATGGTGTATAGTGAATCCGAAGTGCGTCGTATCGCGCATGTTGCGTTTGGTATCGCCATGAAACGCAACAAAAAGCTTTGTTCGGTAGATAAGGCCAACGTGCTGGAAACCACCGAATTCTGGAAGGAAATCGTGATTGACGTTGCCAAGGAGTACCCGGAAGTTGAATTGAGCCACATGTACGTGGACAACGCAGCGATGCAGCTGATTCGCAACCCGAAACAGTTTGATGTGATGGTGACCGGTAATATTTTTGGTGATATCTTGTCTGACGAAGCCTCTATGCTCACCGGTTCTATCGGCATGCTGGCTTCGGCATCGCTGAATGAAACCAAAAAAGGTTTGTATGAGCCATCGCATGGTTCCGCACCGGATATCGCCGGCAAGAACCTGGCCAACCCGATTGCTACCATCCTATCTGCAGCGATGATGTTGCGCTACACCTTTGATAACGAGGCCGCGGCAACGCGTATCGAAAATGCCGTGAAAAAAGTGTTGGCAGCGGGCTACCGTACCGGCGACATTTATGAAGCGGGCATGAATCGGGTGAGTTGCAGTGAAATGGGTGACCAAATCGTTTATGCAATGTAGGCAGCAGGCGCTATTTTAGCGATAATACAACTTTAAGTTAATTGGAAAGAACCATGGCACAATTTGATAATGTGAGTGTAAAAAAGAAGGCCAACGTTTACTTTGACGGTAAATGCGTGAGCCATACTGTGATGTTCCCGAATGGCACGCGTAGCACGATAGGTGTGATTTTCCCAAGTTTGCTCACTTTGAACACTGCCACCCCTGAGTTAATGGAAATCAATACGGGTGTTTGTAAAGTGCGACTAAAAGGTGAAGATGTCTGGAAAACTTATGGTGCTGGCGAGAAATTTACTGTGCCTGGTAATTCAAGTTTTGATATTGAAACGATTGAAACATTGGATTACGTCTGTCATTTCGAGTAGGAGGAGCGTATGCCTTCATTTGATATCAGTTCAGAAGTTGATATGGTTGCTTTGAAAAATGCAATTGATATTGCCGGTAAGCAAATCACCAATCGCTATGATTTTAAAGGCACGTCCGCTAAGGTGGAACTGAATGAAAAGGACAGCATCATTATCTTGTTTGGTGATAATGATTTTCAGCTTGATCAAATCAAAGATATTTTGCTTCCGGGCATGGAAAAAAAAGAGCCTGATTCATCCAAGCGTTTAGATCATAAGGATGTACAAAAAATTGGTGGGAATAAAGTCAAGCAAGAGCTGAAAATCCGCGCGGGGATTGATAGCGAGCTTGCCAAGCGCATCACTAAGCTGATTAAGGATAGCGGGCTGAAAGTGCAAGCAAGCATTCAGGGTGATACAGTGCGCGTAAATGGCGCAAAGCGAGACAACTTGCAAGAGGCAATCGCATTTGTCAAGAAGAGCGTGACGGATTTTCCTATGCAATTTGGTAATTTTAGAGATTAAAGGAGCTTAAATGGGTAAGATAGTTGCGATTATTGTGTGCGCTTTCATTTTGACGGGCTGCAACACAGTACATGGCGTGGGGCAGGATGTCGAGAAGGCTGGCGAAGCCATTAAAAAGTCAACAAAATAAGCATTGTTGGTAATAAAGCAGTTTTAGAATTTTGAACGGAAGAATATGTTAAAAGTCGGGTTGGTTGGTTGGCGCGGCATGGTAGGCTCGGTGCTCATGCAACGCATGATGGAAGAAAATGATTTTGCACTGATTGAGCCGCAGTTTTTTACCACTTCACAAGTGGGTGGCAATGGCCCGAATGTCGGCAAAGAAACGCCAGCATTGCTGGACGCAAAGGATATCAACGCGCTTAAAGTAATGGACGCGATTGTTTCGTGCCAAGGCGGTGACTATACCAGTGAAATTTATCCGCAATTAAGAAAAGCGGGCTGGACTGGCCATTGGATAGATGCGGCTTCTACATTACGCATGGAAAAAGATGCGGTGATTGTGCTCGACCCGGTGAATATGCACGTGATTGAAGCTGCACTGCACAAAGGCGGCAAAAACTGGGTGGGTGGTAATTGCACGGTATCGCTTATGCTAATGGCTCTGGATGGATTATTTAAAGCTAACTTGGTGCAGTGGATCACTTCCATGACCTACCAGGCGGCCTCGGGTGCGGGCGCGCAAAACATGCGCGAATTGCTGAATCAAATGGGCGAAGCGCACCGTGTCGCGAGTGATTTTTTGAAAGACCCTGCTTCTGCCATTTTAGATATTGACCGTGAAGTGGCGGGTACTTTGCGTGATAGCAGATTCCCTACAGCTAATTTCGGCGTACCTTTAGCTGGCAGCCTCATCCCCTGGATTGATAGTGATCTTGGTAACGGTCAAAGTAAAGAGGAATGGAAAGGTGGCGTGGAGACCAATAAAATCTTGGGCTTAAGCCATAATCCAATTCCTATTGACGGCCTGTGTGTGCGTATTGGCGCGATGCGTTGTCATAGCCAGGCACTTACTATCAAGTTAACCAAAGATGTGCCGTTAGATGAAATAAACCAAATGCTGGCAGAGGCTAACCAGTGGGCGAAAGTGATCCCGAACGAGCGTCAGGCAAGCATGCGAGAACTCACGCCCGCCGCTGTGACAGGTAAACTAAATACCCCTGTCGGGCGTTTACGTAAGCTAAACATGGGCAATGATTATCTTTCTGCATTTACTGTGGGCGACCAGTTATTATGGGGCGCAGCGGAGCCATTGCGCCGTATGTTGCGCATATTGATAACACGCTAAAATGCGCGAATTTAGTAGTGAACGTTGAAAAAAACCAACAATACTCACTTACAAACACATAGCTACTGAATATAATGTGTATTATGAGCTTGCATCTCTAACTAATTGATGTTATTTTTGTTATTGCAATATTTTAGTATATTAAGGGTGGGATAGTGCATAACTCAAAATTAAAGCGAATAACCGTTGCCTTATGCATGGCTTTAGTGCCAATTTCAGTGTTTGCCGCGGGGCTGGGCAAGCTCAATGTAATGTCAGGCTTGGGCGAGCCACTTAAAGCAGATATAGAGCTTATCTCGGTTACCCCTGCAGAGCTTAACAGCATCACTGCGACCATTGCTTCGGAAGAAGCTTACGCAGTGCAGGGCTTAGAAAAGCCTGCATCCCACAACACGATCAAGGTTGATATTGCCAAAAACGCAAGCGGCGCGCCTATATTAAAACTTAAATCGACTCAACCAATCAGTGAGCCTTTTTTAGATATGCTTATTCAAGTAGACTGGGCTTCTGGCCGCTTATTACGTGAATACACTGTCCTGCTTGATCCGCCGGGCTATACAGGCGAGTCAGATTCAAGCGCGCAGGATACGCAAACTGCACGGTTGCCTCAGATTAAATCAAATGACTCAACTCAAGGCAGCCTGACACAAGATAGCCAAATGCCTGGCGAAACAATGGCTACCTCGCCATCCAGTTCAAAAAAAACTAATAAAAGTGCTAGTAAGGTAAAACCGGCTGAAGATATAGCTGCTTCTGATGCGAGCGGTCAAGAATATGTCACGCAGCGTGGCGACACCCTGGCAAAAATAGCACGTGATATGGGGCTGGAAGGCATCAGTCTCGAGCAAATGCTGGTGGGTTTGTACCAAACTAATCCAAATGCGTTTCAGGGCGGCAATATGAACCGCCTCAAGGTGGGGCAGATTATACGCCAGCCTTCTGAGGAAACGCTTAATTCGATTTCGCGCAAAGAAGCTTCACGCGAAATTAAAGTTCAAACAGCCAATTGGAATGCCTACCGTAATAAATTAGCGGGGATAGTGGCAAATGCAGCGCCAACTGATGCAGAAGCCAACACACAGTCGGCTGGCGGAAAAATTAAAAGTGCGGCTGAAGATAAATCGATGTCTGCGGCCACCGGGCCAAAAGATGTTGTTAAGCTTTCTGCAGGGGATGCATCTGCCGCAAAAGCCAGTGCGGAAAATATAAAATCATTAGAAGATAAAATCACCGCGCTGCAAGAAGAAGCAACTGCGCGTGAAAAAAGCGTAAAAGAAGCGCAAGACAGAACCGCTGCACTTGAGAAGCAAATCGCAGACATGCAAAAACTGCTGGCGTTGAAAAACGGCGCGATGTCGGATTTGCAGAAACAAGCAGAAGCGGCTGAAAAGCCACAAGATAAGCCCGCTGAAGTTGCTTTACCTGCTGAGCAGGCGAAACCAGTTGAACAGGAAAAACCAGTAGAGCAAGCGAAACCAGAGGCTACAGTGACTGTTGACACCGAGAAGCCCACGACAAAACCTGTTGTGAAACCTGAGCCTGCAGCTGAACCAGCCGCCGAGCAAAGTTTCTTAGACGGTATTTTAGGTGGCTTGGGCTCATCGACGCTTTTACCTATGGGCGGTTTGCTTGCTTTGCTGGGCGGCGGTTGGATGTATTTGCGCAAAAAACGTGAGCGCAGTCTTGCTGACTTCGAGCAAGGCATCATGACGTCAGGCGGCTTGAAGGCCAATACGGTGTTCGGCAATACGGCAAGCGCTAGTGTTAATACCGGTGACACCTCATTCTTGACTGATTTCTCACAAAGCGCCAATGGCGGCATGATTGATACCAATGATGTTGATCCAATTGCCGAGGCTGAGGTTTACATGGCCTACGGGCGAGATGCGCAGGCAGAGGAAATTCTGAAGGATGCGATTTCTAAAGAGCCGAAACGCTATGAGTTGCATCTTAAATTACTGGAAATGTATGCAGCCAGTAAAAATGTATCTGCTTTTGAGACCATTTCTGGCGAGCTATATACAACACTGGGTGCCGAAGATCCCACGTGGGCAAAGGTCGCCGAAATTGGCATTAAACTTGAACCGAACAATCCGCTTTATCAGGCAAATAGCAGCCCATCGGGTGCGAGTTCCAAGCCAGCGGATGCAAGTGATAAATTAGATGCGACAGATTTTTCTGATTCACCATTGGCCGCAGAAAAGGATTTGGATTTCTCATTTGACAATGAATCATTGGCACAAAATTATGCTTCTCCAGACGCTCCAGTTGGTGATGTGCCTGATTTGGATTTGGGAAAATTAGGGACAGAAGGTAAGGAGACTGCTGAAGTAGCCAAGCAAGCTATGCCTGACTCTGACGGCGGTATGGATTTAGATTTAGGGGATTTGGGCTCTGCTAAATTAAATTCTCTTGCAGAAGAATCTGCACAGGCGGTCGCTACAGAATTTGGCCATACAATGCCAAGTTTAGATATAGATGCATTTGATGTATCAAAATTCATGCCTGAAGCTGCTACAGAACAAGCAGAGCCTTTGCCAGAGCTAGATGAGATCAAGTTAGAAGGATTTGAATCGCTTCAGCAAGAAGTGGCGACGCAAGAAGCAGGCGTGCTAGATCTTAGTGGTGCTGGCATTCAATTCCCGGTGGCCGAGGATAAGAATGAAGGTGATTTCAACTTTGAACTAAATACCATATCGCCAGAAGCCTCCAGTTTTAAAGACGGAGATTTGGCTGAAGCAAATGCATTTGATTTATCCACAATTAATTTGGATTTAAGTGATAGCCCGGATATAGGTACCAGCGCGAAGAGTAGCTCCGATAAGCCAGCAGAATTATCATTATCAGGACATGAGCCAATTGAAGTCGAAACCAAGCTGGATTTGGTTGTGGCTTATATCGAGATGGATGATAAAGAAGGTGCAAAAGAGCTTTTAGACGAAGTGTTGAAAGAGGGCGGCACCAACCAGCGGAAGCGTGCGGAAGCACTCTTGGCTAAATTAGCTTAGATCACGAAATTTTATAAAACCGGGCAAGGCCCGGTTTTTTTTATTTAAATCGCTAGTTTATCCAAATACTAATAAAATGTTGGCATGTTCAAAATAAATATCATTACGCAATTACTCAGCTTTTTTATTCTTGCGGTTATTATTAACCAGTTGAATATAAACGCTTTAGTATTTATTCTGATCATATTAATAGCAATTTTAATGCTTAATAGTGCCCAGCAGTTTTTGCGTTCTATTAAACGCTTCAAATGGCTTTTTTTGGTAATGATTGTTATTTTTGCGTTTAATACACCTGGCGAGCACTTGGCAGGTTGGCCACTTTCAATTAGCCCGACTTACGAAGGCGTTGCGGCAGGCTTTACGCAAACCATTAGAGTCACTGTAATGTTGGCGGCGTTATCTTTGGTTTTGGGTTTCAATACAAGGCAGCAGCTTATTTCAGGTTTTTATTTCATCTTTACGCCATTAAAATATTTTGGGTTAGAGGTGGAGCGTTTTGCTGCACGTTTATGGCTAACCTTGCATTATGTGGAGCTGCAGAATGAAAATAAGCCGCACCGTGATTTTTTGGCTCGATTAAAGGAGATGGCAGCGATTGAGCCTATTCAAGAGCAGGAAGACGTCTCAATTGCTTTTGTGATACCCAAATTTGCTTGGTTTGATTATGGATTGATAGGCGTCTGTGCATTAGTGCTGATAAAGCTTGTTGTGAAAGCGTTCGTGTAAATGCGTATTGCTTTGGGTATTGAATACGACGGTGCACCTTATTGTGGTTGGCAAAGTCAGCCTAGTAAATGTGGCGTGCAAGATTTTTTAGAAAATGCCATAGCAAAAATTGCAAGGCATACCATACGTATTTACGCAGCAGGGCGCACTGATGCTGGCGTGCATGCCATGATGCAAGTGGTGCATTTTGACTCTGAAACCATTCGACCTAATAGTGCTTGGGTACGCGGCGTAAATGCCTTTTTACCTCAAACCATACGCGTGCTTTGGGCGAAAGTGGTTGATGGCGAGTTTCATGCGCGATTTTCGGCCATGCAGCGTAGTTATCAGTATTTGTTGGCCAATCAACCTACAGCTCCCGCTATTTATGCAGACAAAGCAGGTTGGTATCATCACCCGTTAACCATTTCTATTATGCAAGAGGCGGTAACTTATTTGCAAGGAGAGCACGATTTTAGCGCGTTTAGGGCTAGTGAATGTCAAGCAAAATCACCGGTCAAAAACCTGCAAGTAGCATCAATTAAAGCGCATGGAGGTTTTATTATTTTCAGCTTTGCAGCGAACGCTTTTTTGCAGCATCAGGTGCGCAATATGGTGGGTGCGCTAGTCTACGTGGGCAATGGCAAGTATCCGCCTACGTTCATACAAAGCCTTTTGGCGCATAAAGATCGTACCTTGTCGCCCCCTACTTTCTCACCCAATGGTTTATATTTAACGGGGGTTAAATATGATGAAAAATGGGATTTACCCAATACACAGCATCAGCTTAGCCTGATTTGATTGCTAGCATAACTGACAGCCTATTTAACTGACAACAAGCTGCGTTTAAGTTACGCTTATGCTTTATGGAAGTTTTTATGAAAGCTCATCAATTGCGAACTAGAGTAAAAATTTGTGGTATCACACGCGTAGAAGATGCCTTGGTAGCCGTCAACGCTGGTGCGGATGCCATTGGCCTGGTGTTTTATGCGCAAAGTCCACGTTTTGTCACCATTGAGCAAGCGCAAAAAATTATAGCTGCAATTCCGCCATTTGTGAGTGTCGTGGGTTTGTTCGTGAACGCGAAAAAAGTGGAAATAGAGTCGATTTTATCTAAAGTACGTTTAGATATTTTGCAGTTTCACGGTGATGAAACACCTAGCGATTGCGAGCAAATAAAGTTGCCTTATTACAAAGCAATCCGCGTCAAAGCAGATACAAATTTGCTACAATGTGCAGTTGAATTTAATAGCGCAAAAGCCTTGTTGCTGGATACCTATTCCGAGCTGGCTATGGGCGGCACAGGGCAAACATTTGACTGGAATTTGATTCCTGAAAATATCACAAAGCCAGTTATCTTAGCGGGTGGCTTAACAGCGGAAAATGTGGGTTTAGCGATTAGTCGAGTGCGGCCTTATGCGGTGGATGTAAGTGGTGGCGTTGAGCAAGGTAAAGGCATTAAGGATGCAGAAAAAGTTGCGGCTTTTATGCGCGTAGTAGAAAAAATCAAGAGTTAACTTTGGAGTTAAAACATGCAAGTGCATGATAAACAAATATACGACATGCCAGATGCGCGTGGCCATTTTGGACAATTCGGTGGTATTTTTGTCGCGGAGACTTTGGTCGAGGCGTTAGAAGAATTGCGTGTGATGTATGAGAAATATCGTCATGATCCTGAATTTTTAGCTGAATTTGCCTATGATTTAAAACATTTCGTTGGTCGTCCCAGCCCAATTTATCACGCTAAACGATGGTCAGACCGCGTGGGCGGTGCACAGATTTATCTCAAGCGCGAAGATTTGAATCACACTGGCGCACACAAAATTAATAATTGTATCGGACAGGCGCTGCTCGCAAAACGCATGGGCAAACCGCGTGTGATTGCTGAAACCGGCGCAGGCCAGCATGGCGTAGCAACCGCGACGATTGCGGCGCGTCTGGGTTTGGAGTGCGTAGTTTACATGGGCAGCGAGGATGTGAAACGCCAGGCGCCTAACGTGTTTAGAATGAAATTGTTAGGTGCAACCGTGGTGCCGGTAGAAAGCGGCTCTAAAACGCTAAAAGATGCGCTTAATGAGGCGATGCGTGACTGGGTGACCAATATTTCCAACACGTTTTATATTATCGGCACAGTGGCTGGCCCGCATCCTTATCCCATGATGGTGCGGGATTTTCAATCGGTCATTGGAATAGAAGCTAAGCAGCAAATGCTGGAAATGATAGGGCGTCAGCCGGATGCAATCGTTGCCTGTGTCGGTGGCGGTTCTAATGCCATGGGTATTTTTTATCCGTATATCGATGTGCCGAATGTGCGCTTGATTGGTGTGGAAGCAGCTGGACATGGCTTGGAAACTGGTATGCACGCTGCACCACTCACCGCCAATAGCCCGGTGGGCGTATTGCATGGCAACCGCACCTATTTAATGCAAGATGCAGACGGCAATATTATCGAAACGCATTCAATTTCTGCCGGTTTGGATTACCCTGGCGTTGGTCCAGAACATGCTTGGTTAAAAGATATTAAACGTGCTGAATATGTGGCCATTACGGATGATGAAGCATTAGCTGCGTTTCATAATTTATGTCGCACCGAAGGTATTATTCCCGCGCTTGAATCCAGCCATGCGCTGGCGCATGCAGAAAAGATGGCCAAAACCATGCGTAAAGATGAAATCATACTGGTGAATTTATCCGGTCGCGGCGATAAGGATATAAATACCGTTGCCAAACTCTCCAACATCACCTTATAAAATGCAAATTTCGTCACAATACGTCGTTGTTTCATAAAAAATTATCGCTTACATATAATCCATATGCCTCGCTCAATTTTTTACTCACGCCTAGCCTTGCTTAGAACTTTGCATTTCCTAGTACCATTAACTACGAATATTAATTAGCTTACTTATGTCACGCATTCAAACTGTATTTGCTGCACTCAGGGCCAATAACAAAAAAGCCTTGATTCCTTACATTACTGCGGGCGACCCGCATCCAAAACATACGGTCAATTTATTGCATACTTTGGTTGCAAGTGGCGCCGATATGATTGAATTGGGCATTCCTTTTTCTGATCCAATGGCCGATGGCCCAGTGATTCAGCGTGCGAGTGAACGTGCTTTGCTGCATAAAGTAGGTTTAAGTAAAGTGCTGCAGATGGTGCAGGAGTTTCGCCAAAAAGATACAAAAACCCCTATTATATTAATGGGTTACGCTAATCCAGTTGAAGCGATGGGAGCGGATAAATTTACGCAAGCGGCCAAAGCAGCAGGCGTAGATGGCGTGCTTATAGTGGATTATCCGCCAGAAGAATGTAAAGATTTTATTGTGGGTTTGCAAGCCAATAACATGGACAGTATCTTTTTGTTATCGCCAACTTCGGATGCCGCACGTGTAGATTTAATTGTGAATCAAGCCAGCGGCTTTTTGTATTATGTTTCGCTAAAAGGTGTGACCGGCGCAGCTAATTTGGATATTGAAGAAGTAAAGGCACGTGTTGCGGAAATTCGCACCAAAACCAATTTGCCGATTGGCGTAGGGTTTGGTGTAAAAGACGCAGCCACAGCTAAAAAAGTGGCTGCAATCGCTGATGCTGTGGTGGTTGGAAGTCGCATGGTGGTTGCGATCGAGCAATCAAATGAAGATAATCTACTATCAAACATTAGTCAATTAACGCAAGAATTACGCTCTGCAATTGATGCTTAAGGAGTAAAAATGAGCTGGTTAGATAAAATCCCACAAAAAATTAAGCGTGCGGTTGGCGCAGTACAAAGAAAAAATGTGCCAGAAGGCCTATGGAGCAAATGTGCATCTTGCATGGCAGTGCTGTATAGAACCGATTTAGAGACCAACGCAGAAGTATGCCCAAAATGCGGACATCACAACCGGATTGGTGCGCGTGACCGTTTAAATCAACTGTTAGACCCGGAAGAAAAACGTGTAGAAATAGGTGCAAATGTAGAGCCGGTGGATCCGCTTAAATTCAAAGATAGCAAAAGCTACGCAGATCGCATGAAAGCAGCGCAAAAAGAGGGTGGCGAAAAGGATGCTTTAATCGTCATGCAAGGCAAGATTCACGGCCTGAACGTGGTAGTTGCAGCATTTGAATTCAAGTTTATGGGCGGATCGATGGGCTCAGTAGTGGGCGAGCGCTTTGCGCGCGGCGTAGAAGCGGCTATCAAGCAAAAAGCACCGTTTATCTGCATCTCGGCCAGTGGCGGTGCGCGCATGCAAGAAGGCCTGTTCTCGCTGATGCAGATGGCTAAAACCAGCGCTGCGCTGACCAAGCTTTCACAAGCAGGGTTGCCTTATATTTCGGTGTTGACCGACCCGACCATGGGCGGTGTTTCGGCCAGTTTCGCCATGCTGGGTGATATTATTATCGCCGAGCCGAATGCATTAATCGGTTTTGCAGGTCCGCGTGTGATTGAGCAAACGGTGCGTGAAACCTTGCCAGAGGGCTTTCAGCGCGCGGAGTTTTTGGTGGAGCACGGCGCGGTTGATCTAATTGTCGATCGCCGTGAAATGCGTCAAAAATTAGCTAATGTTTTATCTAGCTTGATGCGGGTAACCAAAGTTGCGTAATTGGAGGCCTAAACCTAACGTTAGAAATTTATTGTTAGCGTGACAAACATACAAGCCAGACCAGGCACCGCACAAGAATGGCTGGCCTACATTGAGGCTTTGCATCCAAAATCCATTGCCATGGGCTTGGACAGGGTGCAAGCCGTAGCCAATAAACTTTCATTAATCCCCGGCTTCCCCATAATTACGGTTGCCGGCACTAACGGCAAAGGTTCTGCCTGTGAGATGCTTAGCCAGATATATAGCGAAGCTGGTTACCGTGTTGGCTGTTATACCTCGCCGCATTTAATTCGTTATAACGAGCGTGTGCGTGTTAATCATCAAGAAATATCTGACCAGGATTTATGCAAGGCATTTGAGGCGGTAGAAGAAGCGCGTGGCGATGTAGCGCTTACCTATTTTGAAATGGGCACACTCGCCGCGATGTGGCATTTTTGCCGTGCAAATTTAGATGTTGTCATTTTAGAGGTGGGCCTGGGTGGCAGGCTGGATGCGGTAAATATTTTTGAGCCTGCCTGCGCCATCGTCACTACGGTAGATTTAGACCACATGGAATATCTGGGTGAAACGCGCGAAAAAATTGGCTTTGAAAAAGCCGGTGTTTTTCGTGCAAATAAGCTGGCTATTTGTGGCGACGAAAATCCGCCAGTGAGCTTAGTCACCTACGCCACGCAAATCGGCGCACATCTGCAATTAATTAATCGTGATTTTCAGGTGAAAAAAACTGCGCAAGGTTGGCAATATTCGGCTGCAGATGCAAGTATGCAATTGCCAAATCTTGGTTTGATTGGCGATTTTCAATTGACCAATGCAGCTTGTGTATTATGCGTAGTGCAACATCTAAATGCTTTTTTGCCTGTCTCGCAGACCAATATCCACGCGGCTTTGGCGGCAGTGAAATTAACCGGTCGTTTTCAGAAAATTCGATCTCAACCAACTGTTATCGTGGATGTGGCGCATAATCCGCATGCGGCAAAATCGTTAGCGCAAAATTTGCAATCTACACCTTGCTCAGGGCGCACGTTGGCGGTGTTTGCCATGCTTGCAGATAAAGACATTGAAGGCGTTATCAGCGCAGTAGCGCCACACATTTCACAATGGTATGTGGCTGATATCCATGCAGGGCGTGGTGCAAAAGCGCTGGATTTACAGAGTATTCTTATCAAAAAAGTGAATAGAACTACTGTGCAATCATATGCTGAGGTAAGCACTGCACTTGCTGCAGCCTGTAAAGATGCTGATAAAAATGATAGAATAATCGCGTTCGGTTCGTTTTATACAGTTGCAGATGCCATCAAGTTGGTGTCAGCACCTTGAGATTATTAATAGCGCATATTTGAAAGCATTACACATGCAAAGAAACCCATCTAGCGACCAAGAAGTAACTTTAAAAAAGCGTGCACGTCGTCGTCTGGTAGGTGCAATCGCATTGGTGCTGTTGATGGTAATTGTGTTGCCGATGATATTGAAGGACCGCACCGCATCACCGCCGCAAGAAAAAATTACCATTACTTTGCCAGGCGAACAGCAGACGGTTACTCCTGCTTCTGATTTTGATTCCAGTATTGTGCCAACCGAGCCTCCTGTTGCAGAAACCCCTGAGGTTATTGAGCCTTCAACAGAGGCAGCACCAACACCTGATCCAGAGGCAGCAACAGTAAAGCCAGGCAAAGAAGCTACGGTAAAAGAAACGCCGGCAAAAGAAACAAGCAAACCAAAAGATGCAGCCAGCCAAAAATTTTATGTACAAATTGGTGTTTTTTCTGATGAAGCCAATGTGAAGCAGTTGCAAGCTAAATTGAGTGATCTGGGTTACAAATCACAAACAGAAAAAGTTAACACACCAAAAGGCCAGAAAATTCGATTACGTACACAAATTTTTGGTGATAGAAATGATGCCGCAATTGCGCTAGAGAACATAAAAGATGCTGGCTTAACCGGCATGGTGGTAAGCCAGTAATGCGTGCTCATAACAGGATAAATTACTACGTATGACCAGTTTTGATTACACGGTTTTATTCATCATAGGCATTTCAATTGTCGTGAGTATGATGCGCGGTGCGGTGCGTGAGGTACTGGCAATAGCTGGCTGGCTGGCTGCATTTTATGTTGCAAAAACTTATGCAGCGCAACTAATTCCTTTGTTGCCGGCTGATATTCCCACCGAGTCGCTTAAAGTATTAGCTGCATTTTTGATACTTTTTTTGGGCGTGTTGCTGGTGACGAGTCTACTTTTAATTGCACTTTCTGGCTTAATAAAGAAAATAGGTCTAAATTGGTTTAATCGTTTTTTAGGTGCCTTATTTGGTTTTGCGCGTGGCCTTATTATCGTTTGTGTTCTGGTGTTATTGGCAGGCTTAACCAGTCTTCCTAAAGACGCCAGATGGACAAATGCCATGTTTAGCTCGCCGCTAGAAGCGCTAGTAAAGTTGGCGCTGCCATGGGTGCCGCAAACCATAGCTAAGCATATCAAGTATGATTAGCTTAATTATGATTTAATAGCGCAATTGCTTTAGGACATTAATTTATGTGTGGAATTTTAGGCATCGTTGGTAAAAACCCGGTAAACCAGTTGCTGTACGATGGTTTGCTGGTGTTGCAACACCGCGGCCAAGATGCCGCCGGTATTGTGACATGTGACGGCAACACATTCTTCATGCACAAAAACAACGGGCTGGTGAAAGATGTATTTCAAACCCGTCATATGCGTAGCTTAATCGGCAACGTGGGCATCGCCCATGTGCGTTATCCGACTGCCGGATCTTCCAGCGCGGCAGAGGCACAGCCGTTTTATGTGAACTCGCCCTTTGGTATCGTGCTGGGACATAACGGCAACCTGACCAATTCCGAGCAGCTGAAATCAGAAATGTTCCGCCAGGATTTGCGCCACATCAACACGAATTCAGATTCTGAAGTGTTGTTGAATGTGCTGGCGCATGAGATCGAAAAGACCTCACGCAATGCTGTGCTGAATACAGACATGGCGTTTGATGCGGTTGCTGGCGTGCACAAGCGTTGCAAGGGCGCCTATGCAGTGGTTGCCATGATTGCTAATTTTGGGCTGTTGGCGTTCCGTGATCCGCACGGCATTCGCCCCTTGGTGATTGGCAAGCTGGATACTGACAAAGGTACAGAGTATATTGTCGCTTCAGAAAGCGTAGCGCTTGATGTCTTGGGCTTCAAGTTATTACGTGATGTAGAGCCTGGCGAAGCGGTTTTTATTGACATGGATGGCAATTTCTTTAGCCGCCAATGCGCCGAAAAACCTACACTTACACCATGTATTTTTGAATATGTCTACCTCGCAAGGCCTGATTCGGTGATTGACGGCGTTTCTGTGTATCAAACCCGTTTGGATATGGGCACTAGCCTGGCCGAAAAAATTAAACGCGAATGGCCAGATAAGAAAATTGACGTGGTGATTCCTATTCCTGATACCAGCCGTCCAAGCGCTTTGCAGGTGGGTATTGCTTTGGGGCTGGATTATCGCGAAGGGTTTATTAAAAACAGATACATTGGCCGCACTTTTATCATGCCGGGCCAGGCTTTACGCAAAAAATCCGTGCGGCAAAAACTCAACCCGATTGGCATTGAGTTTAAAGGCAAAAACGTATTGCTAGTGGATGATTCCATCGTGCGTGGCACGACATCGCAACAGATCGTGCAAATGGCTCGCGACGCGGGCGCCAACAAAGTGTATTTTGCTTCGGCTGCACCACCGGTGCGCTTCCCCAATGTGTACGGCATTGATATGCCAAGCCGCGACGAGTTGTTGGCTACTGGCCGTAGCGATGATGAAATCTGCAAAGAAATAGGTGCGGATGCGCTGATTTACCAAGACCTAGACGCCTTGGTGCGCGATATTTCTAAATCTAACCCCAAAATGAAAATATTTGACTGCAGCTGTTTCGACGGCAAATATGTCACAGGCGATGTAGATGCGGCTTATTTAAACCGCATTGAAGCGGCTAGGGGCGATGCCAATAAAAAGCAAAAGCCAGTCAATGCCAGCACACAGATGGACTTGAACTTGATTGATAGCCAAGAAAATGAAAATTCGGAAGAAATTGCAGAGGCATAATTTAATTAAGTTGCTTGACGTCCGGATTCGATAGGCATACCATTTAATTGCGCTGATTTGAGTGGCCAACTTTAAACAAAGCCTTACTCAGCTTGCGGGCGCATAATAAATTCTGCTAAAGCGAGAGTCCTAAAAACCCGTTTTAGCTTTTTGCTATCACGGGTTTTTTAATGCCCAGAAATTAGAGAATGCGATGACTAAACATCAATATCATCCTGAAACCTTAAGCGTACGCGCAGGCAGTGAGGCGACCGAGTTTGGCGAGAATTCCGAGGCATTGTTTCTGAATTCAAGCTTCAGGTTCAATAGCGCGGCACAAGCGGCAGCACGCTTTGGCGGCACGGAGCCGGGCAATATTTACTCGCGTTTTACCAACCCGACTGTCACCATGTTTCAAAATAAACTGGCGGCTTTGGAGGGCGCCGAGCAATGCGTGGCGACCTCAACGGGCATGTCGGCCATATTGGCTTGCGTGATGGCTTTATGCAGCACTGGCGATCATGTTGTGGCCTCACGCAGTATTTTTGGTACCAGCGTACAACTTTTTAGCAACATTCTCGCACGTTGGGGTTTGCAGGTGACTTTTGTGTCGCTGACTAATCCTGCTGAGTGGCAAGCTGCTATTACGCCTAAAACCAAACTGTTTTTTGTAGAAACGCCCTCGAACCCGCTGACAGAAGTATGCGATATTCAGACGTTAGCTGATATTGCGCACAAAGCAGGCGCACATTTAGTGGTGGATAACTGCTTTTGTACGCCCGCGATTCAAAAGCCGTTAGAATTTGGCGCGGATATTATTATTCACTCAGCGACCAAATATATTGACGGGCAGGGCAGATGCCTAGGCGGCGCTGTGCTTGGCTCTAAGGCGCTCATGGAGCCGGTGTACGGTTTTTTGCGCACCGCTGGCGTGACCATGAGTGCTTTTAATGCCTGGGTGTTTTTAAAAGGCCTGGAAACTTTGTACGTGCGCATGGATGCACATGCCAGTCGAGCACTCGCGCTCGCTACTTGGCTAGAAGCACAACCGCAAGTCGCGCGGGTTTACTATCCAGGGTTGAGTTCGCACCCGCAACATGCGCTGGCTATGCAACAGCAAACTAACGGCGGTGGCATTGTCAGTTTTGAAGTGAAACCAAAAGCAGGCCAAACGCAGCAGCAGGCGGCTTGGGCGTTGATTGATGCGACGCAACTGATTTCGATTACGGCAAACTTGGGCGATGCAAAAAGTACCATCACGCACCCAGCCACCACCACGCACAGCCGCATTACGGCAGAGGCGCGGGCAGAGGCAGGCATCAAAGATAATTTGGTGCGTATTGCCGTAGGGCTGGAGCATGTGGATGATTTGAAAGCGGATTTAAGGTTTTAGATAGTTAGTATCAAATAAAAACGGGGCAATAGCCCCGTTTTTATTTGTGTGACTTAAAACTAAAAGTTACAAATCTTTTGCATTTTCTGCTAAGTATTTTGCAACACCCTCTGTTGATGCCTTCATGCCTGCTTTGCCTTTTTTCCAGCCAGCCGGGCATACTTCACCGTGTTGCTCGAAGAATTGCAGCGCATCGACCATGCGCAGCATTTCGTCAATGTCGCGGCCCAGCGGCAAATCGTTCACCACTTGATGCACGACCACGCCTTTTTTATTGATGAGGAAGGAGCCGCGATACGCTACGCCATCGGCTGCCTCAACATCGTAAGCTTGGCAAATTTCATGTTTAATATCAGCCACTAATGGGTAGCCCACTTGGCCAATGCCACCGTTGTTTACGGGTGTGTTTTTCCAAGCCAAATGCGTAAATTGTGAGTCAATTGAAACGCCGATGACTTCCACGCCGCGCTTTTTGAAATCAGCCAAGCGGTGGTCGAAAGCAATCAATTCTGATGGGCATACAAAGGTAAAATCCAGCGGGTAGAAGAATATAACCGCGGCTTTGCCTTTGATGTGTTTTGCAAGGTTAAAATTCTCTTTGATTTCGTTGTTGCCCATCACTGCGGTTGCGGTAAAGTCTGGGGCTGGTTTGCCTACTAATACGGCCATTTAAATCTCCTTTAGTTAATCTACTGTTGCACAAGTAAAAACACCCGAACAAGCGCTAAATTCTACGCTAAATGTTGCTGACGTCCAGTTGAATATTTTTATTACAACCATAAATAATATTTATTAAAACACCAAATTTAATAGTTTAAATTATATATTAATTTTTTGCGGAAACAATGAGTAATTTTTATTGGAAAAACCTTATATTATGGCTTAAATAAGCGTGTTTTGAGATGTTAATCATGCTAGAATTTGGCGGTTAAAAATATATAAAAAGCACCTTCAAAAAGCGCCAGTTACGCGAAAAATATATACGGCTAAAAATATAAACGGCAAGAAAATAAACGGAAATTTTAATGGATCAATTCGCTAAAGAAACCCTACCAATCAGCTTAGAAGATGAGATGCGACGCTCCTACCTAGATTACGCTATGAGCGTGATAGTGGGGCGTGCTCTGCCGGATGTTAGGGATGGCTTAAAGCCAGTGCACCGCCGTGTTTTGTTTGCGATGCACGAGTTATCAAACGATTACAACAAGCCTTATAAAAAATCCGCGCGTATTGTCGGTGACGTGATTGGTAAATATCACCCACATGGCGACACGGCGGTGTACGACACCATCGTACGCATGGCGCAGGATTTCAGTCTGCGTTATATGCTGGTAGATGGCCAAGGTAACTTTGGCTCGGTAGATGGCGATAATGCGGCAGCAATGCGTTATACCGAAATCCGCATGGCGAAAATCGCGCATGAGCTGTTGGCGGATATCGATAAAGAAACTGTCGATTTTGGCCCAAACTATGATGGTTCTGAGCATGAGCCACTCATCATGCCGGCGCGCATTCCAAACCTGCTTATTAACGGTAGTTCTGGCATTGCAGTGGGCATGGCAACCAATATTCCGCCACACAATTTAAACGAAGTGCTGGATGCTTGTTTTGCCTTGCTAAAAGACCCTGAAATGGGTATTGAAGAACTGATTGACTTGGTGCCGGCACCCGATTTCCCGACCGCTGGCATTATTTACGGCACGGTTGGCGTAAAGGAGGGTTACCGCACAGGCCGTGGTCGCGTAGTGATGCGCGGCCGTACCCACTTTGAAGACATGGATAAAAGTGGTGGGCGCCAAGCCTTGATTGTGGATGAACTGCCGTACCAAGTGAACAAAAAAACCTTCGTTGAAAAAATTGCTGAGTTAGTCAACGAGAAAAAAATTGAAGGCATTTCTGATTTACGCGACGAATCTGATAAATCGGGCATGCGCGTGGTGATTGAGCTAAAACGCGGCGAAATCGGCGAAGTGGTTCTTAATAACCTATATAAACAAACGCAGCTGCAAGACACCTTTGGTATGAACATGGTGGCCTTGCTGGATGGTCAGCCGCGCTTGCTGAATTTGAAGCAAATGCTGGAGGCGTTTTTACGTCATCGCCGTGAAGTCATTACGCGCCGCACCGTATTCGAACTGAAAAAAGCGCGCGCGCGTGGCCATGTGTTAGAAGGTTTAGCCGTTGCATTGGCCAATGTGGACGAGATGATTGCGTTGATTAAAGCAGCGCCAACACCGCCAGAAGCAAAAGTTGACTTAATGGCGAAAGTTTGGAAATCGCCAGTGGTGGAGGAAATGTTGAAACGTGCGGCGATGGAAGCTTCACGTCCAGAAGGCTTAAGTGTTGATTTTGGCTTGACGCCGAGCGGCTACAGATTAAGCGATGTACAGGCGCAGGAAATTCTGCAAATGCGCCTGCAGCGCTTAACTGGCCTAGAGCAAGATAAAATTGTGGCAGAGTATAAAGAAGTGATGGATGAGATTGCAGATTTGCTGGATATTCTTGCCAATTCATCTCGAGTAACCACGATTATCACCGATGAGCTCACCGAAATCAGAAAACAGTTTGGCGATAAACGCCGCAGTGAAATTGTTGAAAACGCACAAGATTTGTCGCTGGAAGATTTAATCACGCCGCAAGATGTAGTGGTAACGCTTTCGCATACAGGTTACGTGAAATCGCAGCCTTTGGACGAGTATCGTGCACAACGCCGTGGTGGCCGTGGCAAGCAGGCCGCCCCGACCAAGGAAGATGACTTTATCGACAAAATGTTCGTAGCAAATACGCATGATTACATTTTATGTTTCTCAAGTCGTGGTCGAGTATATTGGCTGAAAGTATACGAAGTGCCACAAGGCAGCAGAATCGGCCGCGGCAAGCCGATTGTGAATTTATTCCCGCTGGAAGAAGGCGAGAAAATCAATGCGATTCTTTCTGTAAAAGAGTTCGATGAAAATCACTTTATTTTCATGGCGACAGCGCAAGGTACAGTGAAGAAAACGGCACTGAGTGAATTCGCCAACCCGCGTAAATCGGGCATTATCGCGATCAATTTAGATGACGACGACTATCTGATCGGCGCCGAAATCACCAATGGTAACAATGATATTGTGTTGGTATCTAATGGCGGCAAAGCGGTGTGGTTTACTGAGGGCGATGTCAGGCCGATGGGGCGCGCGACACGCGGCGTGCGCGGCATGAAGCTGGCAGCCAAACAACAAGTGCTTTCGCTCCTGATTGCCGAAAATGACCAGCAAACCGTATTGGTGGCGACCGAGAATGGTTACGGCAAACGCACTGTATTGGCAGATTTCCGTCATTCTGGTCGCGGCACACAAGGCGTTAAAGCCATTGCAATCAGCGAACGCAATGGCTTGGTTGTGGCGGCAAAATTAGTCAATGAAGAAGACGAAATCATGCTCATCACCACCGGCGGTGTGCTGATTCGCACACGTGTGAAAGAAATTCGTGAATTAGGCCGGGCAACACAAGGCGTAACGCTGATCAATCTGGGCGAGGGAGAAAAACTTTCTGGCTTGGAAAAAATTGTTGAGACGGACGACGAAGAGTAATTTAAATTAAGGGGATGTAAGCAATGACAAAGATCTACAATTTTGCCGCTGGACCAGCGGTGCTGCCGCAAGCAGTGTTACAGCAAGTACAAGCAGAACTATTGGATTGGCACGGCGCCGGCATGTCTGTGATGGAAATGAGTCATCGTGGCAAAGAGTTCATGAGTATTGCGGCTGAAGCAGAAGCTGATTTGCGCGAATTGATGGGAATCCCTGTTAATTACAAAGTGCTGTTCCTGCAAGGCGGCGCTTCAGCGCAATTCGGCATGATTCCGATGAATTTGTTACGAGGTAAAAAATCTGCCGATTACCTAAACACGGGTGAATGGTCTAAAAAGGCGATTGGCGAAGCAAAAAAATATTGTGAAGTGAACGTGGTCGCGACTTCTGCGGATAAAAACTTCAGCTATGCGCCTACACAAGATCAGTGGAAACTCAATCCTGATGCGGCATACGTGCATTACACCTCAAATGAAACCATTGGTGGCGTGGAAATTTTCTGGACACCAGATGTAGGCAAAGTGCCGCTGGTGGCGGATATGTCGTCGCACATTTTGTCGCGTCCGATGGATGTCGCTAAGCATGCGCTTATTTACGCTGGCGCGCAGAAAAATATCGGCCCGGCGGGGTTGACGATTGTAATTGTGCGCGATGATTTAATCGGCGAAACCTTAGCGGGTACGCCGAGTATGTATGATTACAAAATTCATGCTGAAAACGAATCTATGTACAACACGCCGCCGACTTTTGCAATTTATGTCGCCGGCCTGGTATTCAAATGGCTGAAAGCCAATGGTGGCTTGGCTGCAATGGAAAAAACCAATACCGTTAAGGCGAATATGCTATACGATTATTTGGATGCTACTGATTTTTACCACTGCCCGACAGCAAAAGAAAACCGTTCACGCATGAATATTCCGTTTACGCTTAAAAATGAAGCTTTGGATGATGAGTTTATCAAACAGGCCAAGGCGCGCGGATTGGTGCAACTCAAAGGTCATCGTTCTGTGGGCGGTATGCGCGCTTCGATTTACAACGCTATGCCGGTTGAAGGTGTAAAGGTATTGGTAGAGTTTATGAAGGATTTTGAGAAAAACAATAGCTAAACTATCACTATAACTAATATTTTCAAGTGACATTTGAATGCGCTTGAAATGGGGGATTGGCTTGAGCAAACATAAGATACTTATTCTTAACAAAATTGCGACACTTGGAATCAAGCGATTGCCGGCTAGTGATTATGAAGTTAGTAGCGAAGTTGCATCTCCTGATGCTATTTTAGTGCGTTCAGCCAAGATGCACGACATGGATATCCCAGCCAGTGTGCAAGCAATAGGCCGCGCCGGTGCAGGCACTAATAACATCCCGGTTGCCGATATGAGCAAGCGCGGTGTGGTAGTGTTCAATACGCCAGGTGCCAACGCCAATGCGGTTAAGGAACTGGTACTGACTGGCATGCTGATGGCGGCGCGTAATATTGGCCCAGCAATGAAGTTTGTAGATAGTCTGGAAGGTGATGATACAACGCTGTCTAAAATGGTAGAGGATGGCAAGAAGCACTTTGCGGGCATTGAGTTGCCTGGCAGAACGCTGGGCATAATCGGCCTTGGTGCTGTAGGCGGCATCGTGGCGGATACTGCGCTCAAGCTGGGCATGAAAGTGCTCGGCTATGATCCAGAAATCACAGTGGATGCTGCCTGGCGCCTTTCCTCTGAGGTCAAGCGTGTGCATGGCGTAGATGACGTGTTCAAACACAGTGATTTTATTACACTGCACGTGCCGCTGATAGACGCGACGCGGCATCTGGTCAATGCTGAACGTGTCGAAATGATGAAACACGGCACAGTGCTGATTAATTTTGCACGCGAAGGCGTGATTGATGAGCAGGCGGTGCTAGATGGTCTGGATAGCAAGAAGCTGCGTGCCTATGTGTGTGATTTTCCCACTGCGCGCATGAAATCTCATCCCGGCGTGGTAGCTTTGCCGCATCTGGGCGCTTCTACTCAGGAGGCGGAGGATAATTGCGCAGTGATGGTCGTTGATCAGGTGCGCGAATTTTTAGAGAACGGTAATATCAGCAACTCGGTCAATTTTCCTGCGGTGAAAATGCCGCGCGAGGCCGCTCACCGTGTGGCCGTTGCCAGTGCTAATATCCCCAATATGGTGGGGCAGATTTCCACGGCTATGGCCAGGGCCGAGATCAATATCCATAACATGGTCAACAAGTCACGCGGCGACATCGCTTATACCATGCTGGATCTGGATAGCCCCGCGCCAGAAACTGCGCTTGCAGAAATCCGCGCGATTGAGGGTGTGATGAATGTACGTGTTTTGCCAAAAAGGCAGGAGTAATCGCCAGTAATGGGTGATGAGCAATGAGTGAGATGCTGAAAAAATTTCGCAATCAAATTGACGCTATTGATGAGCAGCTGCTGAATCTCGTCAACGAGCGGGCAAAACTCGCGCGTGAGATTGGTAGCCTGAAGGAAGATGGCGTGATTTTTCGCCCGGAGCGCGAGGCGCAAATATTGCGCCGTTTACAAGAGAATAATACTGGGCCGCTTTCAAATGAGGCTGTTAGCCATATCTTTCGTGCCGTCATGTCGAATTGCCGGGCGCTTGAAAAAGAGCTCTCAATAGCCTTTTTGGGGCCGCTTGGAACGTATAGTGAAGAAGCCGCGCTCAAGCAGTTTGGGCAAGGCCGCAATGCGGTTGTGTGTGGGTCGATTGATGAGGTGTTCCGCACCGTAGAGGCGAATCAGGCCGATTATGGTGTGGTGCCGGTTGAAAACTCGACCGAAGGTGCCGTAGGTTTGACGCTGGATTTGCTGCTCTCCAGCTCACTAAAAATCTGTGGCGAAATTACCTTACCGATACATCATTGCCTGCTTTCTGCTCAACCGGATATCAACAAAATCAGCCATATCCTGTCACATACACAGTCGCTCGCGCAGTGCCACGAGTGGCTGAATCGCGTCATGCCAATGGCCACGCGCGAAGCGGTGACCAGTAACGCGCGTGCTGCCCAGTTGACGCACGAGGCGGTTACTACGGAAAATACGTTTGTTGCGGCCATCGCGAGCAAGCGCGCCGCAGAATTGTTTAATTTGAATGTGCTGGCTGAAAATATCGAGGATGACCCTAAAAATACCACACGCTTTTTAGTGTTGGGTAATCACGATGTTGCACCTTCCGGCGCGGACAAAACCTCACTGGTCATGGTCACTCAAAACAAGCCTGGCGCAATGGTGAATCTGCTTGAACCGCTTTCAAGGCATGGCGTGAGCATGACCAAGCTGGAATCGCGTCCTTCAAAACAGGGCTTATGGGATTACGTGTTCTTCGTCGATATCGAAGGACATCAAACCGATGCCAAGGTAAAAGCTGCGCTAGACGAGTGTCAGCAGCGCGCATCTCTGCTCAAAGTGCTGGGTTCCTACCCTGCAGCCAGTATTTAAGTTTTCTTTCGAGTTTTTTGCCTATGAATTTATCTAGTTTGGCTCCCGATTACATTCGCGCGATTGCGCCATATCAAGGTGGCAAGCCGATCAGCGAGCTTGCCCGGGAAATGGGCTTGAACGAAGCGGATATTGTAAAGCTGGCTTCCAACGAGAATCCGCTTGGCATCAGCCCGAAAGCGCTGATGGCAATAGATGACGTCATTGCGGATATCGCGCGCTACCCGGATGGCAACAGCTTTGCATTACGCGATGCTGTAAGTAAAAAATTTGGCGTAGCCGCAAACCAGATTGTATTTGGTAATGGCTCCAATGACATTTTAGAGCTTGCAGCCAGAGCCTTTTTATATGCGGGTTGTGAGGCGATATATTCGCAGCACGCGTTTGCGGTGTATCCCTTGGTGACGCAAGCGGTAGGCGCAACCGGCGTGGTGGTTCCAGCCCAAAACTATGCGCACGATCTGGATGGTTTTCTGAAAGCAATCACGCCAGAAACACGTTTGATTTTTATTGCCAACCCGAACAATCCAACCGGCACGTTAATTGCAAAAGCGGAGTTAAAAGCCTTTCTAAAGCAAGTTCCAAAGAATGTTTTAGTGGTGCTGGATGAGGCCTACGACGAGTACCTGCCTGCCGAGCATAAATCCGAGGCTATTAGTTGGTTAGGTGAGTTTGAAAACCTTATTATTTCGCGCACTTTTTCAAAGGCTTACGGTCTAGCTGGTTTGAGAATCGGATTTGGTTTAATGCATGCAGATGTGGCTGATATGCTGAATCGGGTACGGCAGCCCTTTAACGTGAACAGTATGGCGCAAGCCGCTGCTGTGGCCTCTTTGGCAGATGACGATTTTGTGGCGCGCAGCTATGCGGTCAACAAAGCCGGCATGGCGCAACTGACGCAGGGTTTTCACAAATTAGGGTTAGAATACATCCCCTCAAGTGCGAATTTTGTGAGTTTCAGGGTGCAAGATGCCGCAGCAGTGAACCAGCAGTTGCTGCAGAACGGCGTGATTGTGCGACCCATCGCCAACTATGAAATGCCGGATTACTTGCGGGTGAGCGTAGGATTATTCAGCGAAAACGCACGATTTTTAGAAGTATTAGAACATATTATCAACAAGCAGTAGCCAATGACCAATAAAGAAAAACCAACTAACGAAACAACCACTTATGAAAAGCTGGCAACAGATGACGTTCGCATTCGCGAAATCAAAGAGTTAATCACGCCATCCGCTTTGTTAAATCGCCTTAAAGAAAGTGTTGATTCAACGCATAATATATTGGCGGCACGCGCTGCGATTCACCGTGTTCTGCACCAGACAGATGATCGCTTGCTGGTGATTGTGGGGCCTTGCTCCATTCACGATACCGAGGCTGGCATAGAGTATGCACGTCGATTGATGGAAGTGCGAAAAAAACTGGCAGCAGACCTGTTGATTGTGATGCGCGTTTATTTTGAAAAGCCGCGCACGACTGTGGGCTGGAAAGGCCTGATCAATGATCCGCACCTTGATGGTAGTTACCGCATTAATGAAGGGCTGGAAACCGCCCGAAAATTTCTGCTCGATGTAAACGAGCTGGGCATGCCTGCGGGCGCCGAGTTTTTAGATACGATTACCCCACAATACACAGCCGATTTGGTGAGCTGGGGCGCCATTGGCGCGCGTACGACCGAATCGCAGGTGCATCGTGAGCTGGCTTCGGGCTTGTCTTGCCCCGTGGGCTTTAAAAACGGCACGGATGGTAGCGTGCAGGTGGCGATAGATGCGATAAAAACGGCAGAAACCCCGCACCATTTTCTATCAGTCACCAAAGACGGTCATTCGGCGATCATTTCCACAACAGGTAACGAAGATTGCCATGTGATTCTGCGTGGCGGTAAAAAACCAAACTATGACGCCGCCAGTGTCGATGCGGCTTGTGCCAGCCTGGCTGCTGCAGGATTAGCACCCAGACTGATGATTGATTGCAGCCACGCAAACAGCAGCAAGGATTATCAGCGGCAAATGGAAGTAGGGCGTGATGTTGCTTCCCAGTTAGCCGAAGGGGACACACGTATTATTGGTGTGATGGTGGAATCGCATCTTAAAGCGGGTCGCCAGGAGCACACGCCAGGTAGCAAGCTGGAATATGGAAAATCAATTACCGATGCCTGTTTGGGTTGGCAAGATACTGTTTCGGTCTTGGAAACGCTTGCGGCTGCCGTACGGCAGCGCCGTCAAACCATCATGGCTAAAAAAACGACCAATTAGCTTGATCAATTCGCAGTCAGCAAATTTCATCTGCAATACAATTAAAAAGTAAAACGCCACCAAACCTACCGAAGTAAGGAGGGTGGCGTTTTGTGTGCTAAGCGTACTACTGGTGGCCTACAGGGTCGTCTGTACCACGACCTTGGCGCACATGGCCTGCAGAATCATCAGCACCATGGCCTTGGCGCACGTGGCCTGCAGGGTCGTCGCAGCCACGACATTGACGCACATGGCCTGGAGGGTCATCAGCGTCGCGATCATGGCGTACATGGCCTGCACGGTCATCGCAGCCACGGCATTGGCGCACGTGGCCTGCAGGGTCATCAGCGCCTTTACGCGCCATGGCTGGCGTAGTTAACACAGGGATGCTTAGTGCAAGTAACATGGTAATTAGTAATTTATTCATTTCAAGCTCTCCTTTAGTAAGGTTGTAAAACTCCCCTCACGGTAATGCCTAGCGTAAAAATTACGCGTTCCTGCCGCCACGACGTTGACGATCGCCAGGGCGTTCGTTGTCTGCACCGCGAGGGCCTTCAGAAGCTTCGCGAGCCAGGATAAACTCTCCCGCATCGATACTTGCGCGGCCGCCGCGACGTTGACGGTGATTGTTATTATCTGCGCCACGAGGGCCTTCAGAAGCTTCACGAGCCAAGATGAACTCACCAGAGTCAATAATGGCACGGCCACCACGATGCTGACGATCGCCAGGGCGCTCATTATCCGCACCACGAGGGCCTTCTGAAGCTTCTCTTGCAACAATTTCACCGCCTGTTTGCATTTGTGCTGCATAGCTGTTTGCTGAAGCTAAAACAATCAAACCGCTAATAGTACCTAAAATAATTTTTTTGCTAATCATGATAATTCTCCAATATGCTTAGGTTTTAATAACGGATTAATTTCCCGTTGAATGCATACTAAACGGGAAAATTTCCCATGTCAACATAAAAATGGAAAAAAATCCCTTTTATTTTAATTTTTTTTGCTGTAGTATGATTAACAGTTGATTTATAAGAGATTTATTTATTAAAGTATTTTTATAAATTTAGTGAAAAATAAAATATGTGTGGCTAAAAATGTGGGTATTAAGCTTGGCAAGTAAAAAATATTTAGGAAAATAAAGCGTGAGTAACGAGATTTCAAAAAGACAATTATTGATTGCTAGCGCGATGAAGCGGGTTTTTAGGCCGTTCGTAAAGCTGATGTTGGCCAATAATATAACTTATACCTTTGCAATAGATGTGATTAAGGCGCTATTTGTAGAAGTGGCAGATAAGGATTTCGCTATAGATGGTAAACGGCAGACGGATTCCCGCATTAGCTTGATGAGTGGAGTGCACAGAAAAGATGTTAAACGCCTGCGCGAGAACCTGCCTGATGTAGAGGATGTGATGCCTGACAACGTGTCACTTGGTTCGCAACTGATAGCTTTGTGGAATGCTAACCCTAAATATCTAGATCAAAACGGTATGCCTAAACCTTTGCCGAGATTTGCAGCTGCCAACGAAAGGGAGTCATTTGAAGGTTTGGTGCGCAGTTTAAGTACAGACATTCATCCCAGAGCGGTGTTAGATGAATGGGTGCGCATAGGTGTTGCCACCATTGATGAGCAGAGCTTTGTGCATCTCACCACCGATATGTTTATTGCCCAAGAAGGTTTTGATGAGAAGGTGTTTTATTTTGGGCATAATTTGCATGATCACGCGCAAGCGGCGGTGGCTAACGTGTTGGGCCAAAATTTAAATGGTAAACCGGTGAGTTTTTTAGAGCGTTGTGTGCATTACGATACTTTAACCATGACTAGCATAGAACAAATTGGCGAGCTGGCAAAGAAACAAGGCATGAAAACATTGCGCGAAGTGAATAAAATTGCGGATAGCATGGGAACAAATGACAAAGACTTGCCACAAGCGAACATGCGCATGACTTACGGCATCTATTATTATTACGAGCCGATGCAAATTGACAATAGTGTTATAAATCAGGATGATAATAAGCATGGCTAGGCCTCATTATCAGTGCGTAAAGTTGTTTTTTGCAGTTGGTTTGCTTATAAGCTGCGTGCAAGCTTACGGTGCAGATGATGGCGTGTGTTCGGTAGCCTCACTCACTAATCCAAACATGATAGATGGCGGAATGGGCGGTACGGGAGCCCCCGCTAATGGTGGCATGGGTGGTACGGGTATTTCAACCGAACATGATGGCACTGGCGGTGCAGGCACTGTTGCGGATGGAGGGGCGGGCGGAACCGGTATTTCTGGCGGTGCAGGAGGTACTGGCATTTCAACCGAACATGGTGGAGCAGGCGGCACTGGTATAACGGGCGGCACTGGTGGTACAGGAATCATTGCCGAGAATATGCTGTTACCAGATG
Organism: Methylotenera sp.; assembly: GCA_049687015.1. Lineage (GTDB taxonomy): Bacteria > Pseudomonadota > Gammaproteobacteria > Burkholderiales > Methylophilaceae > Methylotenera_A. The sequence continues at coordinate 50,576 of JBAVIP010000032.1, read as the reverse complement.
ATGGAACGGGCGGTATCACCATAGTGGGCGTAGTCACTGGCTTTGCAAGTATTTGCGTCAATGGTGAAGAAGTACACTATGACGCGAAAACGCCAGTGTTCGACAATGGGAAATCTGCCAAATTAAGTCACTTAGCAGCGGGCAAAATGGTAATGCTTAAAGCCGACAGAGTCGCCGGACGCTTGCAAGCACGTGCAATCGGTATGTTTGATGCGGTTGCCGGGCCAGTGGGCAAGGTAGATGCAGCACGCCAACAAATCCAAGTGATGGGGCAAACGGTGCGTGTAGATAAAAACACCATGCAACAGATAGCAAACGTGGCGACTGGCGCTGATGTGCGTGTTAGCGGACATAGGCTTAATAGCGGAGAAATTGTGGCTACTCGGGTGGATGTCATTAAAAATGCAGGTGGCGCTAGCACTCTAGGCTTGGTGACTGACGTGGCTAAGGATAGCTTTGTAGTCAACGGGACTCGTGTGAATGTCGATAGCAAAAAAATGTTAGAGAGAATTATTGTTGGTAGCGAGGTGCACGTAGGAGGTCGCTGGGATGGCAACGCAATAAAAGCTGATCGCGTTGAAGCTCAGCCCATTAAAAACACAATTAACCGCTCTGACACTGCCATTATAGAAGGCTTTGCGCGCACAGGCCGCACAAATAGTATCAAACTAGACGGCACAGAGATAGAGCTATCACTAGGCAATACTAGCTATAAAGGTGTTGCAGATGCAAGTGGTAAAGTGGTGAAAATTGAAATGCGCCGCGATAGCAAAGGCGGCTGGGTATGCGATAAGTTAGGCGAGAGAAAAGGCCGGTTGTTTGATAGAAGTAACTATTACCATAACAAAGGTAATAGTGGCCATGACGATAGCTCTGGGTCTAACTCCGGCTCGGGTTCTTCAGGCTCAAATTCAGGCTCTGGATCTAATTCAAGCTCAGGTTCGTCAGGTTCGAATTCTGGCTCTGGATCTAATTCAGGTTCGTCAGGCTCAAGCTCGGGTGCTAGCTCGTCTGGTGGACATGGTTCTGATGGGCGTGGCGGTTCAGGCTCACCAGGGTCTTCACGTTCTTCTGGCTCAGGTTCAAGTGGCTCTAGTGGCTCAAGAAGTGGTAGTTCTGGAAGCGGTAGTTCGGGAAGCGGTAAATACAGATAATGAAAAAAAGGATTAATTATGCATCCAGTTAAAAAAGTAATGTTAGTGTCAGCTTTGTTATCAACAAACGCTTTTGCAGATGGATTTTCTGCATCGGTAGGCGCGGATTATTCCACGGGTAAGTATGGGACTAATCAATCTACCAATGTTTTTTATATGCCATTTGCTGCATCTTACGAAACAGGCGCGTTTACTTATAAGCTCACCATACCCTATATTAGAGTAACCGGTACAGGCGACATTGTACCTGGCGGCTTTGGTGGTATAAGCTCTGGTTCTGGCACTGGGGGCTCATCTACAATCGGTACATTTGGCTGTGCAGGGGATAATCGTAAAGGTGCTTCAAAGCCGGAAGATAATGGTCCTTGCGCAGGCGCTACCACTGCTGGAGCAGGTGCTACAGGTGGTGGTGGTACAACTACAGGTAGACGTGTTAGAAGCACGGAATCTGGCTTAGGCGACATTGTGGCTGCTGTGACCTATAACGTGCTTGATCAGCAAGACACATCTGGCTGGATAGTTGATTTAAATGGCCGCGTTAAATTTGGCACGGCCAGTGAATCTCGAGGTTTAGGCTCAGGTAAAACAGATTACGCAGTGCAAGCGAATGTAGACAAATATTTTGGTGCACCATATTTATCAGCTGGTTTGGGTTACAAAGTGCTGGGTGAACCACGTGGTGTTAAATATGACAATGTGGTTTATGGATCATTAGGCGGCGGTTATAAGTTTTCAAAAGACACTTCTGTAGGTGTTTCTTATGATTGGGCTACAGCAGCTGTTGATGGCGCATCGCGTCCGCAAGAAATTTCGGCCTACGCATCTCACCGCATTAACGACAATTATAAACTTAATGGCTTTATTTACACGGGCTTGAGCAATGCTAGCCCTGACGTAGGCGCTGGGATAACTCTGAATTATTTTTTCTAACGCCATATTGTTGAGTCTCATGGAAATCACTAGCCGTTTATCATGCAAGCTCGCAGATGTTATGCTGAACGAGTGCGTATAGTGTCAAGCATACAAGCACAGCACCACACGTAATATTGAGTGCTTGATTCACAACCTAATAGGAGATTTGATCATGTGGACAAAACCAGCAGCTACTGAAATGCGTTTCGGCTTTGAAGTAACCATGTATGTTTGCAATAAATAATTGCAGATGACGCAAAGGCTGCCTGACGGCAGCCTTTTTTACTTCTACACAATCCAACACAAAGAAAATTCGTTATGCATATACATGTTTTAGGCGCAGGAGCAGGCGGCGGCTTTCCGCAGTGGAACTGCAATTGCTTTAACTGCGATGGTCTGCGCAAGGGCACAATCAAAGCGACCAAGCGCACACAGTCCTCCATCTGCGTGAGCAGCGATGGCGTGAATTGGGTATTGTTTAACACCTCGCCAGACGTGCTGCAGCAGATTCAGGATTTCCCGGCTTTACAACCTGGTCGTGCAATACGCGATACGGGTATTCAGGCAATCGTGCTGATCGACGCGCAGATCGACCACACGACAGGCTTATATATGTTGCGTGAGGGTACAGTCAAACGCGAGATTTACTGCACAGACATGGTGTATGGTGATTTGACTTCCGGCAACCAGATTTTGAATATCCTTGGTCATTATTGCGGCATCAACCATCATCAAGTGCCGATAGATGGTAATACCAGCTTTGAGATACCTAATGTGCCGAATTTGCGTTTTACTACAGTGGCATTAAAAAGCGCTGCGCCACCTTATTCCCCACATCGTAACAATCCGCAGTCAGGCGATACGATAGGTGTGCTGATCGAGGAAATTTCGACTGGCAAGAAATGCTGGTATTCGCCCGGTTTGGAGTTAATCGAACCACATTTGCCGGCATTGATGAATCAGGCCGATTGCATCATGGTGGATGGCACTTTTTGGACGGATACTGAGATGATTGACTTGGGCTTGATGACCAAGACAGCACGCAGTATCGGCCATAACCCGCAATCGGGCAAAGGCGGCATGATTGAAGATTTAGATAAATTTGGCCAGAATAAACCTGATAAGGTGCGCAAGGTATTGATTCACATCAACAACACTAACCCGATTTTAAGAGAAGATTCTGCCGAGCGGGCAGAGCTTGACCGTCACGGTATCGAAGTGGCTTTTGACGGCATGGATATTATTCTATAAAACAAACGAATTAAATGGAGTGCAAAATGAATGCAATGACAAACGACAACTTGCCTTGGTCACGCGAAGAGTTTGAAGCGAAATTACGCGAAAAGGGCAAGGGTTACCATATTTATCACCCGATTCATGAACTGATGTATGAAGGCAAGCTCAGCAAAGAGCAATTGCAATGCTGGGTAGCAAACCGTTATTATTACCAAATTGGTATTCCGCAAAAAGATGCCGCCATTCTTTCAAATTGCCCTGATAAAGAAGTACGCAAACAATGGATTGTGCGCATTACTGACCATGACGGTGTGGACGGCGCAGAAGGCGGCATTGAAGCATGGATCAAGTTGGGACAAGCGGTGGGCTTGAGTCGTGAAGACGTCACTTCGCTTAAACTGGTAAGTCCGGGTGTCAGGTTTGCAGTGGATGCTTATATTAACTTTGCTCGTCAGCGTCCTTGGCAAGAATCTGTTTGCTCCAGCTTAACAGAGCTGTTTGCCCCGCATATTCATCAGCAGCGCATTAGCTCTTGGCCTACTGTATACCCATGGATTAAAGAGGAAGGGCTTATTTATTTTAAAAAGCGCCTTACTGAAGCACGCCGTGATGTTGAGCAGGGCTTGGCAGTTACTTTAGATTATTTCGGGAAAAGCCGCGAGTTGCAAGAACGTGCTTTGGAAATCTTGCAGTTTAAACTGGACGTACTATGGGTGATGGCGGATTCCATCATGTTGCAATGTACAGACATTAAGGTTGAAGGGCGTGATTATCTACGCCAACCAGTTGTACAGATTAGCTAAGAAAGCATATGGAACATAAAATTCAACAAACCGACATTTATGCGCTTGCGCAGCACCATCGCTTTCAATGGGAAGAAGCACAACAAAATTATGTGATACTTTTCCCAGAAGGTATGGTCAAACTACACGGTGGCGCAGGCGAGGTCATTAAACGCGTGGATGGCAAGGCAACTGTGGGCGACATCGTGGCTGATTTGAAAGCGGCTTTCCCTGATGCTGAAGGCATTGAAGATGACATTATTGGTATGTTCGAGATGGCTGTGGGTAAGGCCTGGCTCAGAAAAATTTAAGTTGCGCAAGGTTTAAGGAGTAGCAAAATGACACAAAACTCATTAGGTGATTCGGCGGTACAAAAAACGGTACATGCGCAAAGTCAGCAAGTGAATAATGGCGTGGCTGCAAATACCACACATACACAGCCACTATGGCTGTTGGCCGAGATTACCTATCGCTGTCCTTTGCACTGTGCTTTTTGTTACAACCCAACCGATTATGATAAGCACACGCAAAATGAGCTTAGCACCGAGCAATGGATTCAAATATTGCGTGATGCGCGTAAGCTGGGTGCAATTCAGCTGGGGATTTCGGGCGGCGAGCCGTTGTTACGTGATGATATTGAAGAAATCGTCGTAGAGGCGCATAAACTGGGCTATTACAGTAATTTGATTACATCAGGTGTCGGCTTGACTGAAAAACGTATCCAAGCCTTTAAAGACGGCGGGTTGGACCATATCCAGCTATCCATGCACGACATTACCGAAGAGATTAACAACTTTATCACCAATACCAAAACGTTTGAACTCAAGAAAAAAGTCGCTGCCATGATTAAAAACCATGGTTACCCGATGGTGCTTAATGTGGTGATACACCGCTACAACATTGGACACATGAAACAAATCCTGGAAATGGCCGAAGCCTTAGGGGCGGATTATATAGAACTTGCGAATACGCAGTATTACGGCTGGTCACTAGTGAATCGTAGCCAATTGATGCCTACTAAAGAACAAGTGGATGCTGCTGAGGCTGCAACCAATGAGTTCCGCGCAACCTCTGGCAGCAAAATGAAGATCTTTTTTGTGGTACCGGATTATTTTGCCGATAGACCCAAAAAATGTATGAATGGCTGGGGTGAGGTATTTATGATCGTTACCGCGAATGGTGATGTATTGCCGTGCCACTCCGCACGTTCTTTGCCTAATATGCGCTTTCCCAATGTGCGCGATGATGATTTAGGCTGGAGCTGGAAAGATTCCCCCGCGTTTAATCAATACCGTGGCAATAGCTGGATGAAAGAGCCATGTCGCAGCTGTGACGAAAAAGAAAAAGATCTGGGCGGTTGCCGTTGCCAAACCTTTTTGCTCACCGGTGATGCTGAAGCTGCCGACCCCGTGTGCAGTAAGTCGCCGCATCGCCATTTAATAGATAAGGCGATTGCGGATGCACAAAACCCGCAATTACAGGCGCAGCCGATCGTATTTAGAAACGATAAAAACTCTAAAAGGATCATTGCGGGTGAGTTGCGGGAGCGGGTAGAGGAGTTTCATGCCTTGCCATAACGATTAGTAGTTATAATGAAAGGCGCATTAATAATGCGCCTTTTTTATTCTTAGACCTAACAAATTTGAAGCCACATTCCAATATATTAGTGTATGTTTTAGCGAGTCTTGCCGCGCTGGCGCCGTTTGCTATCGATACTTATTTACCCGCTTTCCACGCCATGGGCGCCGACTTAGGCGCTTCCGATTTACATATTCAACAGAGCCTTGCTGTATACCTGCTTCCTTACGCACTGATGACGCTATGGCATGGTGCTATTTCAGATGCGATTGGCCGTATCGCTACCATTAAATGGGGTTTAAGCATATTTGTGTTGGCCAGCATCGGCTGCGCGTTTGCGCCCAATGTTGAAACACTGTGGTTTTTCAGGGCGCTGCAAGGCGCCTCTGGCGGAGCGGGCAACACGGTGGCGCGTGCCATGGTGCGTGATTTGTTTGAAGGTGCTGCTGCTCAAAGAGTCATGGCTACGGTGCAGATGCTGTTTGGCCTTGCGCCAGCTATTGCGCCTATTATTGGCGGCTTTTTATTGGGCATTCACTGGCAGGCTATTTTTATCTTCTTGGCGATTTATGCGGCAATTAGCCTATGGGCAGCGGTGGTTTATTTGCCCGAAACCATGCTGCCGGAAAAGCGGCTTAAACTCTCTGCGCGCAACGTACTCACAAGCTACAAGACCATATTTAGCGATAATGAGTTTAGCAAGCTTTGCGTCGCTCTGGGCGCGGTTTTTGCAGCATTTTTTGTGTATGTGCTGGCAAGCCCCATATTTTTAGGCAAGTTGCTTGGTTTTTCGCCGCAGCAATATGGTTATTTGTTTATTCCCACCGTCACAGGTATGGTACTGGGCTCGTATTTGGCTAGGCGCGCCGCAGGTATATACGCCGCAAAACGCGTGTTAAAAATAGCCTATGCCTGGATGTTTGCCATTGTGTGGCTGAATGTTGCAGTTTGCTACTGGCTGCCTGCAAAGCCAGTATTTAATATTCTGCCCATCGCCTTGTTTAACGTGGGCATGGGCTTGGTGATGCCTATCATTTCACTTGCTGCTTTGGATAGACACCCAAAAATCCGCGGCACAGCTGCTTCGGGGCAGGCGTTTATACAAATGTTATTTTCTACCGTTTCAGCAGGCCTGATTGTGCCGTTGGTATGGGGTAGCGTGCTCGGTTTAGCCACAGCGATGCTGGCTTACCTTTTGATTGGCTGGTTGATGATTAGGCAAACTCAGCTATGGAAAAGTTAGTGCACAGTCATGGACGCAAACACTCGTAGTTCGCTTGATCAAATGGAACGCGCAGGATATCTGCCCGCTCTCCGCAGTATTGCAAAGTCTGCGTGCGCTCCCTTTTGGTGGCATGGCATCGACAAGGAGGGTGATTGCCGCATTCACCACAATGGTACCGTCTGCTTCCTGCAAACCTCAAAGCGCCTAATCGCTGTAACAGCACGACACGTCTTCGATGAATACCGCAAAGCCAAGGCCGAGCAGCCAGATATTCGCTGCCAGTTCGGGGGAACCACAACTGAACCGGAAGACCGTCTCATTGCGGAGAGTGAGCGTCTCGACCTTGCAATTTTTGATGTATCCGAAGTAGTAGTGGCAGCGTCAGGATGCTCGCCGCATACTCCATTGCTCTGGCCAACTCGAGAAGTCTCTAAGGGAGATACTTTGCTTTACGGGGGTTACCCAGGCTCACTCCGGGCTGAACATGTAGCAACGGCTGATTTTCCCTTTCAATGGTTCGCTTGGGCACCAATCTCAGTTACACCGGAGAACATCAAACTATACATTGACTTAGAAAACTTCCATCAGCCACTTCAGGGTGCCAATATTCCAAATATCGAACTCGGAGGAATGAGCGGCGGCCCCGTGCTTCGCTTAGTGCCCGCACCGCCAATCGAACGGCTGGAACTAGTCGGTTTTATCTATGAGTCGCAACCATCGCTGTCACTCGTATATGCGCGTCCGTCCCACTACATTACCGAGCAGGGTGAGATTGACGACAATGTCGTCTAATCAATCCATCAAGCACGTAGCACGTAGGTTGGGGTGAATGGTTTTTTGAACCCCAACATCTTCAATTTATTGGGGTTCGCTACGCTCACCGCCAACCTACACCATAATATCCATGCGCCTTTCAGAGCATCTATTTTCAAATTAAAACTAAACCCGCGTGACTTTGCCGACATTGCCCAGCACCATTTTGATGCCGCGCCACAGTTTTGGCAGCAGCCAAAACATCAGCAGAATAAATCCACACAGCAAGCCAATAAATACAGCAGGATGCACGAAAACCAGCCAGCCACCTGTAATCAACATACTTTCTTCACCAAGAGAGGCGGCAATGTTACTGACAGGCTCTGGTGAAGTGTTTATCAGCGCGCGGCTGCCAGCTTTGGTAGCGTGTGTTGCACCTGCTATAGAGCCGCCGAGGAGCGCGGCAACGGTGGCAATCATAGGGTCGCTGGTGTTAATCGCGCCCATTGCAAGCAGCGCACCAGCCGGGATGCGAATGAAAGTTTGAATCGAATCCCAGGCGCTATCAACATAGGGGATTTTGTCAGCTAAAAATTCTACTATGCAAAGCAAGCCTGATATGCCTAAAACAATCGGGTTGCTTATAATATCAAGCGTTGCGGGCAAGTGAACATAGCCGAATTTGGCCAACATGCCGACGATAAATAGCGTGAGATATAAGCGTAGCCCGCTTGCCCAGCTTAGGCCGCTGGCTAGCGCAAAGCTAGAAATTGCATCCATAAGCAGCCCTTATTCCATTATTTGAAAAGTATATCGCTCAATTATAATGAGTTATATAATGCAAAATCTCAAATTTAATAAAAAACTATCTGATAGCTCTAGTGTCAGTAGTATTGTTCTATCTGAGATTATTTGCGTACTTTAATTAACATGAATTAACATGTGATAAGTGGAGCAATATATGAAAATTAATCGTGAACATGTCGCACTCAATGCATACCTGAATTTACTGGAGCGCAAAGGCTTCTCCAAGGTGTTGCTTCGCCAACGTGAAGTTGTTATTTTGAGGCTGGTGCCATATATAGAGAAAATTAATAGTGATGGCTTTGCTTTTAGAGAGGCGGTAGACGAGCTATTCAAGAAGCTGGATAAATCACTATGGTCTGTTTATTTGCCAGTCATCCGAGACTATTTTTCGTTCTGGATTAATGACATCAAAGCAATCGTCGCGATGAACCAGGACAATGCTTTTGAAGCGAACCCGCCAGAGTGGAAACCTGTGGAAACAGATTTGAAACAGATGTGGGATTCCTTGGATGAGCTTACCTTGACCACATCCGAAATCAAACCGCTCGAGACCTATGAGAGCGTATTACGCGATCACGGTGCAGATGACTTTTTCGTGGCTGCATGCAAAAAGCTTGTTAAGTTACTATTGTTAATGTTACGCAGTGCACCGCATAAGCAGCCTGTTGCTTATCGTAAAGCAGTAGATGCTAACTTGGCGCTGTTTACATCTGAAGAGGCCTACAATAACTACTTAAAAGTTGGGAGAGAGTTCTATTATTTCTGGAAAGGTGATTCCAATGCGCTTGATCAAGTCAAATTAAATCAGGCACAACCTAATCTCGCATACGCAATGTAGTGTGTTACGTGCGCTAATAAAAAAGGAGACTTTAGTCTCCTTTTTTATTGATACCTAAATTGATTACAAACTATTCAATCAATAATTCAAGCTTGCCAGGCACGCCATTCATGGCGTCGGCATCTTCAAGGCCGGGTTTACGTGAGGTAATCACAGGCCAGATCTTTGCAAGGCGCGCGTTTAACGCGATAAATTGCTGCTGGTCTGCTGGTACATCGTCTTCCGCAAAAATCGCCTCAGCGGGGCACTCTGCAACGCATAGCGTGCAATCTATGCACTCATCCGGGTTAATCGCCAGGAAGTTAGGCCCTTCGACAAAGCAATCGACAGGGCAGACATCTACGCAATCGGTATATTTGCATTGAATACAGTTTTCGGTGACGACATAAGTCATTTTTACAGTCCTTTACAGCTTGGGTAGCTAAAACGTTATTTTATTAGAAATCCTGTTAATTGGCGATGGATTAATTTCACATAATCATGCCCGCACCAACGGTGTTGTTTGTACTCTCATCAATCACAATAAACGCGCCAATCGCGCGATTTTGCGTATAACTATCCACCATCAACGGTTGTGCCAGTTTAAAGCTCATGCGCGCAATATCATTCATTTTTAAGTCAGTTGTCGCTTGTTGTTCCAGTGTGTTCACGTCCACTTTGTAGCTGATCGCACCGACTTTGGCTTTAGATTCACGTGTGGTATGGCGAATAATATAAGTGCGTGCAGGTGACATCGGCGTTTCTGACAGCCAGCAAACGAAGGCTTCAATCTGTTTCACTGGCTCAATCTTGCTGCCAGTTTTCACAATCATGTCGCCACGTGAGGTGTCGATTTCATCATCTAGCAACAAAGTTATGCTTTGTTCAGTTTGTGCGCTTTGCAGTTGCATATCACCAATTTGAATGGCTTTTACCTTGGATTGGTAACCATTTGGCAGCACAGTTACAGCATCACCCACGGCAATATCGCCACTCTCAATGCGACCCATAAAGCCTCTAAAATCGTGCAAATCAGCATCGGCGCTGGCATGCGGGCGACAGACAAATTGCACCGGAAAGCGGAATTCTTCATTCTGCTCGGTGTGCGCGGCAGGTGCTTTTTCGAGCATCTCGAGCAGTGTTTCGCCTGTGTACCAAGGCATGTTTTCTAAACGATCAACCAGCATATCGCCATTCAAGGCAGACATCGGTAAAAAGCGAATATCATGGCCAGCGGCAGTTTTACTTTGCGCTAAGCCAATTTCATTCGCAAAAGCCAAATAATCCGCACAAATTTTGTTGTAAATGGTTTGGTCGTAATTAATTAAATCCATTTTATTCACAGCCACTATAATGTGCGGAATACCTACTAAATGTGCTAAATAACTATGGCGGCGTGTTTGTGTAAGTACACCTTTACGCGCATCAATTAAAATAATTGCCAGGTTAGCGGTAGAGGCCGCTGTCACCATGTTGCGGGTATATTGTTCGTGACCCGGTGCATCGGCAATGATGTACTTGCGTGTGCCCGTGCTGAAATAGCGATAAGCGACATCAATCGTAATGCCTTGCTCACGCTCGGCTTGCAGGCCATCAGTCAGCAGCGATAAATCCACCGCTTCCATACCGCGTTTTTTAGAGGTATTTGAAATCTGCGTAAGCGTATCCGCCAGAATAGTTTTGGTGTCAAACAGTAAACGCCCAATGAGCGTGCTTTTGCCATCATCCACGCTACCGCAGGTCATGAAACGGAGTAGGGAATCGTTGTGTTCAGTTTTCATATTCATTCTCAAAAATCAAAAAATGCTTGATAAATCAATTTATTGGGTTGCAGTGCAAGGCGCACGGCGCGCAAAAACCGGAATGTACACGTAGTACATAAGGATTTTGAGCACCGCGCAACGCCGCAATGGGTTCAATAAATTGATTTAGTGGCATTTTTTAGAAGTAGCCTTCTTTTTTGCGCTGTTCCATACTAGCATCGGACGTTTGGTCGTCAAGCCGCGTTGCGCCGCGCTCGGTAATGGTGGTGGTCGCGGTTTCTAGCACGATTTTGCTTACGTTATCTGCGTCGCTAAGCACTGGCGCGGTGCAGGTGATGTCGCCCACAGTACGAAAGCGCACTTGTATATTCACGACTTTTTCACCAGCTTTAGGCACGTTAATCACTTCGCCACTGGCAAGTTTCACGTTGGCGGGCATCATCGCGCCGCCGCGCATAATAATGTCTCGGTTATGTGCAAAATAAATGCTCGGCAAGGCCAGATTCTCGCGTTCAATATATTGCCACACGTCCATTTCCGTCCAGTTTGAGATAGGAAAAGCGCGGATGTTTTCGCCTTTGTGACTGCGAGCGTTATAGAGATTCCATAATTCAGGACGCTGATTTTTAGGATCCCATTGACCAAACTCATCGCGGAAGCTCATGATGCGTTCTTTAGCACGGGCTTTTTCCTCGTCACGACGCGCGCCTCCAATGCAGCAATCGAAGCCGAATTCTTCAATAGCTTCCAGCAATGTCACAGACTGGTGCTTGTTGCGCGGTTCATCCGGTGATTTGAGTACCACGGTGCCACGTTTCATCGAATCTTCCACCGAGCGCACAATAAGGCGCTCGCCCAATTCTGCAGCGCGCTGGTCGCGGAAATCAATCACTTCCTGATAGTTATGGCCTGTGTCGATATGCATGAGCGGGAAGGGAAAGCGGCCAGGGCGAAAAGCCTTTTCCGCCAGGCGCAAAATACAGAGCGAATCTTTGCCGCCAGAGAATAACAGCACAGGATTGCTGCATTGTCCTGCGACTTCACGCAGGATGTGGATGGCTTCGGCTTCTAGCCAGTCTAAATGTGATAATGGTTGCTTTTTAATTGACATTTCAATAACTTATAGAATTATATTAATATTTAACTTTAAATCTATTTCTTTACGTGAAGACCACATTCTTTTGTTTTGTGGGTTTTAGCTTCGCACAGCAATTAATATTTTGCTGTGCTACGCAGAAACTGCGGCAGCTTCGTAGTGCGGCCTTCATTTAACATGAAGTCCACACTCCTTGCTACCTGCGTTTTCCCACCACCAGCGGCCAGCACGCACGTCTTCGCCCACAGCAACGGCGCGTGTGCAGGGTGCGCAGCCGATGCTCGGATAAAACTTGTCGTGCAGTGCATTGTAAGGCACGTTAAACATGCGGATATATGCCCAAACTTCCTGTTCTGTCCAATCGCTTAATGGATTGAATTTTTCGAGCTTGTTCGCTTCGTCAAACTCACGCACTGGTAAGCTGGCGCGCGTAGTCGCTTGTGCGGCACGCATGCCGGTAATCCAAGCGAACTTGCCTTTTAGTGCGCGTTGTAGTGGTTCAACCTTGCGCATGTGGCAGCAACTTTTTCTTAATTCAATACTTTCATAAAATGCGTTAATACCATGATTTTTAACATAAAACTCAACTATTTGTGCTTGCGGAAAAAATACATTCAACTTGGTGTTGTAGTGTTTTTCCACTTTGGCCATCAAATCATAGGTTTCTGTTGGCAGGCGCCCGGTGTCGAGCGAAAATATTTCAATACCCAGATCGTAGTTAAGGATGACGTCCGTCAACACCATGTCTTCTGCGCCAAAGCTGTTGGCGAAGGTGATGTTTTGTGCACCAAACTCTTTAGCCGCTTGATAAAGCACATCAAGCACTTCACCTTTTTTTGTGTTAACAGTAGCTTCGAGTGCATCAGTCAACGTTGGGCTGGTGGCAGGGTTGCTGGTCGCGGGTTTGAGCATTGAAACTTCGCCTGACATTTACACCGTCCTGTTATAGCGCTGAAACACAGGCCGTGGCTCATCTACCGCGCCTTGATAGGGCACACTAAAGTCATTCAGGCTGGCGATCGCATCTTCTGCCGAGCGATCTGCGCGAATAACAAAGCTAGTGAAGCCGCTGCGTTTTAAAAAGTACAATTGATCCCTAAGCACGTCGCCAAAAGCGCGCAATTCGTTTTTATAACCGTAGCGCGTGCGTAACAAGGTGCCGAGTGAGAAAATACGGCCATCGGCAAAGCGTTCCACATGCACCGCGATAATTGGCAGAGCGTTTAAATCTGCATGATTTTTGACTAAATTCTCTAGCACTTCATGCGTGTCCAGCCAAACGCCGACTTCACTTTTATTGATGCGGCTTGCAAGCTCATTTCTGCGTGCAATGAACACGCTCAATGGCACGATGATTTTGCCAGTGGCAGGGATAGTGGTAGTTGCAATTTGCTCGTTTGTGACTGTATTTTCGCCCGTAAGCTTGAACAGCACCACTTTACCTGCCTGTTTGCGCTCTTCCACTTCAGATGCTGGCAGGCTGACAAGCAACCATTCGTCTTCCACAATGCTTGCAACATCACTATTTAGTTTAATCAGGTTGCTCATGCTGCAACCCCTTCTTTTGCATATACGTTGGCCTTGAAGGGCGCTACGCCCAAGCGGCGTACGGTATCAATAAAGCGTTCTTCAGGCATGCGTTCTTTGATGTACACATCAATCAACTTTTGAATTACTTCAGGCATTTCTTCGGCCGCAAACGAAGGGCCAATTACACTGCCGAGGCTAGCGTCGTTACCTTGTTTGCCGCCAATCGACACTTGGTACCATTCGGAATTATCTTTATCTACGCCCAGAATACCAATATGACCAATACTATGATGCCCGCAACCATTCATACAGCCAGAGATGTTGATTTCAATATCGCCAATATCATGCAAGTAATCCAGGTTATCAAACTGCATCTGAATGGCTTCGGCAATCGGGATGCTTTTGGCATTGGCAAGCGAGCAGAAATCGCCTCCCGGGCAGCAAATAATATCGGTGAGCAAGCCTATATTCGGCGTTGCCAAGCCGTTGGCACGCGCTTTTTCCCACAGCGCAAATAAATCGCTTAGTTTGACATCCGCGAGAATCAGGTTTTGTTCATGCGAAACACGCAATTCACCAAAACTATATTGTTCAGCTAAATCAGCTACTGCCCACATTTGCTCGCTGGTAGCATCGCCGGGGGCTTTGCCGTGTGGTTTAAGTGACAGCGTGACTGCGCGGTAACCAGCCATTTTGTGTGGATGCACGCAGCGTTTTACCCAGGCAGCAAAAGCTTTGTTGCTGGCGATAGCCTTATCAAAGCTGGCATCATGCGCTGGCAGTGTTTCATAGGGCATGGCATCAAAATGTTTACTGACCCGTGTCAACTCGGCTTCAGTAATGGTATTTGGCGCACCTTTCAAGTGTGCCCATTCAGCTTCTACTTGCTTGCGGAATTCATCAATACCAAGCGCTTTTACCAAAATTTTAATGCGTGCTTTGTACATATTATCGCGGCGGCCGTGCAGGTTATATACCCGAATAATGGCTTCGCAGTAGGTAAGGGCGTGTTGCCACTCTAAGTGCTCCCGGATAATTGAGCCCAGTATCGGCGTGCGGCCCAAGCCACCGCCGACCCAGACTCTAATAGCCATCTTGCCTTGTGCATCGGTATAGAACTCCAAGCCAATGTCGTGTGCCTGCACTACGGCACGGTCGTGTTTGGTGCCGCTTACGGCAATTTTGAACTTGCGTGGCAGCAGTGCAAACTCTGGGTGGAACGTACTCCATTGACGCATAATTTCGGCCATCGCTCGTGGGTCAATCACCTCATCGGGGGCAATGCCGGCAAACTGGTCGGTGGTAATGTTGCGAATACAGTTACCTGAGGTTTGAATGGCGTGCATTTCAACAGTAGCAAGTTCAGCTAATATCTCTGGTGTACTTTCTAATGTTGGCCAGTTAAGTTGCAAGTTTTGACGCGTACTGAAATGGCCATAGCCCTTATCGTATTTTTTTGAGATATCGCCCAGCTTGCGCAATTGGCGGCTAGACAGCATGCCGTAAGGTACGGCGATACGCAGCATGGGTGCATAGCGTTGAATGTAAAGACCATTTTGCAGACGTAATGGACGAAACTCGTCTTCAGTCAACTCACCTGCTAAAAAACGGCGTGTTTGGTCGCGATACTGCGCCACGCGCTCATCAACAATTCTCTGGTCTATTTCGTCGTACTTATACATAAGATTCTCTTGTACATTAATTTTCTTGCTTAAAACTCAACCAGCCATTTTAATCTAAAAAGCGCTTAATTTAACAATACAGGCACCTGCATCAGGTTTTTCTTAACGCTAATTGCTTGTAGGCCACTAAAAATAGCAATACTGAAATTCCTAGCAATTGATTTAATTGTGGAAAAGATAACTTTTGACCAACATACACTAAAATTAGCGCAAGCACGGTGCGCACCCAATGTTCTGCAACTTTTGAGCTTAAATGACTGCCAATCCAAATGCCCGGGATTGAGCCAATGAGCAAAGTGCCAAGTAATTGAT
Organism: Methylotenera sp.; assembly: GCA_049687015.1. Classification (GTDB taxonomy): domain Bacteria; phylum Pseudomonadota; class Gammaproteobacteria; order Burkholderiales; family Methylophilaceae; genus Methylotenera_A. The sequence goes on along the minus strand of JBAVIP010000032.1, from coordinate 34,929 downwards.
AATCCACAGTGCCAAGGCTGACATGGCCTAAACCTGCTACCAAGGTCAGCGGCACTGCATGCGCCACATCGGTGCCCACAATTCGGGTAATTGACACTTTGGGATAGAGAATGAGTAAGGCGGTTACACCCAAAGCGCCGGCGCCAACAGAGGTTAATGTCACCAAAAAGCCCAGTATTAAGCCCAAAATCACGGTGAGTGCAGGTGCGTAAGCTGGATTAACCCAATGTTCTTTTTTGGATAATTTCGTGAGTTGATTGCGAAATAATACTGATAAAGATGTTAGCAATAATGCGATACCGAGCCAAAATTTAATACTGACAACTGTGTCGTCAGTGGCAACACCTGCGCTTCTTAAATATAGCGTGGTGATAATGGCAGCAGGAATGCTGCCAAATGCCAGCAAACGCACGATTTTCCAATCAATATTGCCTAGTTTGCCATGTGCGAAAATACCTGCAGTTTTGGTGATAGAGGCGTATAACAAATCCGTACCTACTGCAACAGCGGCTTTGACATTAAAAAATATCAGTAAAATCGGCGTCATGAGAGAACCGCCGCCGACGCCGGTAAGTCCTACCAGCAAACCAACTACAAAACCAGCAATAATGTAAAAAGCAAAATCCATGTGCCAACTAATCTGAGCAAGTCATTAAGGCGCATAATATAACAGTAATTGATATAATTATTTAATACCAATTTATTATTTTGGTATATTATTTAGTTATAAAGATTACTTTGGCGAAAAGAGGTTTTGTATGAAACTTCACCAATTGAAATACATCCATGAAGTGGCTCGTCAGGGCTTGAGCATTTCTGCAGCCGCCGAAGCGCTCCATACTTCGCAACCTGGCGTGAGCAAGCAGATTCAGATGCTGGAAGATGAACTGAAACTGCAAATTTTTCAGCGCCATGGTAAGCGCCTAACCGGCATCACCGAGCCTGGTCGGCATATTGTCAAGCTTGCTGCGACTGTGATGCTTGAAATGCAAAATATCAAGCGGGTAGGCGACGAATTCAGCAAGGTGGAAACCGGCACGCTTACCATTGCGACTACACACACGCAGGCGCGCTATAAATTGCCTTCAGCCATCAAGCAATTTATCGAAATGTATCCGCATGTCAAACTCAATATCCATCAGGGCAATCCTAGCCAGGTCACCACGCAGGTGGCGAGCGGAGAAGCGGATATCGGCATTGCGACCGAAATGATCAGCTCGGACGACCGGCTGCTGTGCCTGCCATGCTATGAGTGGAATCGGTGCGTGGTGGTGCCAAAAGGGCATCGCTTGATTGATGCTGTGCCGCTTACATTGGCCAAAATCGCTAGTTTTCCACTGATTACCTACGATTTTGCGTTTACAGGCAGCACCATCGTTTCAAAAGTGTTTCATGATGCAGGCGTAATGCCCAATGTAGTGCTTACCGCGATTGATGCCGACGTTATTAAAACCTATGTAGGTTTGGGTTTGGGTATAGGTTTGATAGCCAATATGGCTTATGATGAAGAGCGTGATAAAGATTTGGTGCGTCTGGACTGCAGCCATTTGTTCCCGCCCAGTACGACTTATCTGGGCGTGCGCAAAGATGCTTTCCTACGTGGCTATATCTATGGGTTTATTGAGTTGCTTGCGCCAAAATTCGACCGTAGAGCGGTGGATGAGGCACTGAAAGCCTATCGTCCAAGCTAAATTAGGGAGTTTCATGCAGTTTAAATCAATCCTTGGTATTGCGTTAATGCTGGTTCTTGGTGCATGCGCCGGCCAAAAGGCCACGCAACAAGCCATGCAGCAGGCGATGCCGAACGGGCTGCCTGATATTGATTTAAGTAATGCTATTTACGAAGTGCCTGTGAATGAAGGTGTGAGCTATCAGGACGTGATAGACAGTTTGAAATCGGTGTCAGAAGGCATGAACTTTGTGAATCCGGCCAACTTTCCGATTGGTGAACACATGAAGCTGCGCGGTGTTGATCCGCAAGGTGTTAAGGAAGTGCACTCGTTCTGCAATCTCAGCATGGGCACCGAAATCATGCTCGATCACCCCGAGTTTCTGGTATTCGCACCATGTCGCATTGCGCTGTATGAAAAACCGGATGCCAATAAAAAAATGAAATTATTTTTAGCGCTTGATCGCCCGACTTTTGATTTGAAAAGTATTAAAAACCCAACCGAACGGGCGAAAAAATCAGCGCAGGAACTTGAAGATGCATTGATTAAACTGATTGATAAGGCGCGTAAAGGTGAAATATAATCCGTGAAATATAACCATATAAATCAATTTATTACTTAAAATGACTACTCCTATAAGAATCGCAAAAGCAGAAAACTTCATTCATATTTTACCCAAGATGGCCAATCGTCATGGCCTAATCGCCGGCGCGACCGGCACAGGCAAAACCGTGACATTGCAAACGCTTGCAGAAGGATTTTCACAACTTGGCGTGCCGGTGTTCATGGCAGATGTGAAAGGTGATTTGTCGGGCATGAGCCAGGCGGGCGGCGGCAACCCAAAGGTGGATGCCCGGGTTGCACAGCTAGGATTAAGCGATTTTAAACCGCAAGCGAGCCCCGTTACCTTCTGGGATGTGTTTGGCCAAAAAGGTCATCCAGTGCGCACCACCATTGCCGAGATGGGGCCTTTGTTGCTGGCGCGCATGCTCAATTTAAACGACGTGCAAGGCGGCGTGATTAATTCCATCTTCAAAATTGCCGATGATAAAGGCTGGCTGTTGCTGGATTTGAAAGATTTGCGTGCCATGTCGCAGCATGCGGCGGACAACGCGGCGGAATATCAGACCGAATATGGCAACATCTCCGCAGCCAGTGTGGGCGCGCTGCAACGCTCCTTGCTACAGGTTGAAACTGAGGGCGGCGACCTGTTATTTGGTGAGCCGGCACTGAACTTGGACGACCTGATGCAGACTGACAGCCAAGGGCGGGGTGTGATTAATATTTTGGCTTCCGACAGGCTTTTTAACTCACCAAAGGTTTATGCAACGCTGCTGCTGTGGCTGCTTTCAGAGCTGTTTGAAAAACTGCCGGAGGTGGGTGATTTGGAAAAACCCAAGCTGGTATTTTTCTTTGACGAAGCGCATTTGCTGTTTACTGATGCGCCGCCGGTACTTATGCAGAAAATCGAGCAAGTGATTCGGTTGATTCGATCCAAAGGCGTGGGCGTGTATTTTGTCAGTCAGAATCCACTGGATATCCCTGATATTGTGCTTGGCCAACTGGGAAACCGCGTCCAGCATGCCTTGCGCGCATTTACTCCGCGCGATCAAAAAGCGGTGAAATCGGCGGCTGAAACTTTCAGAGCCAACCCAAAAGTGGATGTGGCGACCGTGATTACCGAGCTTGGCGTAGGCGAGGCTTTGGTATCCTTCTTAGATGAAAAAGGCATTCCATCGCCGGTTGAGCGTGCGTTTATTTGTCCGCCACAAAGCCGTATTGGTCCTGCCACCGACGCTGAGCGAGCGGCAGTGATTAACAGCTCGGCAGTGCGCGGCTTTTACGAGAAGCAAGTTGACAGGGAATCCGCCTATGAAGTCTTGAAAGCACGTGCGGCACAATCTGCAGAAACCGCAGAAGAGGGTAAAGGCTTCGATTGGGGCGGCGTACTTGGCGGTGAAAAAAGCAGTCGTTCAGATACGATTCTAGAGAGTGCTGCTAAATCGGCGGCGCGTGCAATCGGCTCACAGCTAGGCCGCAGCATCATTCGTGGCGTGTTGGGCTCTATATTAGGCGGTCGTAAATAGGCCTATGCTCACCGATATCGAAATTGCCCAGGCAGCCAAGCTTAAGCCGATTTCTGATATCGCACAAAAACTTAACATCAGCTCTGAAGATTTGATTCCATACGGGCATCATATCGCTAAACTAAGTCCGGCTTGTTTAACGAAATTACAAGATAAGCCAAATGGCAAACTTGTTTTAGTTACAGCGATCAGTCCTACGCCAGCAGGGGAGGGCAAAACCACCACCACGATCGGCTTGGCAGATGCGCTTAACAAAATAGGTAAACAAGCGGTCGTGTGCATTCGTGAGCCATCACTTGGCCCTGTATTCGGCATCAAAGGCGGCGCTACAGGCGGCGGTTATGCGCAGGTGGTGCCAATGGAAAATATCAATTTGCATTTTACCGGTGACTTCCACGCCATCACAGCGGCCAATAATCTGCTTGCGGCCTTGATCGATAATCACATTCACCAGGGTAACTCACTGAATATTAGGGATATTACCTGGAGACGCTGCATGGATATGAATGATCGCGCCTTACGGAATGTGACCATCAATCAGGCACCTGAATACGAAACCGGTTTTGATATCACCGTGGCCAGTGAAATCATGGCGATATTCTGTTTGGCCGAGAATCTGGCCGATCTAAAAACGCGCCTTGGCAATATCCAAGTGGCGACAGATATAGATGGAAAGCCGATATTGGCGAGTGATTTACAGGCACAAGGCGCGATGGCGGCTTTGCTCAAAGATGCATTTCAACCCAATCTGGTACAAACACTCGAACACACGCCAGCCATTGTACATGGCGGCCCGTTTGCCAATATCGCACATGGCTGCAATTCGGTGATGGCGACTAAAGCCGCCCTGAAACTGGCGGATTATGTGGTAACAGAGGCGGGTTTTGGTGCGGATCTGGGTGCTGAGAAGTTTTTTGACATCAAATGCCGCAAAGCTAATCTACAGCCAGATGCGGTAGTGATTGTTGCGACTATTCGCGCTTTTAAATATCACGGCGGTGTTGATTTGAAAGAGCTTAATCATGAAAATGTAAATAGTTTGCTAAATGGAATCAAAAACTTAGAAAAACATATTAATAACTTACACGAACTATTTGGCATGCAGGTGATGGTGGCAATCAATCACTTTACGCAAGATACACCAGCTGAAATCGATGCGCTTAAAATGGCGGTTGAAGCGCTGGGTTGTAAAGCCATTGTGTGCAAGCACTGGGCGAGTGGCGGCGCAGGTGCGACCGATTTAGCGCATGAGGTCGTGAATACGCTTGCGCAAAATAAATCGAATTTTAAATTTTTGTATCAAGATGATGTTGCTTTGCGGACAAAAATCGAGACGATCGCAAAAAAAGTCTATGGCGCAGACTCCATCGAGCTAAGCTCAAAAGCAGTAGAAAAATTGACAATGCTGGAAAAAGATTATGCACATTTCCCCATCTGCATCGCTAAAACACAGTATTCATTTTCATCCGATCCCACGTTACGTGGTGCGCCCACCGGGCATGCGCTGTATGTGAATGAGCTGCGGCTTTCACGCGGCGCGGGCTTTATCGTTGCTATTTGCGGCAAGATTATGACCATGCCGGGCTTGCCAAGGTCGCCAGCAAGCGAGCGTATTAATGTAGATGAAAGTGGCAACATTGCAGGCTTGTCTTAATGCAGACGATCGAAGCGGCAGGCTCTGCTGAGCAAACAATCAATAAATCACGTTTTTTTGCCTGGGCCGCACATTGTGAAACGGAACAGCAAGTCGGCCATTTTTTAAGGCAAATTGCGGCGCAACATCAAAGCGCAAGCCATTTGGCTTATGCGTTTAGAATAAAAACGGTGGATGGCATTATTCCAAGATTTTCCGATGCCGGCGAACCCTCTGGCACAGCGGGCAAGCCGATATTGCAGATGCTGGAAGGGCGTAATTTGCTGAATGTTGCGGTGGGCGTGATACGTTACTATGGCGGCATTAATCTGGGTACTGGCGGTTTGGCGCGCGCCTATGGCGGCACCGCCAGGATGGCGCTGGAAGTGGCGAAAACAATTCCATATGTTGAAATGCAAACGGTTAAACTGACCGTGCCATACAACCGCGTCGACGATCTCAGTCGGCTAGTCAATCAATTAAAAGGCAAGATCATAGATAAAAGCTTTGATAATGAGGTGCATGTTAAAATCAGCCTGCCCGTCGCAGAATCCTCTGCGTTGATGAGTCGGGTTAACAATTTAAGCAAAAAACTATGATACAAAAATCTCGAGTCAATCCATATGACGTAGCTTCCTGGATCGTGATTGGCCTTGCCTTGCTATACATTCTCAAGTTCAGCTTGCTGCCAACGCTCATTTCTGGCTTGCTGGTATACGAGCTTGTCGGCATGATGACGCCTTATATTGCGCGCAGGTTTCCCAGCAAAAGATCGAGCAATCATGCCAAGCTATGGGCTGTGGGCTTTCTGGTGGTAGTGATTGTCGGCCTGCTTGGCTTGGCTGGAGCAGGGCTTGTGGCCTTCTTCAGGTCGGATGCGGGCAGCATTACCGTGCTGATGGCAAAGATGGCGCAAACCATCGAGGATTCACGTCAGGTTTTGCCTGCCTGGGTACTGGAACGGCTTCCTGCTGATGCCATCACTCTAAAAGAACAGGCGACGGTATGGCTGCGTGAGCATGCGGATGCCCTGCAAGGTGTAGGTAAGGAGGCTGGCCGCGTGACCGCTCATGTGATTCTGGGCATGATTATTGGCGGCATACTGGCGATGCGTGATGCTATTGTGATTGATAATTTCAAGCCGTTTGCACGTGCACTGGCAGAGCGCACCACATTATTCGGCGATGCTTTCAGGCGAGTGGTATTTGCGCAAGTGCGCATCGCCGCCATCAATGCTTTCTTTACAGGCGTTTATCTGGCAGCGGTATTGCCCATGCTGGGGGTACACCTGCCGTTAGTCAAAACCATGATTGCGATCACCTTTGTGGTGGGCTTGATACCGGTGGTGGGCAATTTAATCTCAAACACCATTATCGTCATCGTGAGCTTAAGCCAGTCACTGGGCGTGGCCATAGCCTCGCTGCTGTATCTAGTGGTGATTCACAAGCTGGAATATTTTTTGAACGCGCGTATCGTGGGTGGCCAGATTCGTGCTTATGCCTGGGAGCTCCTGATTGCCATGGTGATGATGGAGGCTGCGTTCGGCATCGCGGGTATCGTTGCGGCGCCGATTTATTATGCTTATATCAAGACCGAGCTTAGAGCCCGACACCTGGTTTAATCTAGATCTGGTTTAATCTAGCCTATCCGGCCAATTGGTTAATGCAGCTTGTAAAGCCGGCTCTCCAGGGTTTTTCCCGTTTTGATATTGTCAAAGCTACTACCGGCGCTATCACCTAACTTGGTTAAACGCTCGTCCGGGTGGGGGTGCGTTTTAAACAGCAACGCTACGCTATTATCACTCTTGTTGGTTTGGCCGATGGTCTGCAATACATCCGGCAGACCATAAGCATCGTAACCCGCGCGGGTAGCCAATACCATACCCATGCGGTCTGCCTCGAATTCAGCGGTTTTGTCCAGACTGCGCGCACTAATCTCGGCACCGCTGCTAATGGCTTTTTTGGCGAGTTTATCATTTTTTCCCAATAAATCACCCAATTTTCCAGCACCAATGTTCAACAACTGCTGTTTTTGCAGCACTTTGAGCTGATGTTTTTTTACGACATGGGCAATTTCATGGCCCAGCACGCCCGCCAGCTGCGCTTCGTTTTGCAGTTTCTGGTATAAGCCTTTGGTGATCAGTACATAGCCGCCCGGCGCTGCAAACGCATTAATGTCGTTGCTATCAATTACACCGAATTTCCAAGGTAAATCTGCACGCTCAGATTGATTTGCCACCCAGCGCCCGACCTGGTTCACATATTTTTGCAATGCCTCATCTTTCACCAGCGGCGCAGCGCCAAGCAAGCTGCCTGTAATCTCACGTCCCAGCGCGATCTCTTCTTCTTTGCTTGGTTTTTTCCAATTGAATTCAGGTTGCACAGATGGTGGCACTGGCTCTGCCGTCGCCACAGGGCTGGCATTGGTAGTTGTGCTTACGGGTGCAGCGGGAGCAGCCTCAGAAGTGGGATTTGAGGGTGTTTCACCGCCATTCTTAACTTCTTCGACCTTGCTTTTTACGGCTTCTTCCAGCACTTTGCCTAAATCCAGTGCTTGTGCCGGAGGAGTTGAAAGTGCCGTAAATACACCAGCCGTTACTAGCAAGCTCACTAATAATTTGTTCATGGTTATTTTCCGCATTACTTGGTTCCTTTCAGGTAGGCCATTTTGATGGCGCTCAGGCCACCCGCACTGGCAAAACTTTGCCCGTCACTAGCGCTTAAAGTATGACTTTCCATCTTTTTCATTTCTTCTTCGTTGAATTTAGCGGCTTTCAGCTCTTCCGCACTCAAGCCGCGGATGCCGGTGGTAGAAACCACCTGCCCGGTACCGGCGCGGCCGCTCGCCACGTCCAGCACGCCTTTGGCGCTGTTGCCGCCTGATACACTACCGCGCTTGACGGAAAGTATGCGCACCCAGCCGGTATTCTTTTTGGTTTTAACCTGTAACCAAGCGCCTTTTTTGCTCAGAATATCGACGCTATCGCCTTTATTAAAATTGCCAACAGTTTTGGCATCCGCAAACGGTTCAGCGCGGATAGTGTCAGCTTTCAATGCAGTCCCGGCCTCGCCGGAAAGCGCTAGAATAGGGTTGAACGCTGATATGGCCAGGCCGATTAAAAATATTTTTCTAAACAAATTTTTCATGCTAAATCCTTGAATACATCGTTATGTTCCAGTTTAATCACCGCTTGCGCAAACAGCATGCGCCACTGCGAGGCCAGCGTCGTGGTAGAGTGACTGATCAATTTGCCTTCGTGCAGCGTATAACGTGTGGCAGTGTTATCCGGTAGACCCATATTTGTAATTAAAGTTGATAATTGCTGTGCAATATTCTGCGCATCCTGTTTTGCAGCCGCACCATATTCGGCTTTGTTGTCAGCATATATCCAGCTTACCACTACCATGTCGCCAAATAAACCCCAAATGCCACTTTGCGTGCCATGCAGAATTTCGATGTTATTAGGTGAATGGCTGGCAAGTTCGAGATACCGTTTAAACTTTTTAAGTAGTGCATCGGTTAAAGGCTCGTTGGCCTCTACTAAAATTGGCATTATCAATACGCTGTGTTCTAGGGCGTCTGATTTGACACCGAAAGCCAGCCAGCGTTGCAGTGCGCGGTCTGTAGCCAGAGCGTAGATTTTGGCGATACCAAACAAGGCGGCTGCCCATAAAAGCGGCGCAGTAAGGTCTAAATAGGTGTTGCTGAGGTTGATTGCGAGGTAAGAAAGCACCAAAAGCCCAATTTGGCCACCGGTAAAAATGGAATTGAACTTGTCTCTATCCATTTTGAAGTAAAACGCTGCGGTGGTGAGCCAAATTAACAACAAACTCAGCAAAATGTAAGGAACCCTGCCGCGCCACACTTTGAGGTAATCTCTATGCTTTACGTTATCTATGGCCGTTGCAAGTACCTCAACGCCTGGAAATTGCTTATCCATCGCGGTAGGTTTGATGTCGAATAATCCGGGTGCGGTGGAGCCGATGATGACGATTTTATTGGTGAATTCGTCTTGCGGGCGTTTTTTGTTTTTGCTGGCTAAATCGGTGAATACGTCGCTAAATGTGGCGTACGTGTAACTGAATGGCTTTCCATGCCAGTTAATCAGCATATTCTGCGGTAATGGAAAGCTATTCATCTGTGCGAAATCACCCACAACTAAAGGCAATGAAGGCAGGCGCCAGCCTGCATCGTCATGCAGCATTTTGTATTCGCGTACAATGCCATCGCTGTCTGGGTACACGTTGTGTGTGCCTAATCTATTGGGTTTTAAAGCGCCTTTAAAATGTGGCAGAACGGCCGCAAGAGTGGCTTCCTTATTGGCTTCAGGCGATGCAGTTAAGCCCGGAATTTGCGCATATTTTAACTGGCTCTGCGCATCCTGACTTGGATCTAAACGCAAAATGGGAAAGAAGCAATTTTCGCAAGCGGTGATAACTTCATCGAAATACGCATCACTATCCGCGTTATAAATATCTGCGTCTGAAAACATGATATCAAACACAATGGCTTTGGGGTTTTGTGTCTGAATATTCTCGACAAACTCGCCCAACACCTGGCGCGGCCAGGGCCAGCGGCCATATTCTTTGGCAAATGCGGCTAAACTGGCTTCGTTAATATCGACAATGACAATATCTTTATCTGGTTTGGGCTGAAGTATGCGATTTTTCACCATAAAATCAAAGGCTTTGTCGCGCATATTTAAGCCCACGCCAAATGTGCCAGCATCCAGCAGCACCAGCAAAGTGAACAGCGTGGCCAGGTAGATATAAAAATTATTTTTTAATTTACGAGTAAGATTGGCCAGCCATTGGCCGAGCAGTAGTTTTAGCTTAATCATAGAGAGGAATGCGACTGTAGTTTATAATGAACGGCATGAATGAAATTATAGTCTTACTTTTAGTTTTAGCGGTTGTTTTGCTGGTTTGGCTTGCTTGGCGCGAGTTTGCGAATGCTAAAAATAGCGCGCTTCTGAATCGGCTGGAAGAAAAGCATCGTGCTATGCTGGTGGATTTGAATGATGGATTAAATAAGCTGGGAGACCGCATTAATACTGCCTCTCAGGACGGCGGCGAAAGGCTGAAGCTATCGGTTTCGCAAGAACTGCAAGCCACACGCGATGCGATGCAGGCCTTGCAGCTTGCGCAGAACACCAGTTTGGCGCAAACCCGCGAAACTGTGCTCGAGACCTTGCATAAAACCCTGAGCGAGCAGGGCCAGATGCAGCAGGCGATTGTTAATGACACCATGCTTAAAGCCACCACAACACTCACGCAAAGTATTGAATCTTTAGGCAAGATAGTGGATGCACGTTTGGAAGAAATTGGCGGCAAGGTATCTGAGCGGCTAGATGAGGGCTTTAAAAAAACCAACGAAACCTTTATCAGCGTGATGGAGCGCCTTGCTACCATTGACGAGGCGCAGAAGAAGATTGATGGCCTCACGGTGAATATGGTCAGCCTGCAAGAGCTGCTGGGCGATAAGCGCAGCCGCGGCGCGTATGGCGAGGTGCAGCTGGAAGGCCTGGTGCGTAACGTGTTGCCTGCCAACAGCTTTAAGATGCAGCACACATTTGAAAATGGCTCGCGTGTGGATTGTGCGTTATTTCTGCCGGAACCAACCGGCGTAGTTGCGGTGGATAGCAAGTTTCCGCTGGAAAACTATCATAAAATGTTTGATAGCAGCTTGACCGAAGCCGAGCAAAATCTGGCCGAGAAGCAATTTAAAGCGGATGTTAAAAAGCATGTGGATGATATTGCTACTAAATATATCATCTCCAATGTCACTTCGGATGGCGCGGTGATGTTTATCCCAGCCGAGGCTGTGTTTGCCGAAATCCATGCTTATCATCCGGAAATCATCGATTACGCCATGAATAAACGGGTGTGGCTGGTTTCGCCCACCACGCTGATGGCGGTGCTGAATACCGCACGCGCTGTGCTGAAAGATGTGGAAATGCGTAAGCAAGTGCATATTATTAAAGATGAGCTAGGCAAACTGAGCAAAGATTTTGAGCGCTTTGACGTGCGTATGAAAAAACTTGCGGATAATATTCGCCAGGCGCATGAAAACGCGCAAGATGTGCATGTGAGCAGCCAAAAAATCACGCGCCGTTTTGCCCAGATCGAGCGGGTCGAGTTAAGCAATGAACCGATAGATTTGCTCGAAGAAATTGATGACAAACCAGATTAACTATTTTTTATAACTATATGAATATAAAAATATTATATTTTGCAAGAATTAAAGAAGCCGTTAATTATTCTACGGAAGATATTGAGTTGCCAAGTGATGTTTCAACAGTGACTGCACTCAAAAATTACTTGTCCCAACGCGGTGAAAATTGGGAAAATTTATTCAATGGCAAACAAATCGTACGTGCGGCTATTAACCATCAATTAGTGGATGATATGGCGACAATTCAAGCAGGTGATGAGGTGGCATTTTTCCCACCCGTCACGGGCGGTTAATAGCATAATCTTCATAAATACTCCCTCTCCCTCAAGGGGAGAGGGAGTTTGGATCTAAATAGAAGCTAAATAATTATTATGAGCGTTCGCATACAAACAGAGGATTTTGATGTTGGCCAAGAGCTTAACAGGTTAAGACTAGCAAACCCTAGCATAGGCGCGCTTGTTAGCTTTGTGGGCCAGGTGCGCGACATGGATGACAACGGAACGCTTAATACACTCATGCTTGAGTATTATCCTGAAATGACAGAAAAGGCGCTTACTGACATAGAAAACGAAGCAAAAATGCGCTGGAATATTATTGACAGCATGATCATTCATCGCGTTGGCACACTCAAACCATTAGACCAGATAGTGTTGGTGGCAGTGACTAGTGCACATCGTGGCGAGGCATTTAAAGCCTGCGAATTTATGATGGATTTTCTTAAAACTGGCGCGCCATTCTGGAAAAAAGAAGCGACCACTTCAGGCGAGCGTTGGGTTGAGGCAAAACAGTCTGACGATGCTGCTCAAGCACGTTGGAAATAACTTTGTAGGTAAACTGAATTAAGACTATGCAAATTAAACTATGTTAATTTTAAAGCCAAGCGATTTAAATGCGCCAATTTCCTTAAACGATTTTAAGTTTGATACAACCGCCGAATTATTAGAAAATTCAATGGGTTATCAGCCTAATATTCATGGCTGGGTAGCGCAGTCCGAGGCTAAAAAAGCCGCCATGTTTGGCCTGAATATGCAACAAAGTGGCTTTAATGTACTGGTGCTTGGTGCCAATGGTAGCGGCCGCACATTGTTAATGCAAAGTGCAATGATGGAAGTTGCTAAACAAAGCAATCCAGTGACGCAACTGCACGATTTGGTGGCTATTTTCGATTTTGAGCAGTTGAATCAGCCTACCTTAGTGAACCTGCCGGTGGGTTGTGGCGCGAAGCTACGTCTGGAAGGTGAGAGTTTTGCACGCGCTTTGATGGCCGAGATGCCAATTTTTGCAGCCGCAGCAAATCAGCAAGCCATGCTGGAGCTTGCGGAGCAATGGCTAAGTAAAGCAATTAGCTTGCTTGAGGATATGTTTGAGAATTGTAAAAACAAAGAAAACAAATGTGAGCTTAATCAATATTTTAAGTTAATTAAGCAAGAAACTTTAGCCTATTTAAAAGCTTGGCAACCGTTACCAAATAGCGAATCTGAAGCTAGCCAAGAGAATCAAATTCCGGAAGGCTTAATCAACGAGGCGTTTTTTGCACGATTCCGTGTCAATTTGCTGGTGGATAATCGCCACGCACAGTCTCAAGGATTAAATCAGCCCATCGTTTACGATAATGATCCTAGCTTGCAATCCTTATTCGGCGGGGTTGAGAGCGCGTCTGATACATCGCAACTGCCAGATTTCACGCGGCTAAGAGCGGGTAACCTGCATAAGGCGGATGGTGGCATGCTGCTACTGCATCTGCGTGATTTACTCAATGATGAGCAAAATGGGGCTCAAATCGTAGAAAAACTGCATCGCTTTTTGCGTAATGGTACTTTGCAAATTGAGGATGCTACAAATAGCGCGCAAAGTATGAATTACGTGCTGGCAAACACCTTATTGCCTTTGAAAGTCAAACTGGTGCTGATCGCCACGCGCGAGGATTTTTATGATTGCCTGGACGCACAGCCTGATTTTTTTGATTATTTCCCAATTAAAGTAGAGTTTGTTGAACGCATCCTGGCGAATCCGGAAAATTATGCTGCGATTGCCGGTTTTGTTGCGCAAAAATGCGCACAACATTGTTTAATACCTTTTTCGCGAGAAGCGGTAGCGGCTTTAATTGGCGCGCTTCAGAGGCTGGAAGAGGATCAAACCCGCATTAGCACTAACTTTGCGTTTTTAGAACGTTTAATGCTGGAAAGTGCCGCATTTGCTGCTGGTGCTAGTGCACCACTAAAAGATAGTGCGTCGATAGTAACGGCAGAGCATGTGCAGGCTGCGATTCAAGCTAAATCGACACGCAATCAATATTTTGAGGCGCAAATTCGTGATTCGATTATCGATAACGAATTGCTGATTCAAGTGCATGGCGAGGTGGTAGGGCAGGTAAACGGTTTGACGCATATTGAGCTGGGTGATGCCAGTTTTGGTTCTCCAATTCGTATCACAGCGCGCTGCTATCCAGGTGGCAGGGGCTTGATTAATATCGACCGTGAAGTAAATATGAGCGGCCCAACTCATGATAAGGGCGTTTTTATTCTGCAAAATTGGTTAAGCGCCAGTTTTTCGCATCTAGCGCCGCTTAGTCTTAATGCTTCGCTGGTTTTTGAGCAGGAATATAGTGGCGTAGAGGGTGACTCTGCTTCATGTGCAGAGTTGTTTGCTTTATTGTCTGCTATGGCGAATTTACCGATTCAGCAAGGTATCGCGGTGACAGGCGCGCTGAATCAATTTGGTGAAGTGATGCCGATTGGCGGCGTGAACGAGAAAATCGAAGGTTATTTTAGGGTGTGCCAAGCGCTTGGCCTGAACGGCAAACAAGGGGTAATTATTCCTAAACGTAACCAGCGTCATTTATTGTTAGATAGCACTGTGATTGATGCCGTTAAAAATGGACAGTTTCATATTATTACCATTGATCATGTGCTGGAAGGCATTGAGTATCTCACCGGTGTGCCAGCTGGTGCGCAGGATGCGATGGGTAATTATGCTGCGAATACTGTAATGGGTCATGCACAAAGCATGCTGGCGAGTTATCGCAAAACGCTAGAGAGCAATCAACCCAAGCCTAGCAAATTAACTAATGATTGAATAATTTAGCGATTGAAAAGCATAGATAAAAGTGATGAAAAAGACGACAAATGCAGACTAGATAAATGGCTGTGGGCGGCACGCTTTTTTAAAACGCGCAGTATCGCGGCGGATGCGGTAGATAGTGGCAAAGTGCGCGTAGATGGCGACCGCGCTAAAACCGCCAAAGAAGTCAGAACCGGTATGTTGATTAGCATACGCAACAAAGAGTTTGAAATAGAAGTGCAGGTAACGGGTTTATCTAACATTCGCCGTGGTGCGCCAGAGGCGGCTTTGCTATACGCTGAAACAGAGGCCAGCAAAACTAAGCGAGAGCATGCGAAAGTGACGCGCGAGGCAGACCATGCCGTGCGGGAAAGAGGCGCGGGGAGGCCAACCAAGCGCCAGTTGCGCGACATTAAGAAATTTACAGGCATTTACTAATTATTACTTGCGTATTCTTGGTGAATATTGATAAACTGCGTTCAATCATTGAACGGTGTGTTTTAAATCATCAATATAACTGCATGCTAACAGACGAATACCGCTACAAAATACTCAAAATACTTGAAGCTAATCCCGAGATTAGCCAACGAGATTTGGCGCGTGCGCTTGATATTAGCTTAGGCCGCGTTAATTTTTGTTTAAAGGCGCTGATTGAAAAGGGCTTGTTAAAAGCCACTAATTTTCGCAATAGCAGAAATAAATTAGCCTATATGTATTTTCTAACGCCAACTGGAATTGAAGAAAAATCAGTGATTACGGCACGATTTTTAAAAATAAAAATGCAAGAATATGCCAATTTAGAAGCGGAAATTAAAGAGTTGCGCCGAGAAGCGGTTCAGTTAACCAATGGTGAGGTAGGTCAATTATGAGTCAGCGTTATGCAATTATCCTCTGTGGTGGCTCCGGTACACGTTTATGGCCGCTCTCACGCACGCTCAGGCCTAAACAACTGCTTGCGCTTAATGGTGAACAAACCTTATTGCAACAAACGGCAATTCGCTTACTTGCGCATGTAGATGCAGCCAATTTATTTACAGTCACACATGAAGACCACAAATTTGAAGTAAAAGGCCAACTAGCCGAAATCGCACCTGATGCGGTGGCCAATGTGCTAGCTGAACCTTGTGCTCGAAATACCTTGCCTGCCATTGCGTGGGCGGTAAATCAAATACACCAACAAGACCCTGGCGCAATTATTGGTGTATTTGCTTCTGACCACGCCATTGATAACAGCCAAGCTTTTTTAGATGCATGGAAAACCGCTGAAATAGCAGCGCAAGACGGTTATTTGGTATTGTTAGGCATTAAACCGCACGAGCCTGCAACTGGTTATGGATACATTAAACCTAGTCAACAATTATCTTACAGTGGCGTGTTGCCAGTGCATCAGGTTGCTCAGTTTGTAGAAAAACCTAATGCCGAAAAAGCGGCGCAATTTGTGCGCGATGGCTATTTGTGGAATAGCGGCATGTTTGTGTTTAAAGCCAGCGCTTTTATGAGCATGTTGCAGCAATATCAACCCGAAATTGCGCAACAAATAGTAGGTATGACAGCGGACAACTTTGCTGATACTTATGCCAAGTTTCCTAACTTATCAATGGATTATGGTTTAGCCGAAAAAGCTGAAAAAGTTGCTGTAGTGCCAGTGGATATGGCTTGGAGCGATTTGGGTAGCTGGGATTCGATTTATCAGCGCCATCAAAAAGATACGGAAAATAATGTAACCCGTGGTGAAGTTATCGCTACTGAAACCCAAGATAGTTTGCTATGGAGTGAAACTGGAGTTTTGACGACGCTTGGGGTTTCAAATTTAGTTGTCGTACAAACTGCTGATGCCACTTTAATTTGTGACAGAAGCCGCACAGAAGAAATTAAAACCTTAGTGGCACGGGTAAAAGCCTATAAACCGGAACTCACAGAAATTCACCAAACGGTATACCGTCCATGGGGTAGCTATACAGTGCTTGAAGAAAGTGCAAACTTCAAAATCAAACATATAGTGGTGAACCCAGGGGCAAAACTCTCCCTGCAAATGCACAAGCACCGTTCAGAACATTGGGTGGTAGTTTCTGGCGAGGCGACTATTACCAATAATGAAATTGAATATAAATTACAAGAAAATCAATCTGCGTATATTCCTAAAACACACCGTCATCGCTTAGCCAATCAAAACGACAAGCCACTTAGCATTATTGAAGTGCAATGTGGCGACTATGTGGGTGAAGACGATATTATTCGGTTTGATGATACTTATGGAAGGTTGGTTGTGTAGTTAATGAAAAAAAATCAAACAATTCTTTTTTCAATTTATTTGACTTGGCCGCTCTTTAATTACATATTTAGTATATTCCAATTCAGAAACGAGTCTGAACGTAGTCGGTTGAATGTGAGTATTTGAGTGTTGTTCTAACTCGGTTTAGTTGATAAATATTACTTTAGTCTAAATAGGAAAACAGTTGAGTGATGCAATGAGAGTAATGGTTCTTGGTGTGACAGGAATGTTAGGCAATGCAATGTTTCGTGTTTTATCGGAAAATTCTGGCCTAGTTGTCTATGGCACGGCGCGCAGTGAGAGTTCAAGGCGTTATTTTGCTGAGAATTTGCACAGTCAGATCATTGTGGGTGTCGATGTCGAAAATCATGACTCTTTGGTGAAGGCGTTTGCTGCCGTACGGCCTGATATTGTTGTGAACTGCGTAGGTTTGGTTAAACAACTAGCAGACGCAAATGATCCCTTGCAAGCGGTTCCAATTAATACGCTATTGCCGCATCGTCTGGCAGCGCTTTGCCAAGCTACCGCAGCGCGCCTTATCCATATCAGCACTGACTGCGTTTTTTCTGGATCAAAAGGCAACTATTTGGAAACAGATTTTCCTGATGCTTACGATCTCTACGGCCGTTCTAAGCTGCTGGGAGAGGTGGATTATCCACATGCCGTCACACTTCGTACATCCATTATCGGCCATGAATTGTCGGGGCATCGAAGTTTGGTAAATTGGTTTCTTGCGCAGCAGGGCTCGGTAAAAGGCTTTACCCGCGCTATCTTTTCTGGCTTGCCAACGGTTGAATTGGCGACAGTTGTTCGGGATGTGGTGCTACCGCGGCAAGAACTTCATGGTCTCTACCACGTTGCCTCCAAGCCCATCAATAAATTTGATCTTCTTCAACTGGTGGCAAAAGTATATGAAAAATCCATCGAAATCCACCCTGCAGAGGATTTGGTTATTGATCGCTCGTTGAATGCTGATCGTTTTAAGCAAGCAACAGGTTATGTGTCGCCGGAATGGCCTGCGATGATTCAACATATGTACGAATACAAGTAATTCGAAAGGGAATATTAATAATGTTTAAAAATAAAGTTCTTTTGATTACAGGCGGCACAGGGTCGTTTGGTAATGCGGTTCTTAAACGTTTTTTAGATACAGAGATAAGTGAAATTCGGATTTTTAGTCGCGATGAAAAAAAGCAGGAAGACATGCGAATCGCTCTCAATCATCCCAAACTCAAGTTTTATATTGGTGATGTACGTAGTTACGACAGTATTTATGAAGCTATGAAGGGTGTTGATTACGTTTTTCACGCCGCAGCATTGAAGCAGGTACCTTCGTGTGAGTTTTACCCCATGGAGGCTGTAAAAACCAATGTATTAGGCACGGAAAATGTAATGAATGCCGCAATTGCCAGAAATGTAGGGCGTGTCATAGTATTAAGTACTGACAAGGCAGTGTACCCGATCAACGCAATGGGCATCTCAAAGGCTATGATGGAAAAGCTTATGGTAGCCAAGGCTAGGATGCAACAACAAAGTGAAACGGTATTATGTGCGACGCGTTATGGAAATGTGATGGCTTCGCGCGGTTCAGTCATCCCATTATTTATTGATCAACTCAAATCTGGCAAAGGGCTAACGGTAACTGATCCGGCAATGACACGCTTTCTAATGTCTTTAGAAGACTCAGTCGATTTAGTTATTCACGCTTTTGAACACGGTCATCAAGGCGATATTTTTGTGCAAAAAGCTCCAGCTTCAACCGTGGGTATTCTGGCGCAGGCTTTGAAAGAATTGTTTAATAGTGAAGTGTCAATTAAAGTGATTGGGACAAGGCATGGTGAAAAGTTGTACGAATCACTCGTTTCTCGAGAGGAAATGGTAAAAGCAAAAGATCAAGGCCGCTATTTCCGTATTCCAGCGGACAACCGCGACTTGAACTACGCACAATTCTTTGTGGAGGGTGACCTTAAACTTTCTACAATCGAAGATTATACTTCGCACAATACCGAGCAACTTGAAGTCGATGGTGTAAAAAACTTGCTTCTCAAGCTGGACTTTATTCAGGAGCAACTAAATGCTTAAGGTTATGACCATCGTTGGCACGCGACCAGAACTTATCAAAATGTCCCGCGTTATCGCCGAGTTTGATCAACATACCCAGCATGTTTTGGTTCATACTGGTCAAAACTTTGATTACGAACTAAACCAAGTGTTCTTCGATGACCTTAGCATACGCAAGCCTGATTATTTTCTGGGAGCTGTTGGCAATAATGCGGCTCAGACGATTGCACGTGTGATAGAAAAAGCCGATGAAGTATTGGAAAAAGAGCAGCCTGATGCGCTGTTGCTCTATGGTGATACCAACTCGTGCCTCTCAGTAATATCTGCCAAACGTCGCAAGATTCCTGTTTTTCACATGGAAGCAGGCAACCGCTGCTTTGATCAACGAGTGCCAGAAGAACTCAACCGTAAGGTGCTGGATCATCTGAGCGACATCAATCTAGTACTTACCGAGCATGCGCGGCGCTATTTACTTGCTGAAGGTATTCCAGCAGACAGAATTATTAAAACCGGCTCCCATATGCAGGAAGTGCTTGAGCACTACATGCCGAAAATTACAACATCGGATGTACTCAGCCGCCTTAAACTACAGCCACAACGTTATTTCTTGTTAAGTGCGCACCGTGAGGAAAATGTCGACTCCCCCGAAAACCTGCAAGACCTACTGAACACCATGCTAGCGCTGGTTAAACAGCATGAAATCCCCGTCATCGTATCTACGCATCCGCGTACTAAGCAACGTTTAGAGAAGTTGGGAGTGGAGGGCCTTGATCCCAGAATTCAGTTTCTCAAACCGTTTGGATTTTTCGATTACGTTAAGCTGCAAATGGAAGCGTTTTGTGTGCTGTCTGATAGTGGCACCATTACGGAAGAGGCTTCTCTACTTAACTTGCCTGCGGTGACTATTCGTAACGCCCATGAGCGGCCAGAAGGGATGGATGAGGGTGTTTTGATTATGAGTGGCCTTAAGGCAGAAAGGGTTCTTGACACCGTTCGTATCGTAACCCGGCAGCACAATAACAAAGCAGAAAGACAATTCAGAACTGTTCCTGATTATGAGGGAGGTTTGGTCTCTAAGAAAGTGCTACGTGTTGTTTTGAGCTATGTTGATTTTGTCAATCGCGTGGTGTGGTCAAAATGAATCCACATCAAGCGCATTCCACAAGTCCACTCGAAATCTATGCCAGCTTTATTCGTAATCGGGTTCTAATTGTCCAGATGGCAAAAAGAGAAGTTTTAGGCCGTTATCGTGGTTCGATAATCGGCTTAGGGTGGTCGTTTTTCAATCCGTTATTAATGTTGAGTGTCTACACTTTTTTCTTTTCATTTGTATTTAAAAGCCGCTGGGGTAATGCACAGGATGCAGGGCACGCCGATTTTGCAATTGTATTATTTGTTGGATTGATTATCCATGGCCTTTTCGCAGAATGCATCAACCGTGCGCCTGCGCTGATTAACAGTAACGTCAGTTACGTAAAGAAGGTAGTTTTTCCGCTGGAAGTTTTCCCCTGGATAGCCATGGGCTCAGCTCTGTTTCACGCAGGCATCAGTGCTTTTGTACTACTCGCGCTCCAGTTGATTATCGTGGGTACTTTGCCTTGGACGGTTATCTTTTTTCCATTGGTGGTCGTTCCATTAATCCTTGTTACGCTGGGGTTTGCTTGGTTTCTGGCGGCCACCGGTGTATTTGTGAGAGATATTGGTCAAACAACTGGCTTGGTAACATCGGTGTTGTTATTTGTTTCGCCGGTTTTTTACCCCATCTCTACCTTGCCTCATAAAATGCAATTAATAGTTATGTTGAATCCCCTTACACTCATTATTGAAGAATCTCGAAAAATATTGTTATTTGGCGAAATGCCTAATTGGACTGCTTTGGGTATTTATTCATTAGCAGGCATGGCTATCGCGTGGGCCGGATTCTGGTGGTTTCAGAAAACCAGAAAGGCGTTTGCAGATGTTCTCTGACAATGTTGCTATCCGCGTAGAAAACCTGAGCAAGTGCTATCACATTTATGATCGCCCTCAGGATCGTTTGAAACAATCCATCCTACCCAAACTTCGCTCTTTGACTGGACGAGCCCCCAGCCGTTACTACCGCGAATTTTGGGCATTAAACGATGTATCTATCGAAATTGCCCGTGGCGAGACCGTCGGCATAATCGGTCGAAATGGCTCCGGAAAATCCACCCTACTGCAAATGATATGCGGAACGCTGGAACCCACTACTGGAATGGTTGAAACCCGAGGCCGGGTGGCTGCCTTACTTGAGCTAGGAGCTGGCTTTAACCCCGAATTTACGGGGCGTGAAAATGTCTATATGAACGCCACCGTGCTCGGTTTAAAGCAGGAAGAAATCCATGCCCGGTTTGATGATATTGCCTCCTTCGCTGATATTGGCGATTTTATCGAACAACCTGTAAAACATTATTCAAGCGGAATGTATGCTCGATTAGCGTTTTCAGTTGCAATTAATGTTGATCCAGATATATTGGTTGTAGATGAGGCGCTCTCAGTTGGTGACGAGCCTTTTCAGCGTAAGTGTTTCGCACGTATAGAAAAAATTAGAAAAGATGGCGGGACTATTTTGTTTGTCTCCCATTCTGGAAGCACCGTTATCAATCTTTGTGATCGAGCAATTTTGTTGCATAGAGGAGAGCGTTTATACACTGGTGTGCCGAAGCGAGCCGTTTTTTTTAGCCAGAAGCTCGGAAATAGCTTGGAAGGGAACCCCGCTGCCATACTGCGAGAAATTGAGTATGCAGATTCAGAGGAGCACGAAGCTGGAGGGTCAACTAATCTGGATCAATTGTCGCTGAATCAGATAACTAGGCTTGCCGACAATACTATTGAGCCAAGGACGAGTGAAAAAGATTTTAAAAGTTCTGCAAAGGAGTTTTTCGACAACAACTCAATATCCAAAAGCGTACATTCTTATGCGGAAGATGGAGCTAGTATTCAGAACTCGTGTTTATTGACGGAAGAAAATGTTTCTGTCAACCAAATTTTTCGTGGTCGGCGATACAAGTTACAGTGCGATATAGTATTTGACCGAGATTGTCCTGGTGTAAGGGTTTATGCATTGATTAGAACAACAGCAGGGATTGATTTAGCTGGCTGTGCCTATCCTCAATTGGGCGACCCTGCATTTGATATGTCAAATGGTTCAAGGTTTAGGTTTGAGTTTCCGTTTGATTGCTATTTAAATCCTGCTACTTTTTTTTGTAACTTTGCCGTCCAGGGTGAGGATGGATCCCTGCATCATCGTATTGTTGATGCAATTGCTTTTCGTGTGTCTGAGGACTCTCCAAGTCCGGCAACTGGTATAGTTGATTTGGGTTTTAATCCGTTATCCTATCAGATAGATACGTAATGGGGGCTCCAGCTGCTTTGAATGAAAGCGTGGGGACGATGCATCGCTTCAGTTTGCCTGTTAGATATCCTGCAGCTGACGGAATCAGGGGCGTGGCCTGCCTTATGGTTTTAGTCGCTCATGCAATCACTATGTTTTCTCCCAAGACGGCTCCGTATCTGGCAGGAAGTGGCAAGATTGGAGTTTGGTTGTTTTTCGTTTTGAGCGCATTTTTGCTGACAAACAATTTGTTAAGGGACGGGTTTAATCGACATACTTTAATTGCTTATTCCATAGGCAGATTTCTAAGGATTTTTCCACTTTTTATCTTTTCCGTGTTTGTTTATTGGTTGTTTGGTACGGCAGGAATTAACACATGGGTTGATGTAGGTGATGCCATTTTTTTTCAAAAGGGCTTTTCTCACCTCTGGACGGTTCCAGTAGAGTTTAAATTTTATATATGGCTTCCATTTGTTGTGTATGCATTTTTTATTGCTAACAGAGTTGGCGGCTTACCCTTAGCTTTTTTGTTGTTCGTAAGTGTTATGGTGGGACAGCAAATGATATGGCCTTATGCAAATGCGCCAATTAACACTCTGAACCTTGGTTATTATTTTATAACATTTGTAACAGGTGTCGCACTAGCTATAATGATGAAAGCCTCGAAGACCTCGTATTCTCATCGTGTTGTAACAATGGTGGGTGTTGCTGTGATCTTTGTGATATTGCTTTCTACTCCAGGTGCTCGGTACATACTATTTGGTTTTCCTCTTGACTACAGTTTGTCAAACTGGTTTGTTTATTTTGGCTTTATATGGTCTTTTTTCATTTATTTCACATTAAACCTAAAAGGTATGTATGGAAGCCTTCTTGTTAGCCCCCCCCTCAGAAGCTTGGGGGCTTGGAGCTATCCAATATATTTGTTTCACTGGCTCATTTATATGAAACTGATTGAGGTGTGGCCGGAAAGTTTTGTAGCAATGTTAGCGGGTGTTATCGGGGCCATAGTGATTGGTGCGACAGTTCACCATTTTTTGGAGCTTCCAATTGAGCAGTTTCGAAAAAAACTGCAAAATCGAATTATCCAATCTACAGCTCGTACCTAGAAAAGTTATCTGGAATACTTAATTAATGAAGATATGAGAGACTTAATAAATGCATAACTTTCCAAGCCAATACGAATCGAATGATGGAATTTTCTCCCCTTTGCCAGATGGCGAGGTTGGTTCTATTCCATTCGATTATTCAGACGGTGAAGAATTCGAACAGTCGATCAAAACTATAATTGCTTCGGCGTCCGATCGATCCCTTTTTTCTCCTGAGTTGCGTCAAGCAATTTGGGACTGGCGCTCGAGCTGCCATTTATCCCCAGTGAGAGCCAACATTCTTCGGCCATTGGAGGCGATTTGCCGTGGTCGAGTGCTCGAATTGGGCGCAGGTTGCGGAATTATTACCCGCTACCTAGGCGAGCTTGGTGGCGACGTCGTTGCCCTGGAAGCATCGCCATTCCGTTCTGGTGTAACGAGGCTTAGAACTGAAGATCTTGAAAACGTCAAAGTAGTTTGTGATCGGATTGAAGATTTTAATTCTGAAACAAAATTCGATGTTGTCACCATGATTGGGGTACTGCAATATGCAAGACTTTTTTCGAATTGCGAAGATACGGCAGAGTTAAGATTTATTGAGAACGCTGCCAGACAATTAGCTACAGATGGCGTATTAGTGATCGCAATTCAAAATAAGCTCAGCCTTAAATCCTTGTCTGGCTACCCAGAACCAAACGTCGGACTTCCTTATTTTGGAATCGAAAATAGATATGACTCGGAAACAATTATCCGCTTCGGCCTTGACGAGCTAAAGGGTATTTTGTCATCGGCGGGTCTGACCCATCAAGCTGTTCTACTACCTTTTCCAGACTACCACATGCCCGTGAGCATTCTCAATGAGCGCGCGGTTAAACCTGATTCACTATTCCGTGCTGAACCTTTAATGTCTGCGAGTGCAGTTAGAGACAGAGCTCGTCCAGACTGGATTCCGCCGGAGTTCTCGTTGGAGCGGGCATGGGAAGCTACACAATCATCTGGAGCAACAGCTTATCTTTCCAATGCGTTTTTAATCATTGCTGGAAAGACTGAACAGTCTCTCTCATTTCACCGTGAAATGAAGGAATATGCATGGCATTACAGCGTCGATCGTCACCCAGCCTTTGCAATACAAAAGCGGTTTGTTGCAACTGGAAATGACGTACATATTTCCAGTTCTTTGGTGCATACCACAGCCAAGCCTGATGTGGCTCTAACACACCATGTTGCCAATGAAGAATATATAAATGGTCGGCTTTGGTGGGAATTGCTAGTGGAGATTATTAATCGTCCAGGATGGTCTGTTGCGGATTTGGTGGCGTGGACGGAGCCATGGTTAGCTGCATTGCAACAACAATCAAAGCAAAAAACTCATAATCTTAATGATCTATTACCTGGCGCACTTTTCGATAACACACCATTTAATTGTGTACAAGCTTTAGATGGTTCGCTCAAGTTTATAGATCGTGAGTGGGAAGTTCATTCATCACTGACATTCTCGCATCTTATTTTGCGTGGATTGTTTGGCAGTTTAGTTGGGATCACTAGTTGTGCATCCCCAACTGCAGGCACACCCACTATAGTGGTTGAATTAATAAAGAGCGTGCTAGAATCTATGGGCCTAACCTTAACTAATGAGCATATCGATCAGTTTATTACAAAAGAAGCCAGCATTCAAAACTGGGTTAGCAAAGGGGCAGATAGTCAACTTGATTCTAATTGGGCAGACTACATTAAGTCAGCCTCTCTGGATTGTCGGAGTCCCAAGCCACAGTTGTTGAGCACTATAGCAGAGATGGAACGTCAGCTACAGGGTGCGCAAGCAGAGATGGAACTTCTAATACAGTCTACTTCGTGGCGCATTACTGCACCTTTTAGAATGTTAGGGAAATTATGGTATCGATTTAGATCGCACAGATGATAATGCCTTAAAAAATCATAGGATGTAGTTCAAGAAGAACTGGTTTGCGGCACAGGTAAAGGATACCGCATAATGAAACCGTAATGAGATATGGAATAATAAAGGAGTAAGGTCATAGTGAAAGTTTTACAGATAAATGGATATGAATCACCTGGTAGAAGGTTTAACGGGTTATCCATTACACCCCTCCTCAAAAAGCACGGTATCGAATCTCGCCATTTAGTTTGGGAAAAAGATACACAAAATCCAGAAGTGCTTACTTTTGACGGGGATTGGACAAGAAAGATCAACCGGCTGGTGAACCGTGTTGAACGAATCACATCTTTGCAATCGGTTTTGTATCCACACGCATCACAAATGCTCAAAATGCCAGCTTTTCAAGAAGCTGAATTGCTGCATCTTCATATCATCCATTCTGGATTTCTGAGTCTTTCTGATCTACCCAAGATCACTCATTTAAAACCAACTGTATGGACATTACACGATCCGTGGGCCATGACCGGGCATTGCGTTTATCCATTTGATTGCAAACGTTGGCAAATTGGATGCGGTAATTGTCCTGATTTGGATATTCATTTTCCACTGCTGAGGGATCACACGCGTTTTCTTTTCAACTACAAACGTAGGGCATATAATAATTCAAAATTTGACATTATCGTGGCATCCAAGTGGATGCGCGACATGGTTGAGGCATCACCGCTATTCGAGGGTGTTCATATTCATCAAGTACCTTTCGGGCTTGATCTCAATTTCTTTTCTCCAGTTGCTGCACCAAGCGCGCGAAAGCGGTTTGGGATTCCAGAAAACGCGCTGGTCATATGCTTTCGAGCAGTTATCAACGAGACTAAAGGGCTGGCTTACGTCATTCAGGCACTAGAACGTATCAAAACCAAGCAGCCAGTATGCCTCTTAACATTAAATAGTAAAGGTTTGATGGAACGTTTTTCTGATCGCTTTCAACTTGTGGAGCTTGGCTGGACAAATGATGAAGAACTTACACGGGATGCATTTGTGGCCTCTGACATTTTTCTGATGCCGTCTATTGCTGAGGCCTTTGGTGTAATGGCGATTGAGGCGTTTGCCTGTGGCAAGCCTGTGATTGTTTTTGAGGGAACTTCGTTGCCCGAAGTTACGTTTGCTCCGGATGTCGGAGTTTCTGTACCCATGCGCGATGTTGAAGCATTGTACCAAGCCTTGCAACGCTTGATAGACAACCCGCAAGAACGAGAAGAAAGGGGGCGTAAGGGTCGAAAAATGGCTGAATTGCATTATGGTGATGATATGTATGCGCGGCGCTTAGCTGAAGTTTATCGAATGGTTGCCGCAAAATGAAAGTATTGCTTTTAACAGACATTCCGCCATGCAGGAATTTCACCGCTGGCTTGGTATTAGATCGACTGGTAAGTTTTTTACCCACTGATAAAATCGCGCTTTGTGCAGTAGTGAACCCTTCACTGAATCCAGAAATTCCTGCGGAATTAGGATCTCTGCCTAAGTTGATTTTGAAAAAACCCCGAGAAGCCTCTGTCAGAATTTTTCCTGGCAAGATGGGTGATTTATCAGCGTTTATTTATGAATTAATTCAATCTGCGCGTGTACGATATGAACTGTTGCCACAGATAGTTGCTTTCGCTAAACAACAGCAGGTTGATGCAGTATGGGTTGTGTTGCAAGGACAGACGATGGTTCGTCTTGCACGGCAACTGTCTCGGAAATTAGGCCTGCCTCTTCTCACTCAGGTCTGGGATCCATTCGGCTGGTGGTTGCGAGCTAGTCGAATTGATGATATTACTCAGAGACGCTTGCTAACTGAGTTTGACAACGTTATTCGTTACAGTGCGTCATGTGCAACTGCGTCTTGGGCAATGTCAGAGACTTACTCTAATCAATACGGCGTGCGCAATCAGCCAGTAATTGCTGGTTTGCCTCGTGAACTTGCCAGGGAGCCAGCTAAATGTCCCCATGCTGGGGATGAGTTCATTATTGGTATGGCCGGACAGTTTTATGCGCAAGCAGAGTGGAGCAGCCTGATTCATACCCTGAACCAAGTTAACTGGACAATTGCTGGGCGGAGAATTCGTATCCGAGTGATGGGAGGGGGGTTTCAGTCGTTTACCCAGTCTCCTGCGAATTTTGAGTACCTCGGTTGGCAAAGCCAAGAGGAGACAATTCGTTTGTTGTCAGAAGCTGACCTACTCTATATGCCTTATTGGTTCTCTGAGGAATTCAGGGAAGAGTCAAGCAGTAGCTTTCCATCAAAATTGGTCACCTATTTTGCTGCGGGGCGTCCAGTTTTTTGTCATGCGCCAGCTTATTCATCACCAGCGAAATATATCAAACAACATGAAGCTGGATATCTTTGTGAGTCTTTGGATCCACCAGCCATTCTAAAGCACTTGGAGCATGCAATTGCTGATATGGAGCATTATTGCAAGGTGGCGTCGAATGGCACTTTTTGCTTTATGCGCGATTTTACATTGGAGCGTATGAAAGAAACATTCTTGCAGTTTTTAAATATTCAGACGACCACTCAATATGCAGATCATTAAATGCGAAATTGACAATTGGTTTGACTGTTCATTTATGTTGTTGGAGTTGGCTTAATGCATTCTGGCTCGTTCTCAGTAGATCCACATAAATCATCAGCCAGTAGGCGTGCTGCTTGGGCCGATTTATGCCGAGTGGTCGCCATGTTTGGCGTTGTTCTTATTCATTCGTGTGGAGCTACTTTCTACCAATATGGAAAAGTGCCCATTGGCGACTGGTTATCCGCGAATTTTCTGGACTCTTTGTCCAGATGTTCAGTTCCTCTCTTTGTAATGATTTCTGGTGCTTTGTTGTTAAAGCGCGGGAGGCAGGTTTATACACTTCTGAATCTTATCCAGCGTATTAATAAGGTTCTGTTCCCACTGCTTACATGGAGTGCCTTATATCTTCTATTTGTTTACCATAACAATGGCGTTCCAGTTGACTGGTGGAGCGTTATTCGTCAGCCAGCAATGTACCATCTATGGTTTGTTTACATGATTATTGGTATTTATATGATGCTTCCTGTCTTCCAAGCCATATTCAATACTATTTTGGAAAGAGAAGACTTGAAGAAATATTTGTTTGTGCTTTGGGTGATCATAACCTCCGTACCTGTATATCAACCATTACCCTTATTATCAGTGATTCAGCAAAACAGCTTCTTTGGGTATGGTGGATATTTTTTGATTGGCGCGGTTATAGCATCCTCACCAAAAGACCGAATTCCTACTTCAATCTGGTTCCTGATTTTTGTGATCAGTGTGTTAGGCACATTTGGCCTTACTTGGAGATTTAGTGAACAGGCTAGTGCGCCCATAGAAACAGCTTACTTGTATTTTAGTCCTAATGTTTTAGTCTCTGCTATCGCCGCCTTTATTCTTATCACACGTGCGCGAGTATCAGAACGTGTGGCGAAGAGCCTTCAATGGATTAGTGATAGAAGTTTTCTGATTTATTTTTTCCACTTACTGGCTCTTGAGGCAGTTCGCTATAGTAATTTCATCTCGGCTATCAACCGTCATGCCCCCATGCTTGTAACAATTTTGATGATATCGGCAGCTACTTTTTTTATTAGCCTTATGGTTGCTGCTGTTATTAGACTAGTACCAGGGTTTCAACGTGTATTTGGATAATTTGTGTATGATTTATATTGAGAAAACGTGATTTCTAGAATAAATTCGGCGAATTCCATTTCGACCCCAAAGGGAAGAATTCTGCTATTCAGTTATGCATTTCCGCCAATGCAGGTGCAAATGGCACCGACAGTATTCAAGCCGATGGCAGCCATCGCTCGGTTGGGCTACGAGGTGGATGTATTATGCGCAGATTCATTTTGTAAAGAACTGCCCCTTGACGACAGCTTATTGCCTTTTGTAGATAAGGCATTCTCACATGTTTTTCGAATTAATCCTTTGCAAGGATTAGTTGAAAACTTGCAAAGTAGGGCAAGGGTGCTGGCTCGAGTGCCAGACCTGATGACCGTTTTGCACAGCAGTGCTTATGCACACTTGATGGATATGGATTTGAGCCAATATGATGGGGTGATGACTTGGTCGCCATTTCATTCAATCAATGCTGTAATGGTGCGAGTGAAAAAGCAGCGGAAGAACGTTAAATGGATCGCACAGTTTAGTGACCCGTGGCAGGGCAACCCCCTCGAAGTCAACAGACTTGCCAAACTCTGGAATCGGCGGCATGAAGCACGCACAGTCAACGCGGCAGATTTTATAGTGCACAGTTCTGCCTATTCGCTTGATCTAATGCTTAACAACCATCCGGCTCTAACGAGGAGCAAGTGCGATGTGATACCGCATGCTTTTAGTATGGAGCTATACCCACAGCGGCCAAAGGTTAGTAATGAAAGAATTACTTTGCGATATGTGGGCGTGCTGTATGGTCGACGTTCACCGGAACCCCTTTTCCAAGCTTTAAATTGTTTATATGAGAGACGTAAAGACCTGAAGGGGGCGTTAGTAGTTGAGCTTGTTGGCCAAGCCCCTGCGGCGATGTTGAATTCCCATGCGGCTCAGTTACTTCCAAAAGACACCATTACTAATGTGCCTAACATTACCTATATACAGTCTTTAGAGAAGATGTATGACGCTGACATTCTGCTTTTGATTGAGGCAGATGTTCGGCAGAACCTTTTTCTGCCAAGCAAACTCTCCGATTATATGGGGGCTGATACGCCTATTGTTGGAATAGCACCCGCCGGAGGGTCGGAAGATGCTATCAAGGGGCTAGGGTGCTGGCATGCTCGCCCATCTGATATTCTTGGAATATCACAAGCTATTGAAGGCGCAGTCGATTATGTGATGAATCCATCCACATCCGGATGGTGTGATCAAGATTTTAGGCAAACCTTTAGTGACGACTATGTTGCTAGGCGTTTCGCTGATATTTTGGAACACATTAAATAGCATGTCAAAAAATTCAGGATACCCTCATGACGAAATTTTTAAGGTTAAACTGAGCTAGGTCTAACAGTGCAACAGAAAACAATAAATCTTATTTTGCATGCGCCGAATGTTCATTCGGGTGGTGGTTTAATGCTGCTGCAAGCTCTTCTGTCAGCGCCTCGTCTCTCAATTAAGTTTGCACAACTTGACTGTCGTGCCAAACAACAACTACATTTGCCTATGGGTACATCGCAACATTACGTTAATCACTCAGTCTTTTCAAGGCTATGTGCGGAGTGGAGGCTATGGCGAACAACTACGGAAAATGATGTAGTTCTGTGTTTTCATGGTTTGCCACCGTTACTGCCCCTTCGTGGTCGTGTCGTAGTATTTGTGCAAAATCGTATTTTGTTTGAGACAGGGGCGCTTGTTGGCTATTCATTTTTCACCAGAATACGTCTCACTATTGAACGATTATGGACACGTGTGATGCGGGGGAATTGCAACCGACACATTGTGCAGACGCCTTCTATGGCAATTGCTGTACAAAGATGTTTGGGAAATGATGCAGAGGTCTCAGTGCTGCCTTTTGCGCCATTAATAGATTTGTGCTCGGTAGAAAAAACTTCTATTGGCATGCAAAAATATGACTTTGTATATGTTGCCAGTGGCGAGGCACATAAGAATCATAGCAACCTGCTTGAGGCTTGGCGCTTACTTGCAGATGCAGGCTTGAAGCCTTCTTTAGCACTTACCGTAAATCCCCAGTTATTTCCATTGCTTTCTGATGAAATTGCAAGATATACGCAGGAGTATGGGCTGAATATTGTGAATCTTAACCAGGTGCCTGCGATAGACACCCCCAATCTTTATCAATCTTCAGTTGCGTTGATTTTTCCATCAAAAACTGAATCACTTGGATTACCCCTGATTGAGGCAACTAAACATGGGTTGCCTGTAATTGCATCTGAACTGGATTACGTGCGCGATGTAATTCAGCCTTCGGAAACTTTTGATCCAAACTCTCCTGTTTCTATTGCTCGGGCGGTCAGGCGTTTTTTAGGCAAGGCGGAGCCTATCATTCAAATTCATTCGGCTGAAGAGTTTCTAGCAGAAGTGCTAAGATGAGAGTGCTAATTTGGACCCAGTATTTTTGGCCTGAGAATTTTCATATCAATGCGGTTGTGCGCAGTCTGCATGCGCAGGGGGTCGAAGTCACGGTATTGACTGGCAAACCTAACTACCCAGAGGGGAAAATCTTTGTTGGTTACAAGGCTACAGGCATTCAAAAAGATGAATATTCCGGGTTTGATGTGATCCGCATCCCGCTGAGGCAGCGAGGTAATAATTCCGGCATAGGGCTGGCACTTAATTACCTTTCATTTATCGCTTCAGGTTACCTGTTTGCGCCTTACGCCCTGCGTGGCAGAAAGTTTGATGTGGTTTTTGTTTACGCGCCTTCACCTCTGCTGCAAGCACTACCAGCTATTTATGTGGCTTGGCTGAAGCGTGCGCCGCTTGTTCTTTGGGTACAGGATCTATGGCCCGATGCCTTGGTGGCGACGGGCTTCATCAAAAGCCGATGGATATTGCGCATGGTAGGGTTTGTGGTGCGCTATATCTACCGCTTCTCGGATGTTATCCTGATTCAGTCGGAGGGTTTTCGCGCCTCTGTGGAGCAGTGGGCAAGCAAAAGAGACAACATTCGCTACTTTCCAAACTCGGCTGAAGATACGTCATTTGAGCTATCTACGACGAGCCAAGGTTTGCGCATAGCAAATGCAGCTGCTCAAGGGTTTTCAGTTGTCTTCGCTGGCAACATCGGAACAGCCCAATCCTGCGAAACAATCATTGAAGCCGCTAAGTTGTTAAAAAGTTTAGAAAAAATAAAGTTCTATTTGGTTGGTAACGGTAGCATGGCCGACTCTATAGCAAAAAGTATTGAGAGTGGTGGATTGGATAATGTCGTAATGACTGGACAAGTTCCAGCTGAAGATATGGCCTCAATCTATGCCTCTGCATCTGTTTTGCTTTTGACTTTGCGAGATGAGCCAGCACTGTCGTCAACTATCCCGAGCAAGCTACAAAGCTATCTGGCTTCAGGGAAACCCGTAATCGCAAGCTGTAACGGTGAGTCCGCTAATGTTGTTAATAAAGCAAGCGCAGGTCTTACTTGCCCCGCAGGTGATGCTAGCGCCTTGGCGGAGGCGGTAATAAAACTTTACGAAATGCCGCTTGAAGAGCGTGATCGTATTGGAAAAAATGGTCGGGAATATTTTGAGGCTCATTATCACTTGCAGAACCGTGTAGCAGAGCTTGTGTCGTATTTTGAAGATGTTGTTGCTCGTCATTGCTTGAATTTCTAACAAGGTATCTGGTATTCTTGATATTAGGCACTTTCTGATACTTAAAACACAAGATCATATATTTATAGAGAATAAAAATGAAAAAAGCAATCATTACAGGAATTACAGGTCAAGATGGAGCCTACTTGATACAGCTTTTGTTAGAAAAGGGCTATATCGTGTACGGTACTTTTCGTCGTACCAGTTCAGTAAATTTCTGGCGAATTGAAGAGTTAGGGGTTGATAAACATCCCAACTTGCATTTGGTCGAATATGATATTACGGACTTAAGTGCGAGCGTGCGCTTGCTGCAAACCACAGGCGCAACAGAAGTTTATAATTTGGCAGCGCAGAGCTTTGTAGGCGTGTCGTTTGAACAACCCATTACAACTGCGGAAATTACAGGTATTGGACCTGTTAATTTGCTTGAAGCTATTCGTATTGTTAATCCTGAGATTCGCTTTTATCAGGCGAGCACTTCTGAGATGTTTGGCAAAGTGCAGGCGATTCCACAAGTTGAATCTACACCGTTTTACCCACGTAGCCCTTATGGCGTAGCTAAGCTTTATGCGCATTGGATGACGATTAACTACCGTGAAAGTTATAACATTTTTGGTTCAAGTGGTATTTTGTTTAACCATGAATCACCGTTGCGTGGGCGTGAATTTGTAACGCGAAAAATCACTGATAGCATGGCTAAAATTAAACTTGGTAAGTTAGATGTGCTTGAGCTAGGCAACATGGATGCAAAGCGCGACTGGGGATTCGCAAAAGAGTATGTTGAAGGTATGTGGCGCATGCTACAAGCCGACAAGCCCGATACTTACGTGCTGGCGACTAATCGTACAGAAACAGTGCGAGATTATGTCACTATGGCTGCCAAAGCCGCAGGGTTTGAATTAGCTTGGCAAGGTGTGGCCGAAAATGAAATTGGCATTGATACCAAAACTAATAAAACTTTGGTGCGTGTAAATCCGAAATTTTATCGCCCTGCAGAAGTTGAGTTGTTAATTGGCAACCCAGAAAAAGCCAAACGAGAATTAGGCTGGGAGCCTAAAACAACGCTAGAGCAGCTTTGTCAGATGATGGTAGAGGCAGATATTCGCCGTAATCAGGTAGGATCCACATTTTGAGGATATTAGTGACAGGTGCCGATGGTTTTACTGGTCGGCATTTTGTACCTATTGCCAGAGCCAGAGGACATGAAGTAGTCGCTCTACAGGCTAATTTAAATGATTGTGATGCGCTTAATGCAGAAGTTGCGCAAGTGTCGCCTGAAGCGGTTGTACATCTTGCGGCGATTAGTTTTGTGGGGCATGCAGACGTCAGTGCCTTTTATGAAGTTAATGTAATTGGTACGCTAAATTTATTGGATGCATTGGCTGCAACTAAAAAACCACTGCATAAGATATTATTAGCCAGTAGTGCAAATGTCTATGGCAATTGTGACCAATCGCCCATTACGGAAACTCAAGTACCAGCGCCCATCAACCATTATGCTATGAGTAAGTTGTCTATGGAGTTCATGGCACGCGCCTATCATGCTCACCTACCTTTATTTTTTGTACGACCTTTTAACTACACTGGGCCTGGTCAAGCCAGCTCGTTTGTAGTTCCAAAATTGGTTTCTCATTTTGCAAGGCGTGCAGAGTTTGTTGAATTGGGTAATTTAGATGTTGAGCGCGAGTTTAATGATGTACGCTTTGTGTGTAGCGCTTATTTAGAATTGTTGAAAAAAGCTAAAACACAAGAGATTTACAATGTTTGTTCTGGCAAACCTGTAACATTAAAGTCTGTGCTTGCATTTCTCAGTAAAATTTCAGGTCATGAGTTACAAGTCAAAACTAACCCAGCTTTTGTTCGTAACAACGAGATTCATCGTTTATGTGGTAGTCCAGAAAAGTTAGTTAAAGCTGTAGGTGAAATTCCAATGCCATCATTAGAAGATACGTTACGCTGGATGTTTGAGCTTTACTCTGCTGATAGTTTATAATGCGTACAACCCACAGTACAACTGCATTATTTTCTCCATTCGCAGGTTTGTGACATTCCGTTTACCATTTGGCTAAAGGTTTGCAGGTAAATAAGTGAACGCAAAAATTGTTATTGCAGATCAGGATCCTGAAAATCAAGCAACAAGGCAACAAGCTCTCCGTATGGTTTTATTAGAAGCCTCTATGATGAAAAAGCCGATGATTTTATGTGAAATCAGAGCCGGAACATCGTTTATTAATTTACATGAAGAAACAGGTTTTGTTGTTTCACCAGAAGCGCCCGAAAGTTTAGCAGGAGCCATGCAGGACTTGCTTAGGGATGAAGCTCTTGCGAATAAAATGGTATTGGC
>JBAVIP010000031.1:0-3943 GCA_049687015.1 Methylotenera sp. | reverse complement strand
GTCTACCAATCCCTTCCGGTGTGTGGCTTCAGCCCGACGCTTACCTGTACAGTCAGCGCTACCTGATGTCGTTGGGCTTGGCAGTCACATGGGACAATCCCGACGTCACGCTAACCGACATGCTCGGAAACGTCGTGGGATCTCACAACCTTAAGCCCTCCACTGATTACCGCATTACGGCGCTCATCCACAACAAGGCGAACGATGCACCCGCACCCAGCATGCCTGTCGTGTTTACGCTTCTTGACTTCGGCGCTGGGGGAGTCACACGTCAAAATTTCGGAACCGAAACCGTCGATCTGCCAGTGCGTGCCGCGCCCGGAGAGCCCGTGTCGGCCACAGTTGTCTGGAAAACGCCGCCCACTCCGGGTCATTACTGCATTGAGATCGAAGCCGTCTGGCTGGATGATGTCAATCCCTTGGATAATGTGGGCCAGCACAATACCGTGATTCGCGGAGTTACGCCAAGGGAGCGAATAGTGCTACCGGTACCGATAACCAATTTCATACAGGGCAGAAGCCGGTTAAAGGTGCGGCTGGATAGCTACGTTCTGCCCGCCCGACCCTTGATTCGCGATGGTGGGCGGGATAGAGAGGCAGTGTTCGGAAGAGATTCCCAGGCAGTTCGCGAAAGCGACGCGGGTTTTCTGAAACGAATCATCGCGGAGAACTCGCCGGGCAAATTCCCCGCAGACCCATCCTGGACACCAAGTCTTTCTGCGCACGAACTCACACTTGAGAGGGGCCAGAGTGCAGTGGTTGAATTTGAAGCTACAGTGCCTGCCTCCGCAGCAAGCGGACAGGAGCAGCGCTTCAATATTGCTGTAAGTGAAGAGTCCACCGGCCGCATAATCGGCGGTGTGACTTTGATTTTTCAAGTGACTTAATTTCTTTGAGGTAAATCGCCATGGCTTACCGTCACATTACAAGTTGTATACCTTTGGGCCAGCAAAAGAGTAAGGTCGAAGTGATGATCATGTACGGCGTTCCCGCCGGAATGATCGGCGCGATCGCTGGTTTTTTCACCTTAGGTGGGATCATAGGAGCCCTGGGAGGGTTCGGCGGCACAATTCCTCTGGCAGCCGTGATGGGATTCTGCGACTGGTGGTTTCACTACCGGTTGATTTGCATCAAAGACGACCAGTGCGCCGTAGGCACGGTTGGCCTGACGGCCGTTAGCAGCGGCCTAACGGATCCGGACCTCGATTTCACCATTAATCTGGTGCTGGCGCCGGTGAACAAGAACTCCCTGTTGATCGCTTCCGAGCAGATTCCTCTTCTTAAGAGCCAGCACCGATACCTAGAGCTACAACCGGGGGGTTATCCGCCGCTCGGCGGAGTGGATGAAATCAACACGGTGCCTGAAGGCAGTGCTATCTTCGCTCACGGAGTCGATGCCGGAACGACGGCCTTGCACTGTGAAATTGAAGGAAATGGAATGCAGACAGTCTGCACGGCAGCAACTGTGGCTGGAGTAGTGGGCGCTGTTGGAGGAGCAGCGGTAGGCGCGAGCGCGGGTGCCGCTTCATTGGCTGGATGCCTAGCGTTTGGTTGGTTTGCGCTGTTGTGCTTGCTGATTGCGGTAGCTGTGGCGCTTCTGACCTCCGCCGCCACTTCCGCAGTCATCACCGGCCTCGGTTGGGCACTCGGCGTCGTGCTAGGTGGCGACAAAGGGGATCCGGCGGATGTGGCCGCGGAACCCGGATCGGGAACCATCGAGGTAGGAGACCACATAGCGATCATCGGAGACTGGATCTTCGACAACGCGCATACAGGTTGGCACGAGTTGCATCCGGTCAAAAAGCTGATCCGACTCCGCTGTCCAGAAGGAACGAAGGTGACGGGCGTGGATCCGGAGGAGCCGCACAGTGAGAGATCGAAGGAGGCGATCGAAAAGAACTGTCTGGAATTGCTGGGTAAGAATGTGGAGAAGATTTGCGAGCTGCTGGCGCAAGGGCGCGATCCGAATGTTCTGCTCTGGCAGGCGGACGCAGCGGGACAGCATTTGGTGAATTCTTATGTTGGTTGAGTGATGGCTTTACTCGCTAGACTTTCAGCAAGGGTGAGCAAGACCTAAGCGTTGCGGCATCGCCTTCAATGCCGTTTTAAGTTAGGAGTAAATATTATGTCCATTGACCGTCGTCTACTCTTCATCATCGGGAGGCGTCTGCCCGCTATCTACGATGTCATCCCTCGCGGACCACAGAGTCGCTTCTCGCCAAGCCGTTTCTCGGAGGTCGCGCTCAACCCTCAACCTCTCCCACCCCACGAGTTGGGTGCCGCTATCGCCGCCGAGTTCGTCCATACCGCTTGGCTCGCCGATCGCTTCGGTCTCGATCAGGGGATCGCGTTCAACGACCTCGATGACTGGTGCCCCACCGTACCGAAGAAGCTGAGGTTGCCGCCGTGGTGGTCGCCGATTCCTGAGCCAGAGTCACACCCGGAATGGTTCATCGATTTCCACCTCGGGTTTGCCGCTCGACTCGCTGTGGCCTCGGTTGAATTTGAGGGTACTCGCCTCGGTGAGTCCTTCGACAAAGCGATCGATCGGTCCGTAGCATCGATCGAGTCCACTAACGCTGGTTAGCCTAACGAATAAGGTTAGATTGTGTGAGCGAAGCGAACCACAATCTGAACCGTTTGCGGGACAAGCCCGGCCTGTTCAGCGGTGGTCGGAAAAGTAAGGCTTGATAATCTATGATTTTTAAGATATTTAGAAAATATCTTTTTTGAGGTGGGTTTCTAAGAAAATCAACGAGTTGGATTTTATGCATTTTTGTGTGATTTCCATGTTAAGGAGTGTAACTCGAAACCCTGGTTTAGACAAGATGCAACACATGCTTCAATTGAGCCAGTTCGTTTAGTCTCTTATCAGCCAAGTCTTAACATTTTTCGACAAGATTTTGATGCAAATTGAATTTTTTTGTGTAAAAATTAATACGCCGTAAAGGCTTGAACCTACAAAGGTTATTTCATTTAAACCTGCCTAAGCAGGAACATTTTTGGGGGCGTGAATCGGCGGATCGTCCAAATTTTCCCGTACAGCCGAGAAT
The DNA here is from genome assembly GCA_049687015.1 of Methylotenera sp. Classification (GTDB taxonomy): domain Bacteria; phylum Pseudomonadota; class Gammaproteobacteria; order Burkholderiales; family Methylophilaceae; genus Methylotenera_A. The sequence goes on along the minus strand of JBAVIP010000031.1, from coordinate 890 downwards.
CTCTTTTCCTGATTAGCAAGATGCTTCAGCTAATGTAAAATATTCGTCGTTCCGGCAGGGATTGCCGGAACCCAGACGCTAGGGAAGGCATGTAAACATTACATCCATGTAATCTGGATACCGGCAATCCATGCCGGTATGACGTTGCTGCTGAAGCATCTTTATAATCAGGTCTCTTTTTGCCCCAAAATACGTTTCCTTTTTGGTTCCGGCTTGTCCGGGTTAGGGTGTTAAAGTCATAATTTGGATGTTGCACTCTTGACTTCAACTAAGCCCGATTTCTCCGCGTTAGCGGCTTCGTCCAACAATACGCTCAACCGGAGCGCGGCCATTTGGCACTTTATTTATTTTCAAGCTTTCCGTGCCGCTCCCGGTTAGCTTTACGTTATCTTTTTCAAAAAACATCCGAATGACCGCAATGGGTCGTGGGCAGAAATTCAAAGTTTGGATTTATCTTAAAACCTGAACGCCTGCTTTCGTTTCCTTTCTGCCGATCATAATTGGTGAGTATTTAAACGTACTTATTGTGCAAATGAAAACGCCACATGTATACAATTCCTGGCATTTGTTGTTCATTCAGATGGCAATATATAAAGACGGTAGGCAACAAGTTTACCTGCCCCTTCCCGCAACACGTACTTTCTGCATAACCGGCTCTTGTTGCCTCGAATTTGCCAAATGCTTTTCAATCACGGCATCGACAACCAAACAAACCTGGCGCTTAATGCCTTCTGCGCCCAGTACACTCTGGTGGCAAGGTCGTTAAAATCGGAAAACTTCTTAGGGTCAGAAGATTGCTCACCAGGTGCAAAAATTGGAAACAATGCTTTACCGCCAACAGCCTTGGCCGCTTCACTCGCCTCGGTGCGTCCAGGGTTATAGCCCTGGGT
>JBAVIP010000030.1:0-2664 GCA_049687015.1 Methylotenera sp. | reverse complement strand
AGCGAAGCTACAATTTGACGACATATAAGAATTCGCTAATAAAAAGTGCCAACATGATTACTGTGGCACCTCAATATCTCCTGATTGGATGCCAGTCGCAATGCGCTCCAGCAACTTCGCAAATCGATAAAGTCCAGGGTATACATTACAGAGATCATTCATGTCGTCCCCATCGGAAAGATCCATTAACCGTTTGAACAGGGGCATATCTGGCGCCATATGGGACAGCAGCATAAAGTCGTCGGTGATTGCTGCCCGGTCCAGTTCGTTAACCTTGCCATCCAGCAATTCGGCAAGTGCTCGTCTTTGAGAAACACGATAGGTGTTATCACCGGCAGATCTGGTTTCGCCGCAATTTGCGGCGGCAGGCGTCATCTCCAAGGGATCAGACGCAATATCCAGATATCCTACATCGTCCCGACATACCCAACTGAGCAGCTGACCGGGCGGGAGAAGACGCTTCTGGAATTGACTCAGCGCCTGCTGATACTGCGCATCGCTGGTAGTCGATCTTTTGATACGCGCTAAGTTGTCTGTTATGCCCGCCAAAGTCTCCGCTCCAATCTCGGAACGAAAGGCTGTTACGCCCTGATTCGGCCCTATCGCCAGAAAAAAGTATTCCCCGATATCAATCATGCTATCCAGCACTGCTTGTGCCAGCGGGTTGTTGGGATTGATCAAAACGTTGTAGGTGCCGAAACCGTAGAACTCAAAGGCAAAATGCACCACCTCATAATAGGTATTGCCCAGCAGCGAATGGCCAAAGTTGAAGCCTGGCGCAGTGATTTCCAGAGGAATGATCTTGCCTGGTCGGAGCGCAAGGAGGCCAAGCTTTTGCTTCCGTTCCTCAATCATGCCGAGTACAAAGCACGGCGCCCTTGCAGCAAGAAAGTCATCAATGAATTGCCGATGTACCGTCAGTTTCGGAAGAAGAGGATAAACGTTGCTCACGCATGAACCCGCTGCATTGTAGTTAAAGTTCCATTTCTTGCGCCGTCTGACGCGCTGCAGGCAGATAGCGGTACAGCGTGGATGGGCCAACGCCAAGCCGGCGAGCCACATCCTCGACAGTGATCTCAGGGTCGGTTAGCAGGGCGCGAGCTTGTTTCAAGTCCTTCTCAACCAGTGCACGTGGACGTCCCCCCTTACGACCGCGCGAGTGCGCGGCATCAAGGCCGGCACGGGTACGTTCACGAATAATCTCGCGCTCGAACTCGGCAATAGCACTGAATACGGTAAAGATGAGACGGCCCCCAGCGGTGGTGGTGTCAATGTCTTGCGTCAGCGCCTTCAGTCCAATACCTCGCCGCGCTAATCCTTCCACAGTGTCGAGCAACTGGCGGGTGGAGCGGGCGAGTCGATCCAACTTCCAGATAACCAGCGTATCGCCGGTGCGCATGAAATCTAGGGCCGACTGGAGTTCCGGTCGTTCTCGCTTGGCACCGCTCACTGTTTCTTGGAAGATTCGTTCACAGCCAGCTTCCTGTAGCGCATCTAGTTGCAGGTGCGGCTTCTGGTCACGCGTAGAGACGCGGGCGTAGCCAATCAACATTGCTTAATGTCCGTTTGCGAAAAATCGTTGCCGACAAACAGCAACGGTTCATCAAGCAACTTGGCCAGCGCGTAGACAGCGCAGTCGCCCATGTTCAGTTGGGCCGGGTGGCCTTGTCCTTTTCCGTAGCGCCGGGATGCTTCATTGGCAAGATGGGCTTGCTGTTCGTCGAAAGGCATGACGATCGCACCAATTTCTTCCAGGAAACGTTGCAGCTTGCCCGGCATGGTGTGATGTTCGCGCGCTCGCACCACGATGTGGGCCTCCAGCAGACTCACTGCCGATATTCGACATACAGCGTGTGCTTCCAGAGCGGCGACAATCCGTTGGCGTTCTGGTTCATGTTTCAGCCAAGCCAGTACGGCGGAAGTGTCAATCACCATATGCCGTGCTCGTCGTACCCCAATATGTCGTTTTCACTTCGGTTGTCAGCTGTTGATTGATGCGGCAACGCATCGATTTCAGCAGCCAATGCGGCAAGCCTTTCGCGTAGCGGTGGTTTCTTGGTGGTCAATCCACGGATACCGGCCAGTGACAATAGGCTTTCACGCACCACCTCCCTGACAGTCACGCCCTCGGCCGTGGCGAGCTGCTGCGCCAGTTGTTCCATTTGCAAATCTTCGATTACGATAGCCATGTCATTCTCCCATTACTCATGTCTATCATCGTAGTTCCGGGAGAATAAATCAAGAGACAGTTTAGGGAGATCGATTCAGGGGAAGTGCGCGTGTTGCACTGTGCCCGCGTCCTTCTCTCTAAAACCCTCGTTTTCGGGGGATCATGCGGCGAGGGCCATACGCCGATTCATGTCCAACTCGATACGACCGTACGGATTCACATGATGGTAGATCAGGGGCGTGAGGCCACGCCAGTCATCCACTGTCATGCGATCACGCCAGGCAGGCTCCGCCAGTACTTCCTGGATGAACAGGGTATTGATGTATACCAAACATATCTGCAACAAATGAAGCGACAGTACTCCCAGTTCCTGATCTTCCACACGGTTAGTCGCAAATTCACCTCGCTCGCCGTAGAAGATGAAGTCATTGGCGCTATTCCAGTTCTCCACCACATTCAAGCCCTCGTGAATTTCGCGCCGTAGCGACTCATCG